>JBDTTA010000116.1:0-8115 GCA_039930845.1 Gemmatimonadales bacterium
TACCGCCCTATCTTGCGGCATGCATCCGCTTCGAGACCATCACCTTCCGCCCGATCCGGACGCCTACCGCCACGCGCCGCATCCGACCGGCCGAATCATCGTCATCGCCCCAACCCGCGCGGCATGCGAAACGATCGAGCTCGCACTCGGCCTCCACCTCGACACCCTGCTTGAGCGCGAGCACGGCGACGAGGTGCGCGCGCTCGCCGCGTCGGAGAAGGGGTTCGGCATCGTCGCGGGCACCGGCACTGGAAAGACACTCGCCATCCGGCCGATAGCCGAGGCGATCCTCCGGACCTCGCTGGCAGTCGGCGTCGTCAACCGCGAGCGCGAGGCCACACCGGAAACGCCGAGCTGGAACGTGGTGATCGTCACGACCGGGATCGCCCGCCGGTGGTTCCAGGACGACCTGATCACCGGTCGCGACACGATCATCGTGGACGAGATCCACCAGACCTCCGCCGAGCTCGAGCTCTGTCTTGCACTCGGCAAGCGCGCCCGCTGCCGGTTCATCTGGCTCAGCGCGACGGTGGACCCGACCTTTTACGCCCGCTATCTCGAAAGCGGATCGGTCCTGGAGACGCACGCCTTCGATCCGGCGCTCAAGGCCACGGTCAGGGTGCTTCCGCAGACGCCGGGGGAGTTTCTCAACGAGAAATACATCCGTCACGTCATCAAGGAGCGGCGCGGTGTCGCTGTGTTCGTCCCAACGCGAGCGGAAGTCGAGCGCCTGGCGGAGGAGCTGGGGGAGCAGTGGAAACGGCTGACGACCGCGTTCTATCACGGCGGCGAACCGATCCGCGTCATCCGCCCCTTTCTCGAAGGCGAGGTCGAGCGCCCCTTCCTCCTGGCGATGACGGCTGCGGGACAATCGGCGCTCAACGTCCGCGGGCTCGATACCGTGGTGATCTACGATGCCCGCTACGGGAACGTCGTCGAGCGGGGGCGCAACGTCCTCCACCGTCTCTACCTTGGCGCCAACGAGATCCTCCAGATGGCGGGCCGCGTCCATGGACGAGTGCCCAATGGCGAGGTCGTGCTCCTGAGCGACCGCGCGCTGGCCTTCGATCAGCTCAAACCCACGCCGCCGGAATTCCAGCTCGCCGGCGACGCGGAGCGGGTGGCGATGACGTGTGCCGCGCTCGGAGTGGACGCGCGCGATCTCGATCTTCCCGTGGCGCTCGACCGGACGGCCTATCGGCGAGCGCTGGACCTGCTCACCTCGCGAGGCCTGGTCGAGGGAGGGCGGCTCACGGCGTACGGACGCGAGGTGGAGGCGCTGCCGGTGGACCGGGCCTGGGGAGAGCTACTCGTGCACGCCGGCGAGTCGCTCATTCCGCTCGTCGCCGTCTCTTCCAACATCGATTCGCTGCACCGGATGACGCGTGAGGAACGCGACCTCCACGGCGTGATCGTGAACGGAAGCGACCATCTCACCGCGTATAACATCTACGCGGAGGCGGTCAACCAGCATGGATATCTGGGGAAGGTGTACGGACTGCCCAGGCATCTCTTCGAGGACGGTCTCGCGGAATGGGCGGAGCGCCGCGGCGTGCTGGTCAAGTCGATCGAGGACGCGGCGCTCGGCGTGGCCTCGGTGTATCGCTCGATCGAGCTCGCGCTGCCGAAGCAGTTACCGTATGCGTCGAAGGAGCTGCGGCGCGAGTGGGCCGATCTCCTCGCGCGCATCATGCCGTTCGACCTCGTGATCGATGAGCATACCGCCGACGGTCAGGAGGCGAGGGTATCGAAGACGTCGGTCGCGGGGAGCTGGGGCGCCGTCGCGGGCAATCTGCGATTCTTTGCCGACCGGTTCGGGACCCCTCGTGCCGGCATCGAGGGCACGACACTCTCCTACGATCTGGTGCGCGAGTATTCCTCGATGGGCCCACCCAGGGTGATGGTCGGCGGAACGCGCGCGCACCAGGGGCTCGCGGTCGAGCGCCGCCGCTCCTACTTCGGTTTCGACCTCGACACCGACGTCGAGCCGGTCAGCGGCACCATCCCGGAAGCGCTGCGTTCCGACGCGCGGGCCGTGCTCGCGAATGCGGTCGTCGCCGGCGAGACGACCCATCCGGATCAGGGCAGGGTCCGCCGAGCGATCGCCAGCCTCGATGAGCTCTGGCGGCGCTCGGGAGCGACGCTGCCACCGGCCTCACCCGACGCGGTGCGGACCCGCATCCGGCAGCAGCTGGAACGGGTGGACAGCTGGGAGAATTTCCAGCGCACTCCGATCGTGCTCGACCCGGAAGCGCTCGTGGACGCGGCCACGCGGGAGCGACTGGAGGCGCTGCCCTCGATGCTGCGCATTCACGGCGACGCGGCGCCACTCGACTACGAGGTGGTGAACGGCGAGGGAATCGTCAGGGTGCGGCTCCGGCAGGGACAGGCCAAACGACTCCGGAAGGACGAGCTGCCGATGCTCGACCGACCGCTCTACTTTGCCGTGCAGCGCGGCCGGCATGCTCCCATTCTCGCCGATTCGGTGCCGGAGCTCCAGGCGATGCTGCGCCGAGCGCCCGAGGCGCGCCGGGGCGACGATGGGGATCGCCCGAGGGGAGATCATCGGGGCGGCCATCAGGGTGGCCGGCGAGGGGGCAGTCGCCCTCCGGGCCGGCGAGGCCGCCGCAGATGAGGGAGGGGTTCGACGCTCCAATGTGCACCCCGGTGCGCCGCGGGCGTCTTGATGAGAGTGGGTCACGGTAAGGCGATAGGTGCGGTGGTGACAAATCGCTCTCACACGTCCACATTTGAAACCCCGACTTCCTTGACGGCGTATTTCATCCATGCCTGACACGCTCCCGTTGAACTCCATGCCTTCGGTGTTCTCCCCGTTGGCCAAGGCCCTCCTCGATGGGTTCAGCGAGGGGGTCATCGTCTTCGACGTTGCCGGCAAGTTGTTGTACGCCAATCAGCAGGCCCGTGAGGCGCTGGAAGGCCTCGAGCTCTCAGAGGGCGCCCTCGATCTCCAACCGCGGCTTGCCGCGCTCGGCGGTCGGCTCCGCCCACTCCGCGTTGGCACCCTCGAGCTTGGCGAAGCGATGTTCATTCCCGGGGTCGAAGGGGCCACCACGTTGGCGGCCCGGGAAAAGGAGGCTATCGTCAAGACGCTTGACGCGCATAACTGGAAGCTCGCGGAGACAGCCAAGCACCTGGGCATCAGCCGGACCACTCTCTGGCGTCGTCTCAAGGCGTACGGGCTTCATCGAGACGGCCGGAGCAAATGGGCGCAAACTTCCTGATCCTGCTGCTCTCCGCTGCGCCGCTTCAAGCATCCCCACCCGATACCACTTCTCCTGACTCCAGTCCCGCCGCCCCGCCGATCGAGCGCGTCGCGGCGGATTCGTTTTCCGACTCGCCCGCCCACGGCATTGCCTACGAGCGGTTGACCGACATCGTGCGGTACGACCGAGTGCAGGGACTCTCCTTTGGGGTCGGGTACCGGGTCCGCGTCCCCGGCATCGCGTACGCCCGGCTGTACGGCACGGTTCGCTATGGGTTGAGCGACCAGCGGGTCGCGGGCAGGCTCACCGTACTGCGGGACGCGCCGGGTGGACGCTTCATGCTGAGCGGGTATCGTGAGATCTCCGCCCTCGACCCGTTCGCCCCGGGGCATGGGTTCGGCAATTCGCTTGATGCGCTCTTTGCCGCCCACGACAACGGCGATTACTTGCTGGTTCATGGCGTCTCGCTCGCCTACGAGGTGCCGCTCAGGATGGCCCTCGCGCTCGGCCTGGGCGTGAACGTGCAGCGCGAGGAGAGCGTGGACCGCGAGGCCAGGTCCGCGATCAACGATTTTTTCGGCGGCAGCGGTCTCTTTCCGCCGAATCCGCAGGTGGCCGAGGGCACGTACGGGTCGTTCTGGGCGAGACTCGACGGGTACGGCAAACGCAGATGGAGGGTCACGGCCGATCTACAGGCGGGCGATGGGCGGTCAACGGGCCGGGTGTACGGAGCGATTCGCCAGGATTTCGGCGGGCGCCGGGGCGCCACGCTCGATGTGAAGGCGGGCGTCGCCACGAATCCGACTCTTCCCCAGGCGCTGTTCCGGCTCGGCGGCGTGTCCACGGTGCGCGGCTTCGAATACGGCGCGCTCAGCGGACAGGCGTTCTGGGCGGCGCGACTCGATATCGCGCCGATACGCGGCCGTCTCCGTCCGGTACTGTTCGCCGATGCGGGGCAAGCCGCCCGCGTGGACGATCTCTTCTCGAGCAAGGCGCTCATCGGGGCGGGCGTGGGGTTGTCCGTGTTCGACGGCATCCTGCGTCTGGATCTGAGCCACCCGATTTCGCCAGACATCGGAGGCAATATGCGTTTCGATATCGTCGTGCAGGCGGCGCGGTGAGGGGGAGCGCGTTGCTCTCACTGGCGCTGGCCGTGTCGTTCGCGGTGGGGTGCGAGCGCGTTCCCGAGGAGAAGCAGGGCGGTCCCTTCCTCGAGGCCAGATGGATCGGCGCCGACAGCGGCAAGATCGCGGCGCCTCTCGTGGCCGAGTGGTGCGACTCGCTCCGCATGCTGGAGATCCTCGCTGTCCGCGGCGACACCGGCATTGCCCTCGCGCTCTACGCAAAGTCCACATTCGGGGCTGGGACGTACCCGGTGCTGCCTCCTGCCAGGGCCGACAGCTCGCCACCCGCCGCGTCGGTCGCGCTCAGGTGGTTTGCCGAAACGTCCATCAGGGGATTTCAGGGAGACAGCGGCACCGTCGAAGTAGAGGAAATTCCGCCTGGGGTGTTCGCGGGTGTCATCGTGGCCCACGGACATTCGGTGACCGACGGCGGGAAGCTCACGATCCGGGGCACGTTCAGCCATCTCGTCCCCGGTCCGGCGGGCCGGGGATGCGTGCCCCGCAAGCCGTCTTCCGATTCGGGTGCGAGTATAGATTAGAGCCATGGACAGCACGTATTATCGGCGCGGATTCGGGCTCAAGGCCGAAATCGAGAGCCAGCTCACCGTCGACTACCACAGCACCGTGGTGGAGACCCTGCGCGGCCGGGACTATCGGCTGACGGTGGGGCCGTTCACCTTCCGGCTCGCCCGCGAGTTCGGCTTCTGCTACGGTGTGGACCGGGCCGTGGACTACGCCTACGAAACCCGCCTCAAGTTTCCCGATCGCACCCTCTATCTCGTCGGCGAAATCATCCACAATCCGCACGTCAATCAGAAGTTGCGCGACATGGGCATCCAGTTCCTGCTGCAGGAGGACCGGAACGGCTTCGATTTCTCCGCGATCACCGCGGCCGATGTCGTCATCCTTCCCGCGTTCGGCGTCACGAGGAGCGACTTCGATCAGCTTCGCGCCATCGGATGCGTGCTGGTGGACACCACCTGCGGGTCGGTGCTCAACGTCTGGAAACGGGTTGAGAGCTACGCGAGAGACGGTTTCACGGCCATCATTCACGGCAAGCACTACCATGAGGAAACGAAGGCCACCGCGAGTCAGGTGACGAAGTACCCGGGGGGCCGTTACCTCGTGCTTTTCAACATGGACGAGGCGCGCATCCTCTGCGACTTCATTGAGCGCGGGGGCGATGCCGCCGCGCTCAACGCGCGCTTCGCGGAGGCCAGCTCGCCGGGATTCGACTTTGCCGCGGACCTGGTGCGCGTGGGAATCGCGAATCAGACGACGATGCTCTCGGGCGAGTCGCTTGCGATCGCGGCAGAAATCGGCCGCAGCGTGGAACGACGGTATGGCGCGAACGCGGTGGCCTCGCATTTCCGTTCGTTCGACACCATCTGCTCGGCGACGCAGGAACGGCAGGACGCGGTGCTCGCCCTGCTCGACGAGCCGCTCGACGTGATGGTGGTGGTTGGCGGCTACAACTCGAGCAATACCTGCCACCTGGCGGCGCTGGTGAGCTCACGAGGCGTACGGACCTATCATATCGAGGACGCGGCGGGCATCGATGTCCACAGCGGCTCGATTCGCCACCAGCCGATCGGATCCAAGTGCGAAGTGCAGACCGGCGAGTGGCTGCCCGCGTCCGGAATGATCGGCATTACCGCCGGAGCCTCGACACCGAACAACAAGATCGGTGAGACAATCGCCCGCATGTGCGAGCTGGCCGGCGTCGGCGGCGAGCTCCACGCCCTCACCTGCTGATCCTGCGCACATGCGATTCATCGACCTGAGTCATACCGTCGTCGACGGGATGACCACCTATCCGGGTCTGCCTGGGCCCGTCATCTGCGATTTCCTGAGCCGCGAGGCCTCGCGCGGCCGTTACGCGCCCGGCGTCGAATTCCAGATCGGCAAGATCGAGATGGTGGCGAACACCGGCACCTACGTCGATTCGCCGTTCCACCGGTACGCCGACGGCAAGGATCTGTCGGAGCTCTCTCTCGATTCGCTGGCCCATCTCGATGCCGTCGTGGTCCAGGGCGCGGGCCGCGCGCGGGGCATCGGTCCCGAGGCGTTCGAGGGGCATGAAGTGACGGGCAGGGCGGTGCTGATACGCACCGGATGGGACGCGCACTGGGGGACGCCGCGGTATCTCTCGGGCAATCCCTTCCTGACGGCGGATGCCGCGACGTATCTGGTGGAGCGGGGGGCGGTGCTGGTGGGAATCGATTCGCTCAACATCGACGATCTCGAGGACTCCGCGCGGCCGGTGCACTCCACCCTGCTTGGCGCCGGCATTCCCATCGTCGAGCACCTCTGCAATCTCGCTCCCCTGCCCGACAGGGGATTCCAGTTTTCGGCGGTGCCGCCCAAGGTCGCCGGCTTCGGCACCTGGCCGGTTCGCGCCTTCGCCGCGCTCTAGTCCGCCCGCTCCAATCGAAGGTCGTTCCACGACACAGGGTCCTCGATCGGCTCGAGGTGGGTGTCAACACTGCTGTTCGGAATGGCCGCGCGCACCTGCTCCTCGATCTCCTCGAGGAGATCGTGTCCCTTCTGCACGCTCCAGTCTCCCGGCACCAGGATGTGAAACGAGATGAAGCGGCGCGCGCCGGCCTGACGGGTGCGCAGGGCGTGGTAGCGTACGCCATCAGGCGCGTGGGACTCGAGAATGTCGGTGATCTTCCGGCGGGACTCCTCGGGGAGGGCGGTGTCGAGCAGGCCGAGCATGGAGCGGTGGACCAGCGGGATGCCCATGCGCAGCACGTTGGCGGCGACGACGATTGCGACGATCGCGTCGAGCCGGTGCCATCCGGTCGCGGCCGACGCGGCGACGCCCACGATTACGCCCACGGAGGTCCAGACATCGGTCATGAGGTGCTGGGCATCGGCCTCCAGGGCGATCGATTCGTACCGCCGGCCCGCCCGGAAGAGCACCCTCGCCACGCCGAGATTGACGAGGGTAGCCGCCGCGGTGATGGCGATGCCGACTCCAGGGTCATGGATCGCCTGCGGATCGAGCAACCGGCGGCCCGCGCTGACCATGATGCTGGCCGCGGCGATGAGAATCAGCCCACCTTCGAAGCCGCTCGAGAAATACTCGGCCTTGGTATGGCCGTAGGCGTGGTCTTCGTCGGCCGGCCTGGCCGCGACGGACAGCGCGATGAGCGCGACTACTGCCGCCACCAGGTTGACCAGCGACTCGAGCGCGTCCGAGAGGAGTCCGATGGAACCGGTGAGGAGGTAGGCGGCGCCCTTGAGCGAGATGGTGATCAGCGCGGCCACCAGCGACAGCGCGGCGTAGCGGATGATGCCGGGACGCTGCGTCACCGGACTGGCTCCGGCAGCAGTCGCGCCACCTCGGCGATGGTGTGCGGCGCGCTTCCTTCGGCGCGGTTGTTCACCAGGAGATACGCTGGAATCCGGGCGTGCACCGCGGTCTCGATCAGGCGGACGAGATCGCCACGGAGCTCGGGGTTGGGGTCCTGGATCCTGTCGTATGGCGCGAAGGCGTCTACCGCCTCATCGTAGCTGCGGCCACGCCGGAGCAGCGCACGCGCGACGATGAACGGCGCCGAAAGCGAGCCGGGAAGATCGAGCTGGTCGCCGATGGCAGGCATGCGCGTCCAGGAGTTGAACACGTGGGCCACTCCGTGCTCCCGCAGCACCGCGAAATACATGGGCGTGAGAAACTCCTCATTGCGCAGCTCGACCGCGTACATCCCCTCGACGGGGAGCGCGGAGAAGAACTCGTCGAGCCGGCTGGCAAACGACTC
>JBDTTA010000117.1:0-8081 GCA_039930845.1 Gemmatimonadales bacterium
TTGATGAGCCGCCGGAATACCTTGAGAAATGCCGGCTTGGCCGGCTTGGGCAGACCGACGTAGCCATTCACATCCCTGAATCGCTGGATCGCATCGCCCAGCGTGATCCGCTCCCGGTCACTCTCCCAGTCGTACGACGAGAGCAACAGCATGGCGGCATCGGCTGGCCCGCTCGTCGCACGATCCGTGGCCGGCGCCGGCATGCGCGCCGTCAACGCGCACTCCTCGCCAGTGCGCCGGAGGAGTCGGGCCCCCGCTCCAGCATTTCCATTTCGAGATCGGCCGTCGATCGCCGGCCGATGTACCGCCGGTACCACACCTCCGCGGCAAGCAGCAGCCAGATCCGATTGCCATGGTCGCGCCTTCGCTCGAGATGCTCGGTCACCAGTTCGCGCATTCGCTCGCCGCGGAGGTAGCCGTCGCGCACCAGCTCGCTCCGGAGCAGCAGCCGCGGCGCGAGCGAGCGCACCTCGTCTTCCAGGATGTACATCAGCGGCGAGGCGAATCCCTGCTTGGGGCGCCGGAGCACCTCGGCCGGGAGGTAGCGCTCGCCGAGGCGGCGTTCCATGTATCTGAGCCGGCGGCCCTTGATCTTGAGCGACACCGGCACGCGCGCCATGAACTCGGCGAGACGCGGATCGAGGAACGGCGAGCGCGATTCGAGGCTGTAGGCCATCGTAGCGCGATCGAGGATCGTGAGCGATTGCCCCGGCAGCTTCGACATGATATCGACGTACATCATCTTGTCGGCCGGCGCCTGGGCCTTCGACGACGCGAACAGCTCCAGCAGGCAGGCGTCGGCGCGATGCCCGGCCAGCCGCGCGCGGTACTCGGGGGTATAGAGCTCCAGCCGGTGCGCCTCGTTGAACCAGAAATACTGCAGGCTTTCGGCGTAGCGTTCCCCACCCGTCTTCCGCGCCATGAGATCCACCCACCGGAGCTTGTGTGTCACGCTCTTGAAGGTGAACTGATCGGGGAGCCGGCCGAGGATCTGGCGGGCCACGAGGTCGCGCACCGGCTCGGGGACGGCGCCGTACACGTCGAGCCAGCGGTCGGCGGCGTAGCGGTCGTATCCCCCGAACAACTCGTCGCCCCCATCGCCGCCGAGCACCACCTTCACCTCCCGCGCCGTCATCTTCGCGAGGTGGAGCAGGCAAATCGAGAGCGGGTCGGCCGGCTCGTCGAGCGCCGATACGAGACGCGGAAGATCGGCCACGATGGACGGACTCACCTCCTCGGCGAAGTGTCGTGTGCCGTAGCGGGCCGCCACTGCAGCAGCCGCGGGCAGCTCGTTCAGGTCGCGGAACGGGATGCCCATCGAGAAGGTGCGTAGCTCGCTGCCCAGGACCTTCGATGCGTAGGATGCAATGAGCGTGGAGTCCAGCCCACCACTGAGGAACGCGCCGACCGGGACATCGCTGGTGAGGTGCAATCGGACCGACTCTTCGACCAGCTCGTCGATGCGATCGAGCGTTTCATCTTCCGAGTAGCTCCACTTGGGACCGTAGTCGAGGTCCCAGTAGCGCTCGATGCGCGTCCCGCGCTCGTCGCGCACCATGAAGTGCGCGGGCGGCAGCGAGCGCACCTTCTCGTAGAAGGTGTCGGGCGGCTGTACGAAGCGGAGCGTGAGATACTGGTCGAGCGCCGCGGGAGCAAGCGTGGCGAGACTCGGGTCATCGGCGAGCAGCGCCTTGACCTCGGAGGCAAATGCGAGCCGGCCCGCTGACTCGGTATAGAACAGCGGCTTCTGGCCGAAATGATCGCGGGCGAGGAGGAGGCGGTTGGCGCCGCGGTCCCAGATGGCGAACGCGAACATGCCCCGCAGTCTGGGAAGAAAGCCGGGGCCCTCGTCCTCGTAGAGATGGACGAGCACTTCGGTGTCGCTCCGCGTGCGAAACCGATGTCCCCGCGCGAGCAGGTCGGCCCGTAACGACTCGTGGTTGTAGATCTCGCCGTTGAAGACCACCACCACGGTGCCGTCTTCGTTCGAGATCGGCTGGTGCCCGCCCGCGAGGTCGATGATGCTCAGGCGGCGCATGCCGAGCCCGACGCCTCCCTCGACGAACCGTCCCCAGTCGTCGGGTCCCCGATGCACGATCGCATCGCACATCCGGCGGATGTCCGTCTCGTCGATCGCCTCGGGGCCGAGCTTTCCGACGATGCCGCACACGTCAGGCCGTCTTCTTTCCCCAGGCCACCATCATGTAGCCCGGCGAGAAGGGGATCAGCCCGTCCAGCATCGTCCAGGCGCGGAGCGCGGGGTAGATGGCCGAATAGATCCGGTAGGCGGTCCCGACCTTGTTGAGCGCTTCGGCCGACATCGGCGCGGTATCTCCGTGGAAGTCCTGCTCAGTCTCGTCCTTTGCCTTCATCGCCTTTCGGTGATAAGCGTAATTGAGGAGATCCTCGAGCGACTCGGTAAAGAATCGGCAGTAGTCGTCCTGCCCCTGGACCGTGAGGCCGTTGCGCTCCATCAACGATCGCGTGGCGGTCGGGGGATAGCCGTCGCGCGCGTGGCCGAACCCCTCCTGGTCGGCCGTGAACCCGAGCAGCCGCTTGAGCGCGTACCCGGGCCTCCCGGGCTCACCCTTGGGCGCCATGAAGAGGAAGTCGCCGCCGGGCTTGAGGACGCGAACCATCTCCGCGAAAAACGGCTCGTCATTCCTGATGTGCTCCAGGAAATTGATCGCGGCCACCAGATC
The DNA here is from genome assembly GCA_039930845.1 of Gemmatimonadales bacterium. Taxonomy (GTDB): domain Bacteria; phylum Gemmatimonadota; class Gemmatimonadetes; order Gemmatimonadales; family GWC2-71-9; genus CAVVWJ01. The sequence goes on from JBDTTA010000117.1 coordinate 2,703, forward strand.
GAACGAGGCGGTGCGGAAGGGTACCTCTCGCTCGCCCACCTGAAGCACGCGGTCGCCCACGAGCTGCCGGGCGGAGCGGACGTGGTCCCGCTCGAAGTCCGCGCTAATCCAGGTGCCGCCGCGCTGCCGAAGAAAATACGACGTGAGGCCGGTGCCACAGCCGAGCTCGAGACAGAGCCGTCCATCGGCCGGCGGCAGGTGCTCGAGCAGCGCCTTGACCGTCGCCTTCTTCTTCAGCGATCGCCTGAAGAGCTGCAGTTGCCACGGCTCGGTCACGATGCGTCCTCCAGGAGGCCGGTGCGACGGTAGTCCTCGTACGTGAGCCTCACGCCTTCTTCCAGGCCCACCTTCGGCGCCCACCCGAGCAGGCGCCGCGCGCGCGAGGTATCGAATTCCGAATCGGTCCGGAAGAAATCCATGCGCCGCCGGTAGATCGGCGGCTCGAGATGGAGCACGCGGGAGACGTCCTCGACCACCGCCGCCACGGCGAGCATCGGCCCGAGCGGCAGTTGACGGCCGTAGCGCGGCACTCCCGCCGTGCGTTGCACGGTCTCGATCAGCTCCCGCAGGGTGCACGTTCCCGGTCCCGCAATGATCATGTCCTGCCCCACCGCTTCCCCGCGCTCGCACGCCATGAAGAATGCGGAGGCGACGTCGTCGACGTAAACCATGTGCCGCCGGCCGTCGCCCCGGCCGAAGAGTGGGAAACGCCCCCGGCTCACTCCCCTGAAGAGCTTGAGCAGCCGCTGGTCACGCGGACCGTAGACATCCGCCGGCCGGAGGATCACGACGGGAAGCCCGTGCGCCGCGCCGAACTCGCGGACCATCGCCTCCGCGGCCACCTTGGTGCGCTCGTAAATATTGCCGGGCGAGAGGGGCGACCCCTCGCGCGTGACGCCCGGCGCGCGGTGTCCGTAGATGCCGATGGTGCTGCAGTACACGAACCGCTCGACGCTGCCCGCCACGGCCGCTTCCAGCAGGCGGCGTGTTCCCTCGAGGTTGACACGCTCGAAGAACTCGTCCCGCTTTCCGCCCTCCCGCATGGCCACGGCCAGATGAAATACGTGGGTGGCACCCGTCATGGCTCGGGCGCAGAGCGCCGCATCGGTGATGCTCCCCGAGACCACTTCGGCGCCCTCGCCGCGCAGCAGCGCCACGTTGGCCTGTTCTTCGGGACGGTCCGTCAAGCCGAGTACTGCCACCGCCGCGCCGCGCCGCCTGCCCTCGACACCCAGGTGGGAGCCGATGAAGCCGGTCCCCCCGGTGACGAGGAGCTTCATCCGAAGCGGGCCGCCAGCGCCGCAAGGATCCGGTCGCTCGCGTGTCCATCTCCGTAGGGATTGACCGCGTTGGCCATCCGCTGGTAGGACGCCTCGCAGGTGATCAGCTCGCTCGCCACCTCCACGATGCGCTCCTGACCGGTGCCGACCAGCACCGCCGTCCCCGCCGTGATGCCCTCCGGGCGCTCGGTGACATCGCGCAGCACGAGGACCGGCTTGCCGAGTGATGGCGCCTCTTCCTGGACCCCACCGCTGTCGGTCAGCACCAGGTACGCGCGATTCATCAAATTGACAAATTCGACGTAGTCCACTGGCTCGATGAGGAACATGCCCGGCAGATCGCGGAGGTGGGACTCGACCGTCTGCTTGACCTGCGGGTTGGGATGGACCGGCAACGCGAACTGGAGGTCGGGAAATCGCGTGCCCAGCTCGCGCACCGCCGCGCAAATCGACTCGAGCGGCGCGCCGAAGCTCTCCCGGCGGTGTGTGGTGACCAGGATCAGGCGGCGCGACGGATCGAGCCCGCGCAGCGCGGGCGTGCGGAAGACGTAGTCGGGCCGGATGGTCTGCAGCAGGGCGTCGATGACGGTGTTGCCGGTGAGGTGCACGTCGCCTGCCGGCACCCCTTCGGCGAGCAGTGCGTCGCGCGCATTGGCGGTGGGAGCGAAGTGGATGGCCGCGATGCGGGTGGTGAGTACCCGGTTCATCTCCTCGGGGAAGGGGTGCCAGCGATTGCCGGTGCGCAGCCCCGCCTCGATGTGGCCCGTCGGAACCCGCTCGAGGTATGCGGCGAACGCGGCGCCGAAGGTCGTCATGGTATCGCCCTGAACAAGGACGATGTCGGGGCGAGCTCGTTTGATCACGGCGGGCAGCTGCGCCAACACTCCGCCGGCGACACTCGCGGGCGTCTGGCCGGGCACCATCAGGTCGAGATCATCGTTGGTGACGAGGCCGAAGACGTCGAGCACCTGATCGAGCATGGTCCGGTGCTGTGCGGTGACGCACACCAGGCTCTCGAAGCGCGCGGGGTCCGCGAGCAATGCGCGAACCACCGGCGCCATCTTGATCGCCTCCGGCCGGGTGCCGAAGACGCTCATCACCCGGATCATCGAGCGACGGCCGCTGACTGCAGCTGCTCCGCGACCGACTGCATCGTCACGAAGCTGAATCCGTGCTCGAGAACCGTGGAGAACACGTTCCGCAGAAGGGCGTCGTGGACACCCTCGTAGCAGGGGTGGCCGTACAGAATCACCAGCTCATGCGAGTCGAGATGCTCACGCAGCAGCCGCAGAATCTCATCCTCCGGTGTGCCGCGCGCGCCATGATACTCGAGAAACGGAATCGTGCGGGGGCCGGAGAGCGTGACGGGGAGGGTCCAGTGCCGCAGGGGACGGCCGGTCGCTGTGGCGCGGCGCGGCTCGCCACCGATGCCATCGCCATTGTACAGAAACCCGAGGCCGTCGAGCAGCCGCATGACGCGCTCGTCGGAATAGAAGCCCGGCGAAGAGAATCCCGCGGGCTTGCCGAGGTGCCGGATGAAGTGCCCGTAGGACTCGTTGACGTCGGCCTGCAGCGCCCGTTCGTCCAGCTCATGAAACCGCCGGCTCCAGACCACGTGGTCCATGCCGCCGTGCAGGCCGAGCTCATGGCCTTCCGCCTGCATGGCCTGCAGCTCGGTGACAAAGTTGAGGCCGACCGGCCGGGCGAGTGCGGTTTCCAGAATGAATCGCGGCCAGCCGGTTTTCTTGATGAGGTGCACCGCATCGCGATCGGCCAGCTTGGCGCGCGAGCGGGTGAGGCCGGTACCGAGCCACTCGGCGAGATTGGTGGACCGGCCCATGTTCACGAAGAAGGTGTTGGCCACGCCGAAGTCCTGGCACGCCGCCCTGATCCGCGGAAGCCCATCAGTCACGCACACTCGATGATCGATGTCCCAGCGGAAGACGAACCGCCGCTCGCTCACCTGGCCATCCTCATCGTCGTCTCCCGGTAAATCTCCTCGAACTGCTCGGCGGTCCGGTCCCAGTCGAACATCCTGAGCGCGCGCGCGCGGCCCGCCACGCCCATGCGGCGCCGGAGCAGAGGATCGGTCAACAGCGTTTCCATCGCGGCGGTGAGCACCTGCGTGTCACCACGCGGCACCACGAGCCCCGTCACGCCGTGTTCCACCACTTCGGGTAACCCGCCGGCATCGCTCGCGACGACGGCGGTTTCGCATCCCATCGCCTCCGCCGCAGGAATGCCGAACCCCTCCTCGAGTGAGGGGATGACCGAAATGGCCGCGGCACGGTAGTACTGCGGCAGGTCGGCATTCGGCACCCATCCCAGGAAAGTCACGTCGGCGGCGATTCCGAGGCGCTGCGCGAGCCGCTCCAACTCGGGGCGCTCGAAGCCGTCTCCCGCGATCACGACCTTGAGATCGGGAATGCGGGGCTTGAGCTGCGCAGCCGCCTCGATGAGAAACCGGATGCCCTTGCGTGGGAACAGCTGACGGCAGGCGAACACCATATGCGGGCCGAAGCGAGGGTCGGCCTTGCGCCCGTTTTCCGAGGGACTGAAGCGTCGCAGATCGGTGCCGTTGAACACGATCCGCATCGATTCGGGCGGGGCGCCGGCGCGCAGGGCATGCCGGCGGCAATCGTCGGTGATGGCGCTGAGCGCATCGGCCGACTTGAGCGTCCAGCGCAGTACCGGCTTCACGTACCAGCGAGTGGGAAAATCATATCCCTGCGAGGGATTCACGTACACGTCACCACCGTGCATGGTGATGACGCTCGGCACGCCAAGGTGGCGAGCCGCCCGCACCGCCGCCGGGCCCGTCGGGATCGCCCAATGCGCATGGATGATGTCGGCGCCGCCCTTTTCGGCCACCATGATGGTGTGGTGGTATTGCGCTTTCAGGTAGTGCGTCATCACCGCGATGCGTGTCACCTTTTCGACCGAACTGACACGGCTCTGCGCCACTCGGCCGTATGACAGATCGGGAGGGAGCTTGATCGGAAATCGGACGACCTCCACGCCGTCGAAACTCTCGACTGCCGGCGAGCTCGAGTTACCCGGGGTGACCACAGTGACAGAATGGCCGCGCCGGACAAGATGGCGATTGATGTCGTGAACGTAGGTAGCCTGCGTGTCGGAGGCGTGTTGAGGATACCAATACGTGGGGCAGATAATGCGCAACGCGGCTCCCTGCCCTCGATGGCCCGAGGGAGGCGGGACGGATTCGAGTACTCCGAGTCCCCCAATCGTCATGAAAAGCATCCTTGCCTGATATATAAGTCCGAGGGGCGTCAGCCAGAGAGCGCCCCCAAAGATCAACATCCATGCCAGTGCAAGTCGTCCGGACAGTCCACAACCCGATCGACAACCCGGCACTGAGAACACCGGTGGCAGCCTCGAAAGCGGCTACAAGTGGGCGGGTCCGTCCGAGATGCCGGAAGTGGCGCCAAATGCCAATGCCACAGCCCTTTAGGGGGCAAACTCGGTCCGTTCCTCCAATCTAACCGCCAGGATCATCCCGCGATCATCCCTGCCGCATGGGAGTCTACCATCCGCCGTGCCCTTCTGCCACGGCAAATGCTGCCCCAATGCCACCGGTGGCTGTGCTCCCTTCCTTCCGGCTCAATGCGAATTTCGGCAGATCCGATCGGAGGGAATGTGATCTACATCGCATATTGGCAGGCTGGACTAACTGATGGCGGACCCCGAGGGGATAGGCGGGTTACTGCAGCAGGTTGCGGATCTTCAGCGCCAGGTCGTCCTGCGTGAACGGCTTGGCCAGAAACGGCGCTCCCTGTTCCAGTAATCCGCTCTGGAACACCTCGGAGGCGAATCCCGACATGTAGAGCACCGGCTTGTCCGGCCACCGACGGGCGATGTGCGCGCCGAGCTCTCGGCCGGTCATCCCCGGCATCTTGATGTCGGTGAGGATGAGGTCGATGGAGTCGCCGTGTCGCTCCATCGTGGACAGCGCTTCTCTCCCATGGCCCGCCTCGAGCGCCTGATAGCCCGATGACGTGAGCATCCGGACGGCAAGCCGACGCACCGGCTCCTCGTCATCGACAACGAGAATCGTCAGGGTGGCGCCATTTTCGTTTGA
>JBDTTA010000118.1:0-8067 GCA_039930845.1 Gemmatimonadales bacterium
TTCACTCACGCCTGACGAGGCCGCGTCGTGCGCTGCCGTCGCGGCCCGTATCGTCGCGGCGCTCGAGACGGTGGTGCTCGGCCAGGAGGCCGCGGTCCGCGAGTCGGTGGCCGCACTTCTCGCGCGCGGCCACGTGCTGCTCGAAGGCGTCCCCGGCCTCGCCAAGACGCTCCTCGTCCGCTCGCTGAGCCTCGCGCTGGGGCTCGAGTTTCGCCGCATCCAGTTCACGCCGGACCTCATGCCCTCGGACATCACCGGGGTGAATCTGCTCGCGAGCCAGGGCGTCTTCACTTTCCGGCCGGGCCCAGTGTTCGGTGATCTCGTCCTCGGCGACGAAATCAACCGCGCGCCGGCCAAGACCCAGGCGGCCCTCCTCGAGGCGATGCAGGAACGCCATGTGACGGTCGACGGCGAGTCGCATCCACTCCCGGAGGCCTTCACCGTCTTCGCGACGCAGAACCCGATCGAGTTCGAGGGGACCTACCCGCTGCCGGAGGCCGAGCTCGACCGATTCATCGTGAAGGTGATGGTGGGGTATCCGGCGGAGCATGTCGAACAGGGGATTCTCGATCGCGTGCTGGGCGGGTTCGAGTCCGATCTGCCGGCGAGCTACGGCATCGGCCCGGTTGCCGGCGCCGGAGAGCTGGCGCGCCTGCGCGACGCAGTGCGCCGTGTTCGCGTCGAGCGGAGCATTATCGCCTACATCACCGCGATCGTCCGCGCCACGCGTGGCGCGCCGGTGCTCACCCTCGGCGCCTCGCCGCGCGGAAGCGTCTCACTGCTCAAGATGGCGCAGGCATCCGCCCTGCTGGACGGGCGCGCCTACGTCGTCCCGGACGACGTGAAGTCGCTCGCGACAGCGGTGCTCCGGCATCGGGTCGCGGTGGCGCCGGAGCTCGAGCTCGAGGGCATCACGGCCGACGCCGCGCTGGATGGAGTGATCAAGAAAATCGAGGCGCCGCGATGATTGCGGTGCCGTCCCGCCGGTGGCTCTGGGGTGGCGCCGCGCTCGCGGCGATCGCCCCCCTTGCCGTCTGGTGGCCGGTGTCCGCCGTCGTGCTGATCGCGGCCGATCTCGCGTGGCTCGCCGCGCTCGTGATGGATGCCGCGCTCGCCCCGCGGGCGCGCGATATGGAGGTGAGCCGCGAGGCGCCGGCGGTCTTCACTCTCGGACGAACGGCGACGGTGCGTTACCGCTGGCGCGTCAGGAGCCGGCGGCAGGTCGCGCTCGAGGTGCGTGAGCGTTTCCCCGATCCGCTGGGCGGCGCCGGCACTCCGCTCCGGCGGATGATGGTGCCCCCCGGCGCGGGATTGGAAGAAATATTGGAGATGCGGCCGATTCGCCGGGGCATGGGCCAGGCGGGCGCCATCGCCGTCAGAGCGCTCGGTCCGCTCGGTCTTGCCTGGCGGCAGATGACGTTGACGATGCCATGGACCGTGACGGTGTACCCCGGACTGGCCGCGGCATCGCTCCGGGCGCTGCCATTGCAGGATGCGCGGCGGCGTGAGGCGGGACTCCGCACCGTGCGGCGGCCGGGAGAGGGCCGGCTCTTCGAGGGGCTGCGTGAGTGGGTCCCTGGAGACGAGAGCCGCATCATCGATTGGAAAGCGACGGCACGGCGGGGAAAGCCCATCGCACGGCAGTACGAGGACGAGCGGCGGCAGCAGGTGATGATCGTGATCGATGCCGGCCGGCTGCTCACCGCGGAGGTGGATGGCGTCGCGCGGCTCGAGGCGGTAGTGGTGGCGGCGCTGCATCTCGCGCACGCGGCGGTGGAGCACGACGACAACGTCGGCCTGCTCGTCTTCGCGGATACCATCCAGCGCTACGTCGCTCCGGCGCGCGGGCGTCGCGCGCTGCGGGCGGTGCTCGAGGGGCTTGCCGCGGCCGAAGGACGCCTCGTCGAGTCGGACTATCCGGCCGCCTTCCGGTTTCTCGCCACCCACAATCGCAAGCGTGCGCTGACGGTCCTTTTCACGGACGTCATCGATGGCACCGCGAGCGACGCGCTGGTGACCCACGCCGTGACGTTGCGCCCGCGCCATCTGCCGCTCGCGGTGACGCTCCGCGATCCGGCGCTGGAGGCGCTCGCGACCGGCCGCCCGAAGGGACCGGCGGGCGCGTTCGAACGGGCGGCGGCGGAAGAGCTCCTCGGCGCACGGGACGCGGCACTGGCGGAGATGAGGTCGCGCGGTGTGATGGTGCTCGACGTCCCGCCCGGCTCGGCGAGTACCGCCGTGGTCGAACGATACCACCAGCTCAAGCGACGCGGACTGCTCTAGCCCCGGAGAACCTCATGGCCTTCGCACAATGGTTCACTCGTGTCGCCAAGGAGACCTCGAAGGCGGCGGGCCACCCGTCCACCTTCGGGGTTGCGCTTGCCATCGTGATCGTGTGGGCGGTCACGGGCCCCGTCTTCCATTACAGCGATACCTGGCAGCTCGTCATCAACACGGGCACGACGGTCATCACCTTTCTGATGGTCTTCCTGATTCAGAACACCCAGAATCGGGACAGCGCCGCGATGCACCTCAAGCTCGACGAGCTGCTCCGTGCGGTTCAAGGGGCGGAGGACAGTATGGCGAACCTGGAGGACAGGACGGAGGATGAGCTCGACCGCATGAAGGCGCATTACCTGGCGATGGCGAAGGAAACCGGGCAGGCGCTCGGGAAGAAACAGACGGAGGAGTAGGGTTCAGGCGGAGAGGGGAATCCCCACGGCATTGGGGTACGCCGACACGAAGGCCTCGACCGCCAGCGGGTCGAGCTGGGTTCCGGCGACGCGCCGCAGCTCTCCGATGGCCGTCTCGGCGGAGCGCGAGGCACGATAGGGTCGTTCCGTCGTCATCGCGTCGAAGGCGTCGGCCACTGCCACGATGCGCGCCGGGAAGGGAATCTTCTCGCCTCGAAGGCCATCGGGAAAACCGCGCCCGTCGATTCGCTCGTGATGCGAGCGCGCGATTCTCAGCACGTCAGGTGACTCCTGCGCCAGCGGCCGGAGCATGCGCTCGCCGAGTGCGGGATGCTCACTCATCTGCCGATACTCCTCCGGCGTCAGCGCCCCCGCCTTGTGCAGCACCGCCTCACGCGTGCCGATCTTCCCGATGTCGTGCAGCTCCCCGCCCAGCCTGATTCCATCGAGCGTCGTCCCGTCGAGCCCGAGCTGTTCCGCCGTTGCCACTGCGTAACGGCTGACCCGGATGGAGTGCCCTCTGGTGTACGGGTCCTTGGCCTCCAGCGCGCGAGCCAGCATCTGGACTCCCTGAAGAAAGAGCTCCTGGATCCGGAGCGATTGCTCCTGCACCCGGCGCTCGAGATTCTCCTGGTAGTCGCGGTTCTGCAGGACCAGCGATCGCTTCTCGAGTACGCGGGCGACGCGCGCCTGGAGCTCGCTCATGGAAATCGGCTTGAGGAGAAAATCGGCCGCGCCCTTGTGGAGACAGTCCACCGCGGTCGTTGTTTCGCTGATGCCGGTGAGCATGATGACCGACGTGTCCGGATAGCGAAGGCGGAGCTGTTCGAGGAGCTGGATGCCGTCGACGCCGGGCATGCAGAGATCGGAGATGACCAGGGGTGACTCGCCGATGCGCTGGAGCAACTCGAGCGCCTCGCGGCCGTTGCCGGCTTCGAAGCACCTGAAGCCCTGGCCCTCGAGCATACGGACGAGCGAGCGTCGAAGGATGGGCTCGTCGTCGACGACAAGACAGTTGGCCGCGCCGGCAACGAACGGCAACCCGTCGGGAAGTGCTGGCATATGACGATCGCGAGTCGAGGTGGGCGGTTGGATGCCACGAACATCCAAGCGCCTGCACTGTAAGCAGGAGGCGGAGGAATGTCCACCTGCCATCGGGGCGGGGGGCAATTACATTGGAAGGCGGTCACTCTCCCGCGTCTCCGAACCCCGTCGCCGGCACTGTCCGGAAGGAGAGCAGATGCCTGGCGTTCAGGCCCGTCTGCGGTCCGAGCACCAGCGGTTATACCCCGACCTGACGGCCTCGGTCTGGTACGACGTCGCCCCCATCTTTCCGGGAGTGACGCAACGCATGGTCAACATGGCCGGCGATCGGCTGACCCGGGTGTCGACGCCGCGCGGCTTTTTCATCCTGCGCGCCGATCACCTCGAGTTTCGGCCGTCGCCGGCCGAAGCGGGGTCACCGGTCACCGCCTCGTAGGCTGCGCGAACGCGAGCGGGGCGAGCGAGCGCCGCATCCAGGCACGAACGGCTTCGAAATGCGACCATGATCGGGCGGGAGCTCCCTCCATCGGCCGTCGCCGACGGCGAGGGGGAGGTCCTGCCGCGCGCCTGTAGAGTCTTCGCATCTCGGTCTTTGTGATCGAGGATGGGGGATTCAGGGCCGGCGTGGGCGGAGGTCATGGCGTGGATCGTGCTAATCCGGACGGGCAATGGCTCGGATCCTTCTCATCGACGACGACGAAACGCTTCGGCGCCCGCTGCAGCGGTGCCTCGTGCGTGCGGGTTACGAGGTGATCGTCGCACCCGACGGCCAGACCGGGCTCAAGCTCTGGCGCGAGCATGGCGCCGACCTCGTCATCACCGATCTGCAGATGCCCCGGAGAACCGGTCTCGAAGTGATCATCGAGATCCAGGCGTTCGCGCCCGATGCGGCGTTGCTCGCGATGTCCGGCGGTTTCGAGAGCGGCACCCTCGACCTGCTGGGCACGGCCTCGCAGGCGGGCGCCGTGCGGACGCTGCACAAGCCTTTTACCCTCGAAGAGCTGCTCACCGCCGTGCACGGTCTGATCGGTCCCCCGTCGATGATCCGCAGTGAGACGGCCAGACCCCAGCGCGTACCCGTGAAGGGAAAGCCCGCCTAGTCTTCCCGGGGCGGCTTGGCCGCATCGCTCATCCTGGACATATCCGCGGGCCAGTCTCGCGGACGAGGGGCCTCGCCGCGAAATTCGAAGTGATCGCTGCGGAGGAACCGGTCGCCGGTTATCGCGCCCGAGTCCGTGAGATGCCGGTGCATGAGGATCGCGACGTGCCGGAGGAGCTGCTCCACTGGGAGCCAGACTCCGCTCTCGATGCCCGGATACAGCTTGCCAAGGCCGGGTCGGAGCCGCGCCTGTCGTCCACGGGATTCGGTCACGCGATGTCCTCTCGATTGCGCGGCGGGTCCATTCCCGGCCGCGAGGCGCGAAATGTAGAGGTGGAGAACGGAAACGGCACCCGCCGAAAGTGGCGATGGAGGACGATCACTAGCGGAGGTACAAGACCGAGCCACAGCGACACGATCCCGTAGCGCCATGCCTGTTCCTGGAAGCCGTGGGGAGTGGGGAAGAATCCCTGCGTCAGTGAGGCGACCTGTGTCGCGAGCGCGATGATTGCCGCCTGGATCAATCCCACGCCATGCCCGCCACCGCGAACAGCCGCTGATCGGTCTCGCCCAGGCGGCGGGCAAACACGGGATGCTGCACGGCGCACGCGCCGCAGCCATTGATCTGGCTGGCGCAGGCTCACGAGCTCGATGCTCTTGGGCGCCAGGCCGGTGGCCTGAATGGCCTTGTTCAGCGCCTGCAGCGCCTGCAGCGCCTCCAGGGCGGCGGGGACGGCCGGCGCGGGGTGCTGCATTCTTGCCTGCATCGGATCTACTCCTTCATCAATCGGTTCAGGTGCATGACCGGCCACGGGTCGCCGGTCGGTTCCATCGGCCATGGTGCCTCCCCGGCGCCCGTCACATCGGCCGGGAGTCTCATGTCATAGCTTTGACACGGAACGGCGGAGGAATGTGACCGATGGATGGCGATTGGCTGGCGCGACAGTTCGAGGAGCACCGCCCCAGGCTCCAGGCGGTGGCCTACCGGATGCTCGGCTCGGTAAGTGACGCCGAGGACGCGGTGCAGGGGTCGTGGCTCACGACGGTGGTGTCGAGGGTGTGTCTCAGTCTGCTGCGAGCGCGGGCGGACCGGCGGGAGCAGTCGCTCGAGACCCACCTGCCCGACCCCATCGTCACGGCGGAGGGCCAGAGCAACCCGGAGCAGGGAGGCGATCTCGCTCCTGACGTTCACGGTGGCGCGGGGGAGAATCGTCGAGATCAACATCCTCACGGACCGGGACCGGGAACGGTTGGGCCGCTGCTCGCCTCGATCCAGCCTACGGCCCCAACCTGAGACGTCATTCGAGAGGTCGTGCTGCATGTCCACGCTGATAGGGCACGAAGCCTGTATCCCGAATCCAGATCTGGAACCGCTAAGCTTCCTGGTCGGCGAGTGGTCTACCGTCGGGTCTCATCCGATGCTTCCCGGCAAGATCCTGCATGGCCGCACGTCGTTCGCGTGGAGGGAAGGCGGGGCGTTCCTCATCATGCGCTCCGAGATCGATGAGCCGGAGGTACCAAGCGGAATCGCCGTCATCGGCACCGATGTTGATTCCAGGGAATGCTCGATGCTCTACTTCGATGAGCGCGGTGTGTCACGCCGGTACCTGGTGGCCCTGCGCGGCGATCAGTGGCACTGGTGGCGCGACACCCCAGGCTTCTCCCAGAAATTCACCGGCACGCTCGAGGATGGGGGGAATCGAATCGTGGGGAAGGGTGAGCTGTGCCGCGACGGCGTGACCTGGGAGGGAGACCTGCAGCTCACGTATACCCGTGCGCCGTAGCCACGCCGGCCCTCGCCGTGACGGAGACAAGCAAACCCCGCCGTCATGCAAGATGAGGCGGGGGATAACCTTCCGGCATGGGCCCGGCGCGACTCGAACGCGCGACCTCTTGCTCCGGAGGGGCCCGACCCCAGCGCCGGTGAGCGCCCATAGGCGGAAGACCCCAGAAACAGGGCAGGGACGCGCTAGCCGGCGATGGTCGGCGCTGGCTCGTTGGTTACTGCGAACGTTACTGAGGAACCCACGACCCCGACTATTTCGGAGTCCGGCTATTCGATCAGGAGGTCGGCCGGGATCCCCAGCTCGTCCCGCAGCGTCCGGACCTGCTCGATCGACAGCCGGCGCTTACCGGTGAAGAACTCCGATACCCGGCTCCGGCCGCCCAGCATCCCGGCTAGGTCGCCCCGGGTCTTTCCCTTCTGCTCGAGCATGAACTCGACCACGTCTTGGGCTGTGCTCTTGTCGCCCATCGGGTAGTGCTCATCATCATATGCCTCGATGAGGAGGAGGATAAAGCGAAGGGCGTCGTAGTCCTTGGTGCCTTTCGCTGGCATGTCATCGGTCAGAGTATCAGCCCATGCCACGGCCTTGTCGTACTCGCGCTCGTTGCGGAGGACGTGGGGCTGAGAGAAATCCAGGTGCCTGCTTCGTGCGGCGGTGCCCATGTGTCGGCCCGATTCCTTCCAAGGTGTGTTAGTGCCCGAAGTGTCGCAGCGGGGAGCGCCCCACTGGACCTGCGCCGGTATCGCTACCGGCGCTTTTTGTTCCATGCATCGTACTCGGGATGCGTTCCGACGAACTTGATGTAGATGGCCTGCCCATCAAACACCACTGCGACCACCAACCGGAACTTGTTCCCTCCGACGTCAAAAACCGCCAGTTCGCCACCGATGAAATCCACCGTCTTGCCGAACTGCTTCCTCACGTCGTTTGGTCCTGCGAACTTCGCCGACTTCATGATGCGAAACCACACATCGAGCGGCGTTGCGGCTTGGGGATGTTTCTTCCCGAACTGAACCAGCCGCTTTCGACTGATGACCCTCATACCATCCTGACTAGCCTTTCTGTGCCCTGCCAGTCCACGCTGTGTTCAGCGCGAGTGAGTGCCCTAACTACGTTACCAATATGGGAACATCTCGGAGGAAAGTCAAGGGGCGGGCTAGGTGGTGGGATGTAACGGGTTACAGAATTGGGAACAGCTAAGTATCCGTCTTGAGGGGCGTTCCATCGTTCCGACGGTCGCCCCTCGTCGCATTTCTACACGATCCAGCTCAAGCTGCTCGCCTTCGGCTGCGAGCTGGCCCACCTGCCACGGTCGCTGATTCAGGCGCTATGGGAGGCGATTAACCTGCTCGGCATCCCCAACCAGCTCACAGTCCTTCGCCCGGGTGAACCCCGACGATTGCAGTGAGGCCTCGGTGCGGTAGAAGAAGCGGTTAGCCTCGGC
>JBDTTA010000119.1:0-8051 GCA_039930845.1 Gemmatimonadales bacterium
TTCCGGTACGTCAAACCCACCAGCAACGACGCGCTCCGTGCCATGGCCGCCGACGGCGTCGAGCGCGCCATCGCGTTCACCCAGTATCCGCAATACTCCTGCAGCACCACCGGATCGAGTCTCAACGAGCTGTGGCGAGCACTCGATCGGACCGGCCTGCGTGACCGGTTCGAATGGAGCCTGATCGATCGCTGGCCGGTACATCCGGGATTCATTGCCGCGATGACCGATACAGTCCGTGAAGGGCTCGAGCGATTTCCCGAAGCGAAGCGAAGTGGCGTGCTCATCCTCTTCAGCGCCCATTCCCTTCCGCTCCACGTCATCGACCGGGGAGATTCGTATCCGCAGGAGGTGGGAGCGAGTGTCCAGCATGTCGTGGAGAAGCTCGCCGCGCCGAATCCCTACTTGCTGGCGTATCAGTCGGACGTCGGACCGGTCCGGTGGCTCGGGCCGAGCACGGAGAGCGTCATCCGGCATCTGGGGGCAAAGGGGTTCAAGGATGTGCTTGTGGTGCCGATCGCCTTCACGAGCGATCACATCGAGACACTGTCGGAGCTGGACAAGGAATACGGAGATGTGGCGAAGGAGGCGGGAATAACCAACTACGTACGGGCGCCGGCGATGAACGACCGGCCGCTCTTTCTCGACGCGCTGGCCGACATCGTGCGCGACCACATGACCGGCGAACGGCGCTACTCCACGCAGTACCTCACCCGCTGCGCCGGATGCACCAATCCCGCCTGCAGGCAGATTCCCGCCGCGCTCGAGGCTGCTACTCCACCTGCTGCGGCAGTTGCGGCATCCGGATCGAGCGGCTGACCGGATACAGCACTCGTCGTACCAGCCGGTCGGCCATCTCCCTCACAATCTCGCGCTCGCGTTCCGACAGCTCGGCAAGCTGGTCGAGGGCCCACGCCGTTTCCTGCGCGGCCATCTCGACGCCGAGGCGGTGGAGCTCCGCGAGCTGGGGCGCGGCGGCACGCCCGCGGAGGCTCTGCTCGAGACGGCCGATCTCTTCGGTGAGGATCCGCTCCGCCTCCGCCAGCGCTGCCGACGGCGCTTCCGCCGCGGGGCAGCAGAGCCGCTGAAGGTCGTCGAGATCGAAGAGCCGGATGCCGGCGATCTGTCGGGCGGCGGGCTCGACGTTTCGAGGCACCGACAGATCGACCACGATCAGGGCACGGACCGCCCGGCCCGCCCGGCGCGCCATTGCCGCCTCGAGCTCCAGCGTCGAGAGCACCGGCCGCGACGATGATGTCGCGACGGCCAGGAGATCGGCTTCGGCGGCAAGCTCCGGGAGCTCGTCCCATCCGCGGGGCGTGGCATTCCAGGCCGCGGCGAGCGTGGCAGCCCGGGCCAGATGCCGGTTGACCAGGTCCACGCGGGTGGCGCCCCGCGCGTGAAGCGCCCTGAGCACTCCCTCCGCCGCCTCACCGGCTCCGAGCACCACAACGCGCGCATCGGCCAGCGCGCCCCCGGCCCAGCACTCCGCCATGATCTCCACCGCCGCGGTGCTGACGGAGCTGGGGTGCCGCCCCAGCATCGTTTCGCGCCGCACCCGCCGCCCCGCCGAGAGCGCGGCCGAGAAGACGAGATCCATGTCGTGCGCCGTGGTTCCGGCGGCGCGAGCCAGATCGTACGCCCGTCTGACCTGTCCCAGTATTTCGGTCTCGCCGAGCACCTGCGAGTCGAGTCCGGCGGCCACGGTGAAGACGTGCTGCACCGCGCCGAGTCCTTCCCAACGTTCCAGCACGACCTCGTCCGCGACCCCGCGGACACGGGCGAATTCGCGGAACGACGGCTCGTGGTCGCCGTCACCGTACCAGTAGAGCTCGCAGCGATTGCAGGTGGAGAGGAGCAGTGCGGTGCGGCCGCCTTCGCGAGCCCGTTCCAGCCACGCCGTCACCTCGGCGGGCGAGAGGGAGAACAGCTCCCGCAGCTCGACGCCGGCTGTATGATGGCTTATGCCAACGACATGGAGGGAGGGTTCGGTGGACACTTCGAAAGGGTACATTGATTCTCCATCATCGGGCAATCCGCGTTTGTCCGGAGGGCCTCACCGGAACTCTACGGAGGGCACCGAGCATGTGCAGTATCAGCGGCCGAAGAGACGCCCCAGGACCCCGGTTTCGGTCACGGCCTCGAAGGCGAAACCCAGCTCCTTCATGTTCTGAAACCGATCGGCGGGCTCAAGCGCCAGGCAGCGGTCGATCACCACTTCCAGTTTGCCGGGCAGCTCCTCGCGGATGCCGCGCAGGCGGCGAGGCGAGCCGCGCAGCCGTGCGATCATCGTTTCCTGGGCGGACTTTCCATTGAACGGCAGCTGGCCCGTGAACAATTCGAAGGCGAGGATGCCGGTGGCGTAGACGTCGCTCCTGCCGTCGAGCTGCTTCCCTCGAATCTGCTCCGGGCTCATGAACTCGGGTGTGCCGAGCACAATGCCGGTGGCGGTGAGCTTGACGAGGTCGGCGCCGGCACGGCGCTGCTTGGCCAGCCCGAAGTCCATGACCACGGCGCGAACGGTCTCGTCCTCGGGCACGAGCATGATGTTCTCGGGCTTGAGGTCGCGGTGCACGATGCCAAGCCCGTGCGCGTGCTCGAGGCCAAGGCAGACCTGCACGAGGATGGGGATTCCCTCGGCCAGCGGGAGCGGGCCATCCCGCGTTTCCCGCTCGCTCAGGGGCTCGCCGGGAAGGTAGGGCATGACGAGGTACAGCATTCTGTCCGGCGTTTCGCCGAGGCGGAGGATAGGGCAGACGTTCGGGTGCTCGAGCCGGGTGGCGATCGCCGCCTCGCGGCGCAGCCGTTCGACGGCCGCGGGATCCCGGGACAGGCGGGGCAGCAGAATCTTGAGCGCTACCTGCTGGCCTGTCTCCACGTCGACCGCGCGGTAGACGTACGACATCCCCCCCTCACCGAGCCGTCCACCCACCTGATAGCGCCCATCGAGCAGCTTGCCGGTGAGCGTGGCGTAGCGGTCGTTTTCTTCGGCAGTGAGGGCGAGTGCGTCGGCGCCGGGAGGGGGCTGGTCGTCCCGGGCGGCGGCCGGCGGGGGGGCCACGTCGCCGACTTCGACCAGCGGGGATCCGTCCTTCACGCAATAACGGGCGGGGGCCGCATAGAGCGACTGGCACCGGGGACAACGCCGATTGTTCAATCGCGAATTCGGTTCCGGCCGTCGCTCTTGGCCCTGTACAGGTGCCGGTCGGCGAGGCGCAGGAGCGACTCACCGTCGGTGACGCTCTCGTCGGGATACGACGCGATGCCGATGCTGATCGTGACCCGGACGGGGTGGCCCACCTCGCCGAAGTCGTGGGTCGCGACCCGCCGGAGGATGCGCTCGGCGAAGTTGCGGGACTCGGCGTTGGTGGTTTCGGGGAGGAGCACGACGAACTCCTCGCCGCCGTAGCGCGCCACGATGTCCACCGACCGCTGCTCCCGCTTGAGCAGGTTGGCGAGCTGCTTGAGGACCCGGTCACCCACGAGGTGGCCGTGCGTGTCGTTGATCTGCTTGAAGTTGTCGATGTCGATCATCATGCCCGTGAGCATCGTTGCGTACCGGGCGGCCCGATCCATTTCCTGTTCGAGCTTTTCCATCAGCGCGCGCCGATTGAAGCAATTGGTGAGGGGATCGGTTTCGGCCAGGTGGCGCATCTGCTCCTGGCCCATCACGGCGTTCTCAAGGTCGTAGGCCCGCTCGAGCGCGGCCACCGCGGCGCCGATCACCTGCTCGGCGAAGGTAACATCGTGCTCATTGAGCGGCGCGTCCTCCGTGGTGGTGCGGAGGAAGAACACGCCCGCGGGCTCCTGCTTGAGCGAGAACCTGAGGGCGATGGCCGACCGGGTCTGCACCGGCTTGCCCTCGGTCATCCACTCCTGCCGGATGCCGGTATAGAGCGGGTCGGTGGTGATGTCCCGGACGAGGACGACGTCGCCGTTGGTGAGGGCGCGCTGGATTTCGGGGTAGCGGCGCAGGTCGACCGGGAGATTGTAAAGCATCGGGTTCTCGAACGCGGCCACCACGGTGCCGGTGTGTTCCTCCGGGCCGGCGATGATGATCGAGCAGCGGGAGATGTTGAGGCCCTGCGCCACCCGCCGGACGAGGATCTGGTAGATCTCCACCGGTTTGAGCGAGGCGGTGACCTCCTGCATGATGTCTACCATTTCCGATCGCGACCGGGCCTCGGCGCGCGCCTGATTCAGCTCTCTACCGACACGGAGATGCGCCTTGACGCGGGCGAGCAGCTCGCGCACGCGGAAGGGCTTGGGGATGAAATCCGCCGCGCCGAGACCGAGCGAGCGGACGGTGGCTTCCTCCGGCGGCATGGAGGAGATCATCAGGACCGGCAGGTCCTTGAACCGGGCGTCGGCCTTGACCTTCTGCAGGAGCTGCAGACCGTCCACGCGCGGCATCATGATGTCGAGGAGGAGGAGGTCGAAGGGCTCCGCCTCGAGGTGCTCGAAGAGAAGATCGCCGCCGGGAATGGTGAGGACGTCGTAGCCGTTCTCCTTGAGGATCCATGAGAGCGTGCGCGACAGTGCCTGATCGTCGTCCGCGACAAGGATTCGAGGGGGCATCAACTCACCAGGTCGGCATGAATGTCGGGGTCCACATTTCCGCCGCTCAACACGATCACGATCGGGCCGGCAGCCCGCACCCGGCCGGCCAGGAGGGCCGCGACGCCCACGGCGCCCGAGGGCTCCGCGGTGATTCCGGCCGCGCGATACAGCAGCCGCACCGCGGCCCCGATCTCGTCCTCGCTCACCTGAATGGCTTCCCGGACCACCCGGCGAAGAATCGCGAAGGTCAGCTCACCCACGGACCGGGTGAGGAGCCCGTCGGCGATGCTGCCGGTGTGCTCGAGCGAAGTGGGCCGGCCGGCGGCGAGCGCGGCGCCAAGCTTGGCCGCACCGGCCGGTTCGACGCCGATCAACCGCACCGAAGGGCGCAGGGCGGCGACCGCCACCGAGATTCCCGCGAGCAATCCGCCGCCGCTCACCGGGGAGAGGATGGTGTGCACGTCGGGGCGCTGCTCCAGGATTTCCAGGCCGACGGTGCCCTGTCCGGCAATGACGTCGGGATGGTCGTACGGCGGGATCATCACGAGGCCTTCATCGGCCGCGATGGCCTGCGCCCGCAGGAGCTGCTCGCCGGACCTGGTGGCGCCCGCGAAGACGACCTCGCCGCCGTGGCGCCGCACCCCTTCGACCTTGATCCGTGGCGTGGACTCCGGCATGACCACCACCGCCCGGAGGCCGAAGGCTCGGCCGGCATAGGCGACCGCCTGGCCATGATTGCCGCTCGACTGGGTCACGACTCCGCGGGCGCTTCCCTCCGCGGCCACGCGCGCCACCGCCGTGTAGGCGCCCCGTATCTTGAACGCGCCGATCGGCTGAAGCTGCTCGCACTTGAGGAGCACCGGCACGCCGGCCAGGCTCGAGAGCGCCGGCACTTCGACCAACGGCGTGCGCTCGGCCACGCCGGCCAGCAGCCGTGCCGCCGAGCGAATCGCCTCGATTCCGACTGTGGGTTCGGTGGCCGCCGTCACTCTTCGGCCGCCGAAGGCGCTACCTCGTCGCCCCCCGCAGCCTCCTCGGTGCCGGACTCGTCTTCCTTCACCACCCGGGCGACATCCACCACCGCGTCGCCCGAGTCGAGATTCATCACCTTGACGCCCTGCGTATTCCGCCCGATGACCCGGATACCGTCCACCGGCAGCCGGATGATGACGCCCTGCCTCGTGATCATCATCAACTCATCGTCGGGGATCACTTCCTTGAGCGCCACGATCGAGCCGGTCTTCTCGGTCTTCTTGAGCGTGATGATGCCCTTGCCGCCCCGCCTCTGCACGCGGTAGTCGGTAAGCTCCGAGCGCTTGCCGAAGCCCTTCTCGCTCACGACGAGCAGGGTGGCGTCCCGGCGCACGACGACCATGCCGATCACCTCGTCGTCCTTTTCCAGCTCGATGCCCTTGACGCCGGTGGTGGCGCGGCCCATGTCCCGGACGTCGCCCTGGTGAAAGCGGATGCTCATCCCGTCCTTGGTGGCCAGCACGATGTCGCTGTTCGGGTCGCACACCTGGACGTCGATGAGCTCGTCGCCTTCGTCGACGTTGATGGCACAGATGCCGGTGGTCCGCACGTTTCCGTAGGCCGACAGGACCGTCTTCTTCACCGTGCCCTGCCGGGTGGCGAAGATGAGGGACTTGTCGTCGGTGAACTCACGCACCGGCACCAGTGCCGCCACCTGCTCGTTGGGCTTGATGGCGATGCAGTTGACCACCGGCTTGCCGCGGGCGGCGCGTCCTCCCTGCGGGATTTCGTGCACCTTGAGCCAGTACAGGTGCCCGGCGTTGGTGAAGAAGAGCAGGTAGTCATGGGTGCTGGCGATGAAGAGGTGCTCGACCCAGTCGTCCACCTTGAGATCGGCGCCGTTGAGTCCGCGCCCACCACGCCGCTGGCGCTTGTAGGTGGTAACCGGGATGCGCTTGATGTAGCCCGAGTGGGAGATCGTGATCACCATGTCCTCTTCGGCGATCAGGTCTTCCACCGTGAACTCGTCCTGGTCGGCGACGATCTCGGTGCGGCGCTCGTCGCCGAACTGCTCGACCACTTCCGCCATTTCGGACTTGAGGATGGCCATGCGCTTGGGGCGTGAGGCGAGAATGCTCTTGAGATCCTTGATGGTGGCGCGCACTTCCTTGAGCTCCGCTTCGAGCTTGTCGATTTCGAGACCCGTGAGCTTGGCCAGCCGCATGTTGAGAATGGCTTCGCTCTGCTTTTCGCTCAATCCGAAGCGCTTGCGGAGCCGGGCGTCGGCCTGCGGCGTGTCCGCCGAGCCGCGGATGATCTTGATCACCTCGTCGATGTTGTCGACGGCGATCTTGAGTCCATCGAGGATGTGCTCGCGGGCTTCCGCCGCCGTCAGGTCGAACTGGGTGCGGCGAACGACGATCTCGTGCCGGTGCTCGATGTAGCGCTCGAGCAGCTCCTTGAGATTCATCACCTTCGGCGCGCCCTTGTCGAGCGCCAGCATGATCACGCCGAAGGTGGACTGCATGGTGGTGTGCTTGTAGAGCTGGTTCAGCACGACATTGGGAATGGCGTCGCGCTTCAGCTCGATGACGATCCGCATGCCTTCGCGGTCGGATTCGTCGTTGACGCCGCTGATTCCCTCGATCTTCTTGGCCGCCGCGAGGTCCGCGATGGACTTGACGAGGTTTTCCTTGTTGACCTGGTAGGGAATTTCCCGCACCACGATCTGCGACTTCCCGCTCGACTCCCGCTCCTCGATCTGGGCCCGCGCCCGCATGATGACGCGCCCGCGACCCGACTCGTACGCCTCCTTGATCCCCTCACGGCCATAGATGTAGGCGCCGGTCGGGAAGTCGGGACCCTTGATGATCTTCCGGAGGTCCGCGATGGTCGCGTCGGGAGTGTCGATGAGGAGCTCGACCGCCCTGGCCACCTCGCGCAGGTTGTGCGGCGGGATGTTGGTGGCCATGCCGACGGCGATGCCGGACGAGCCGTTGACGAGGAGATTGGGAATCTTCGAGGGGAGAACACTCGGTTCCTGGAGCCGGTCGTCGAAATTCGGCTGGAAGTTGACCGTGTTCTTGTCGATGTCCTCCAGCATGGCGATCGCGACGCGGGTCAGGCGGGCCTCGGTGTATCGGTAGGCCGCCGCCGGGTCGCCGTCCACCGAGCCGAAGTTTCCCTGTCCGTCGACGAGCGGATAGCGGAGCGAGAAATCCTGGACCATGCGGACCAGCGCGTCGTAGACCGAGCTATCGCCGTGGGGATGGTACTTGCCCAGCACGTCACCCACCACCGTCGCCGACTTCTTGTATGCGCGCCCCGGCACCAGGCCGAGCTCGTTCATGGCGTACAGGATGCGGCGGTGAACCGGCTTGAGGCCGTCCCTGACGTCCGGGAGGGCGCGGGAGACGATGACGCTCATCGAATAGTTGATGAACGACTGCTGCATCTCGTCTTCGATCAGCCGCGGCAGGATGCGTTCGCGCGAGTTGGGTGCGGTCATGGGCGTCGGT
>JBDTTA010000120.1:0-8036 GCA_039930845.1 Gemmatimonadales bacterium
ACCGCGTGGTGCGGGCTCACGACCGATGAGTTGCGGCGGGGGAGGGCGAGGGAATGGCGCCGTCCAGTCTCGATACACGCCCCGTGACGTCCAGGGCGAAGAGGCCGGAGAGCATCACCAGCGCGGTCCCGTTGAGCGACGTCAGGAGCCTGAACAGCGCCCCCCGCGCATGCACGGCGTCGATGACCGAGTAGGTGCTGGCGTAGTTCACGGCGAGGAGGATGAGAAGGCCGAGCTGAAGCAGGTGGAGATGCGAAACCCGGCCGGCGGAGGCGCGCAGTCGGTGCACGATCCCGACAAAGGGCCACGCCAGCAGCAGCAGGTCGTACCAGATGTGATAGAGGCTGAGCAGGATCGCGCAGCAGAAAAGGCCGGCCAACGCCGGGTCGGCCGGCGTGGAAGACCGGTTGTGCCGTCGGAAGATCCAGGCGACGAGCCCCAGGAGCAGGCCGGCAACCAGGAACGATCCCACCCACCCCAGTGGTGTCGGGAGCCATTGACCCAGCAGTCCGCCCGCATCCACCCGGTAGAGCGTCAGCTCGTTCTGTGGTCCGGACGACTGCGCGTACCGCTCCGTGCCGCCGAAAAAGAGAGCGGCGAACTTGAGCACGCCACCGGACAGCTCGGCCAGCCGGGGGAGCGGGATCAGGTTCAGTATCCCCGTCACCGTTGCTCCGAAGACGACCCCGCCGACCTGCCCGCGAGCCAGCATCAGGACCGCCAGGGGAAGGCCGAAATTGGGCTTCAGCAGGCTGAGGGCGAGTCCGAGGCCTGCCAGGACGATGGATCGCCGGTTGGCGGCAAGCGCGACGTACGTTCCCAGTACGACTAGGAGGGTGATCTGGCCCAGCAGGAAGTTCCACTGGCCTGGCCGGCTGAACAGAATCAGGGCCCACACCAGGAGGACCGCCGCGGGTCGGGCCCGAACTCCGGCCAGCCGCAGGCTTGCGACCGCCAGGAGGCCCGAGAGGATGAGCGTGAGCCCGGCGTGGATCCGCGAGGCCGTCTCCAGCGAGAGCGCCGCGAAGGGCCGGAAGAGCACCAGTTAGAGCCGAAGCGCCTGCGGGGCAGGATACCGCTCGAGGTAGTCTTCCGTGTTGTAGGGATTGACGCCCTCGGAGTACGCCTTGACGGGGTAGTAGACCGTCGTCTGGAAGTCGTTCATGGCCATGGCGCCGAAGCCCAGGCGGAGGCCCCCGAGGGAACAGCCGAGGCAACTGAGGCGGAGCATGGCGACCAGGAGAGCGAGTGTCAGCAGCGCGGCGGCGCCGGCGGTGAAGAGGCGGGAGCGGCCCCGGCTACCCGGGTGTGTGGAAGGAAGGAGCGCCAATCAGCGTCAGCCGTTCATGACCGCGTGCGTCGAAGCGTCCCCGTGCAGCGGCGCGCAGGCCGGGTAGTCAGTGTAGCCCCGCTCCCCGCCGGCGTAGAAGGTCTTCGGGTCGGCGGGGACCAATGAAATCCCGTGGGCCAGACGCTCGACGAGGTCCGGATTGGAAATGAAGGGGGTGGCGAGCGCCACCAGATCCGCATCCGCCGCGGTGACCGCGGCCTCGGCCGATTGCCGATCACGCCCACCGTCGACCACGAAACACTCCGGGAACGCCGCGCGCAGCCCCGCCAGCAGCCGGCAGCCCGCGGACGTCGCCATGGGGTGGCCGGGCCCCGGCTCCGCCACATGCAGGTAGCCGATACCGAGGTGTCGCAGGGCGCCGGCGACATAGGAGAATGTGCTCGTGGGGTTGCTGTCGCGCATGCTGTTGTACTGGCTGAGCGGGGAGAGACGCACGCCGACGCGATCGGCGCCCCACACCCCGGAGACCGCCTCGGTCACTTCCAGCAGGAAGCGGGCGCGGTTCGCGATCGATCCCCCGTAGCCGTCGGTTCGGAGGTTGGATCCATCGCGAAGGAACTGATCGAGCAGGTAGCCGTTTGCCGCATGGATGTCCACGCCGTCGAACTCGGCATCGCGGGCCATCCGCGCGGCGCGCGCGAACTGGTCGACCACAACCGGAATCTCGTCGATCTCGAGGGCGCGGGGGGTCACGAAGCGCTGCATTCCCGCGGCGGTGAAGAGCTGACCGTCGGGCGCGACGGACGAAGGCGCCACCGGCAGCGCTCCACCGGGTTGCATGCAGGGGTGGGAGATGCGTCCCACATGCCAGAGCTGAAGGAAGATGCGCCCTCCCTCGGCATGCACCGCGCGGGTAATGCCGCGCCATCCGGCCAGTTGCCGGTCGGAGTGGATGCCGGGCGTGTTCGGGTACCCGATGCCTTCGGGGGCGACGTGCGCGGCCTCGGAGATGATGAGCCCCGCGGAGGCGCGCTGCGCGTAGTACGTGGCGGCGAGCGGGCCGGGAACTCCGCCCGCGCTCGCCCGGCTCCGAGTCATCGGCGCCATCACGATGCGGTTGGGCAGCACAAGTCTTCCCAGGCGAACCGGGGAGAAGAGCCGGCCGATGCCGTTCGCGTGCACTTAGTCCGCCGCCTTCATGCCCCGAGTGCCTCCGTGTCGACCCGGGACTTCCCGATCGACGCGATGGGACGCAGCAAGTCCGCCGCATGCGGGGTGGGGATCGCGCGGCCCGCGTCGCGCAACTGGCGATCGCACACCCGCCGGACCCCTTCGGCCAGCGAAACGCGCGGCTCGAAGCCGAGGAGGGCGTGCTGCCGGTCGAGCGTCGGTCGCTTGATGAGCGTCATTCCGTGGGGCAACGACGAGACCTTGATCAGCGATGGGTCGGCGCCCACGTAGGCCCGGACCATTTCGGCGACCTGGATCATGGGTACGACGTCGGGGTGGCCGAGGTTGATGGTCGCGTAGTGCTCCAGCCGTCCCGCCGCCTCGATTCCGCGGGCCGCGTCGTCGGCATGAAGCCATCCGCGGGCGCTGCCGGCGTGCACCTCGATGGGCTCCCCGGCGACGAGGTTGGCGGCGAAACGGATCATCGCGGAGCGGTGATCGCCGGTGTCCTCGTCCTCGTGATAGAGCATGCAGGGGCGCAGGATCACCGCCTTCAATCCACAGCTGTACACCTCGTACTCGACCAGCTGCTCTCCGAGCAGCTTGGAGAGGCCATACCGGTTGTTCGGCCTGGGCAGGGTCACGGCATCGTTCATGAGATCCGATTGCGGGCCGTAGACCTCCGAGCTGGAAAAGAAGACGCACTTCGCCTGATGCCGCTTGCAGAGCTGGAGGACGTTGTTGATGCCGGCGATGTTTGTGGCGATGGCAAGCGATGCCGCCTGCTCGGAGGTCATCCGGCCGACCAGCGCCGCCAGCAGGAATACGACGTCGGGCTTCCACTCGAACGCCGGAAGGAGATCGAGCGGATGATTGATGTCTGCCATGAAGTATCCATCGCGCCAGCCAGGCTTGATATCCGACTCGGCAACCTCGTAGCCCACGGCCTTCAGGTGTCGGGTGAGCACCCGACCGATGTTGCCCTCGGATCCGATCACAAGGACCCGCTTCGCGTCAAGTCTCACGATATACCTCGGTGTCCGCGTGGGAGAGCGACGGCCTCGACCTGAGCTCTGCTGGCGCGGCGTGGCGGAACGAGCGATGGGCCTCGAGCAGCCGCAGGCAGGCGCCCGACGCCGGGTCGCGCGCAAACGCGCTGAGCGGCAGGACGTCGAAATGGCGCTGAATACGTTCGAGAGCGTACCGGAAGACGCTGGCCTTGCGGTCGGCGCTGAGCATCATTCCGGGGAAGAACTCCAGGCCGGGGGCCTCGGAGGCATCCAGCAGGTCGGGAGGATGCAGGAGAAATGAGGGCTCGACGCGGAAGAGCCGGCACAGCGTCAGCGCCATGCCCAGGTACGCCGCCATAAGCGCCCACGAAAACGACGCGAGATAGAGCAGGTAGCTCAGGTGAAACGGCAGCCGGGCGACCGGCATCGTGGTCACCGGGATCTCGAGCAGCTTGCGCCCACCGGAGAGGTTCCACTTGTAGGGATCGAGCGGGCGCATCGCGTCGCCGAACGAGCCGAACAGCGCCTCGCGCTCCTGCCGCTCCTCGGGTGAGAGGCGCGCCGTCCAGAGGAAATACGTTCTGGCGAGCGGTCCCACGACCGACGGAAGAGTCGAGGCATCGTATTCGTAGCCTCGGGAGGCCAGGATCTCGAGCAGGTCGGATGACCAGCTGAATCCGGGGCCGCGGAAGCCGGTGGGCCGGCGACCGGTGGCGCGCTCGATCGACTCCTCCGCGCGACGGATGTCGGCCTCGAGGTGCTCGGGCCGGTGGCGATGGAGCCAGCAGTCGTGCTCGAACGAGTGATTGCCGATCTCGTGACCACGATCGGCGATCGCCCGCATGAACGGGGCGTTTGCCTCGATCGACGCGTCGCGGCCCACGACGAAGAAGGTGATGCGCAGGTTCAGCTCGTCGAGCCGCTGCAACACCCGCGGCACGATCACCGGCAGATACGTGGGGTACGAGGCCCACGCCGGATCGCCCCGAGTCTTGAGGTAGGTCCAGAGATCGTCCAGGTCGAGGGAGACCGTCGCGCGAAGGCGCCGAGCGCTCATGACGATTGCCTCAGGCCGGAGCGGCGAGGCCGCGGCGGAAATGGGAGGCCAGTGCACGCGCCTGCTGTTCGGCCAGGGTCACGGTCTCTTCCACGTTGAGGGTTCCGTTGGCGATCTGCGCGGAGTTGGCCACATACACGTTCGGCATCGAGGTGGTCAGTGGCGGAGCGGCGCTATCACTGTAGCCGAGGGTACTGACGGCAAGCATTTCCCGTACCCGCGCCGTCTGCGTCGCCACCACGTCGCGCCGATCGAAGCCGGGATACATGCGCTCGAGGGCCTTGAAGTTGGCTTCCCAGAGCGCGTCGTCCGACGTCTCCCACGCCGGGTCCTGCTGGGTGACGTAGCGGGGCAGATACACCAGAGAGTGGCCCCCGAAGTGCGCTCGGTCGACCAGCGCCGTCATTTCGATCACGGCGGTGAACGGCACCCAATCCTCGGTGATGTTGGTGACGTAGAAATCGGCGAGCGGCTTTCGCAGCAGCAGGGAGCCGCAGATGATCCCCTGATACACGACGCGGTGGAGGCGCTCGCGCTCACTCTCGGAAAGCTGGGGGCACACCGCGGCGACACGCGGCGCGGAAATTGTCAGGATCAGCTTGTCGAACAGGCGCCGCTCTCCGCTCTCGAACTGCACCGCCACTTCGCTGCCCAGATCGTGGACGTTAGTCACGTTCCGGCCGCAGAGAATGTCCACGCCGTCGGCTTCGAGCCGGTCACGGAACCGTCGCAGGATGACGTCGTATCCGCCCTCGACGTAGCCGAACATTTCCTTCTTGAGCCCCGATCGCCTGGCGGCGTACATCCGGGCGATGATGGCCCAGATGAAGGCGGCGCTGGCGAGGCGATAGTTGTCACCCAGCTTGCTGCGCAGCAGCGGCAGCCAGATGCGCTCGAAGGTGTGCCGGCCCGACAGGTTGCTCAGCCACTCCGTGACCGGGATCGACTCCAGCCGCTTCCAGTCCCGCAGGCGCGACGCGTACATGATCGTTCCCGCCAGCCGGAGCTTGTCGACGAGCGAGAGCGGCGGAAACCGCAGGAACTCGAGCACGTCGGACATCGAATACAGCCGTTCATCGGTGTAGAACCCGGTCCTGGTGGTGCCCCAGCGCAGCTGTTCGCTCACGCCCAGCTCGTCGAGGAGGCCGCGCAGATGCCCATCGGAAAGCAGGATGACGTGGTAGAAGCGGTCCCACGTGTAGCCACCGATCGACTGGCTCGACGCGAGCCCCCCACTGTGGGGCGCCGCCTCCAGGATCGTGGGCTGCATGCCCGCGGCGCGAAGGCGGTGCGCCAGCGTCATGCCCAGGATGCCCCCTCCCACGATGCCCACCCGCTCGCCGGTCCCGGTCAAAACGACGCCTCCGTGGCGACCGAGCCCGCCCGCCGCAGGAACCGGACGCGAATCAGGCCGGCCAGCAGTCCCAGGTGGCCGAACATGGTGCGCAGCACCTTCATTTTCGAGAATCCGAGGACCCGCACCTCGAGGGTGGTGGGGAACTCCACCACACACCGGCCGGCCAGATCCATGCGCGCGATCATCTCGGACAGGCCGAGAAATCCCGGCATGTGGACGTCCACCGCGACGACGCTCTCCTTGCGGTACACGCGAAAACAGCTCGTGTAGGTGAACAGCTTTTGTCTGAGCACCATCCGGTAGAGCCGCGACAGCCCCCTGGAGAGAAAGAGCCGCCAGGCGGGGACGTTGATCACGCGGCCCGACGGGTGATAGGGCGAGGCGGTGACCACGTCCACGCCGGCCGTCAGGAGCGGGATCATCCGGCGCAACTCATGGGGGTCGTAAGTGCAATCACAATCGATCGAGCACACCACCTCATCCGCCGCGCACCGGATACCGGTTTGAATGGCGGCCGAGACGCCTTGATTCCGCGGGTGGCGCAGCAACACGCAGTCGGCGCGCCCGCCGAACAGTTCGGCCAGCATGGCCCAGGTGGCGTCGGTGCTACAATCGTCGACGAACAAGAAGGTGAACCGGTACTCGCCGGCTGCTGCCGCGGCGAGGCTCCGGAGCGCCTTGTTCAGGTACGGCAGCGACTCGGTTTCGTTGTAGCAGGGCACGACCACGCTCACCGGTTTCGGTTCCTGGCCGGCCACGGGAGGAATGGCGTCGCGCCCGCGCCCGGGGGCCGGCACGCCCTCGCCCCACCCCACCTGCGGCTCTGGCACGTTGACGAGCGACAGGGGCTCGGGTTTGAGCCCCAGGTGGCTGGCCACGCTGGTAAACCGGTACCCCGACAGGATCTCCTCGAGCAGCCTGGGCATGCGCTGGAGGTTGCGGTAATGGCGGATTCGCGCGTGCATCGGCGGCGCGCTGATGCGGGGCTGATCGGCGTCGAGCTCCCACGTGCGGAGATGCAGCACGTACGGTTCCGACCTGTGGCGGTCCCAGTGCGCAATTGCGCGCCGGGTCCAGTACTCGGGGAAATGCCGGAACGGACCGCCGCCCGCGATGGGCACCTGCAGGCCGAATAGTCCGATCGATGACACCGGGACCTCGTAGAAGCGGTGCTCGGGACCGAGGCACTGCTTCCGGGAGCGGCGCCACACCTCGTCCGGGTTGGACAGGAGCGCGGGGCGGATGCTCGAGTCGTAGTGATATCCCACATCGCTCAGCACATCGAGAATCCAGACATCCGCGGGCGAGAGCCAGGCGCTGGCGATCCGGTAGCCCAGTACCTGGCGTCCGACCACCTGCTCGAGTCGCTCGCGGGCCCGGATGACGTCCTGGCGAAACCGCGCGGGGTCGAGGTCCTGCAGGTTGCGCCCGTGATCGCCGGCGGCGGCGATCTCATGGCCGCGGGCCGCCACCGCCCGGACCAGCTCGGGGGCGGCTTCGGCGATCCTTCCCGTCACGAAGAAGGTGGCGCGAGCCTCACAACGCTCGAACAGATCGAGCATGCGGCCGGTACTGGCTGCCAGCCGGTCCTCGAAGCGATACCAGATCTCCTCGCGGATCCAGGGACGGAAGGGCGCCGCGTGGTAGTAGTCCTCCAACGCGACCGTCAGCACGTGAGTGCGAGTGCGTGTCTGCTTCCCGTCGCGCGGGAGGGAATTTTCCGCGACGGGGCTCGGAAAGCTGTCGCTTGGGGACAGCTCAGGCGGCACGGCACATCGATCCACGTCAGCTCGATTCGTTATGAACCAGCCGCGCACCCTCCCAACCGGCGGGGCCGCCTGACCAGATCCCTGTTTGTGTTATTGGCGCCCTGGCAGGGGAATGTGGGGGCTGGAGCCCCATCGCAACCGCAAGCTGCAGGCCGCGTTCAACTAGTTATGCCGCATACACTTACGGACGCAGTTCCGGGCTTGTGTGGCGGGTGTGCTGCAACAGGCTGAGGGGTGGCCTGGCGGTTCCGCTAACGGGGCCTCCAGCCTACACCTGGGAGGCATACGGAGAGGCCGGTCCGGGGGGCGACATACAGGCGCCCGGAGACGGCCATGAACCCTCGTCTGGAGCGCGATTACATTGCCCGACGCGTGTCCGAGT
>JBDTTA010000121.1:0-7824 GCA_039930845.1 Gemmatimonadales bacterium
ACAACATCGTTCGCTCGTGGCCGCTCGCCGAGCAGATCACCTTCTTCGAACGGGAGCTGGGGCTGGCGCTCGTCGAGGAGCCGGAGTCCGCCAAGCTCTTTCCCGTCTCCAATCGGGCGCGCGATGTGCGCGACGGGCTGCTCGCCCTCGCCGCTCGACGTGGCGCGCGCTTCCTGCCCAACATGCTGGTCACCGAGCTCGTGCCCGCGGGCGCCGGGTGGCGGGTACTGTGCGAGGGCGCTCCTCCGATCGAGGCCGATGCGGTGATCGTCGCGACCGGTGGACTCTCGGTGCCGAAGACCGGGAGCGATGGCATCGGCCTGTCCATACTCGAGCGGCTGGGCCACGCCGTTCACCCTACCTACGCCGCGCTCACCCCCCTCACCGACGATGGCGGCTCGTATGCCGCGCTCGCCGGCGTTTCGCTGCCGGTGACGATCACCGCGCGGTCGGCCGAGCACGATTCCACGGCGTCGGGGGGCTTTCTCTTCACCCACCGCGGCTACAGCGGGCCCTCGGTGCTCGACGTGTCCCACGTGGCCGTCCGCTCGCGGCGGCCAGGCGGCACCGCCGCGACGATCGAGGTGAGCTGGACCGTGCTCGGCGAGGCGGATTGGGCGCGGGCCCTCCGCGCGGAGGGCGCCGGGACCGTCGCCGCGGTCATTCGGCGCGAGATGCCGCAGCGGCTTGCCGACGCGCTGGTGGCCGCGGCAGGAGTGGACGCTTCCACCCGGCTGGCCCAGTTGCGTCGTGAGGACCGGCTGCGTCTGATCGAGGTGCTGACCAGGGGCACTCTGCCGTGGACTGGCGACGAGGGGTACCGGAAGGCGGAGGTGACCGGCGGGGGTATCAGCCTCGCCGACGTCGATCCTCGCACTCTGCAAAGCCGGCGCGTGGAAGGGCTTTACATCTGTGGCGAAGTGCTCGACGCCTTCGGACCGATCGGGGGATACAACTTTCTCTGGGCCTGGTGTACCGGGCGCGCGGCCGGAGTCGCGGCCGCGCTTGCCCCTCCTCCGCGGACCTTGTAGACTCCCGCTCCCGGCTACTCAGGGCGATTAGCTCAGCTGGTTAGAGCGCGCGCCTCACATGCGCGAGGTCGGGGGTTCGAGCCCCTCATCGCCCATTCCTGCTCGGCATCTCCGCGGGTCCTTCCGAAGTACTCTGTCGGCCCAGGTCTTGCTGAGTTGTCGTTCATGCAGAAGATTCTCGGGCCCGCTGGTGTCTCCTCCCCGCGGACCAGACCACGTCGGCGAGTTCGAATGGCGACAACGCACAACGTAGACTATCTGCTGGCCGCGATCCCGCTCCCCTCCCCGGAGGAGTCCGAGGTCGTGGGCTTTGCCGCCGGCCTCGGTCATCACGTCTACCCCTGCCTCTCCCGCACCCACGCCCCATCGAGCTGCGTCCCGTGCGTCGACTTCTCGCCGTGGCTTCGCGGCCGGGTTGCGACGGATGACGTCGCCGCGATCGGCGATTACGTCGCCCGGATCCGGGAAGCGAACCCCGGTATGCCGGGATCGCGGGAAGAATTTCAGCAGGAGTGCCGCGCGGTGGCGCAAGTCCTTCTCCGCGCGCCGATCGAGCGCCACCTGCGGGATGGCAGCTACGACGCGTACCTGGACCTTCGGGTGGGGCTGGTCATGCTGGCCGTGCACGAAAAGTTCTCGGGGTTCACCATGACGGGCGAGGCGGCGGACTTCATGGCGGCGGTCATGCTGCCGCATTCGTTGCGCCTGCACGAGCCAGCGGTGCTCATCGAGGCCCGGAACCAGTTCGTGCGCAAACACGGTCTCGAGATGAGCTTCTGGGCATCGTGGCCCCAGCTTCAGGGCCCCACGCTCCGGTCGCTCGAGCTCTCGGAGGACGCCGAGTTCCGCCGGCTGGTCAAGGCCCTGTGGCAACTGCCGCTGGGCGCGAGGGCGCACGCGGTGGACGCGCTCCAGCATCTCAGCGCCGATTCGCGCGTGCCCACGACGCTGGCGAGCCTGAGCCGGTACGAGCGGCGAAAGCACGGGCTCGACGTGGCCGACGCGTCGAGACGGATCCTCGCCACCGGCGTCGTCGTGCCGGCGGGTAACCTCCCGGGATGGCTGTCGGGGTGGACTCGGCGCGATCTGCTGACGTTTCTGGATCATGAGGGCGTCGGCGCGCGGAATTCCTTCAGCAAGGAACGGCTGGCGGAAATGGCGCTGACCGAACGCGCCGAGCTGCTGCGCCAGCGGATGGCTGAGGCCGGTGTGGTGGAACTGGCCCCCGAATACACGTCAGCCGCCCGCACCCTGCGGCGGCATCTGTATCGCGTGCGGGAGACCTGGCGCGTGTGGCTGGCGTTCGGAGTGCGCGTGCGACAGAAGCCGCGTGTCCCCGTGCTAGATGAGTCCCCCTCGACGTAGCCGCCCGATCTGATCGTAGCGCTCTTCGTGCACCGCGAGCACCTCGTCGGGTGTCACGGTAGCGACTCCGGCCTTCCCCACCTCGACCCCCGCGGCGAAATTGGCGACCTGCGCAGCCTCGCGGACGGTCGCTCCCGCCGCCAGCGCCGTGCCCATCCAGGCCGTCACCGTGTCTCCCGCACCACTCACGTCGTAGATCTGCCGGGCAATGCTCGGAATATGCGTGGTGCTGCCGTCCTTCATCACCAGCACCATGCCCTCAGCGCCGAGCGTGACGAGCAGGTTGTCCGCCTGGAGCCGCGCGAGCACCTCGGGCAGCGCGCCGCCGTTCTGCAGGTCCACTGCGGCCCCCAGGGCGGACTCGAGCTCCCGCCGATTGGGCTTGAAGACGGTGGCGCCCGCGTACTCGAAGAACTGGCGGAACTTCGGGTCCACGACGATCGGGATCCCGCGGCGCCGCGCCACTTCCATCACCGCCATGATCAAGGGTGGCGCGAGTGCGCCCTTGTTGTAGTCCTCGAGCAGGAGGGCGTCGGCATCCGCGAGCGCTGCCCGCGCCACCTTGATGAGCCGTGCGAGATCGGGTCCGTCGAGCAGGGAGTCCACCTCTTCGTCGATGCGGACCACTTGCTGGGAGCGCGCGATGATCCGCGTCTTGGAGGTGGTCGGCCGGCCGGCGATCGTCATCACGTGATGGTCTTCGAGGTTGAGGCCGGCCAGCTCGCGGCGAATCGCCGAGCCGTCGCTGTCGTCTCCCACGATGCCGACCAGCAGACAGGTGGCGCCGAGCGCGGCGACGTTGGCCGCGACGTTGGCCGCGCCGCCGAGCGCGTCTTTCCGTTCGTGCACGGTGACGACCGGCACCGGCGCCTCGGGTGAGAGCCGATCCGTGTCCCCGATGAGGTAACGATCGAGGATGATGTCTCCCACCACCGCCACCCGGCTGGCTTTCATTTTCTGGATCAGGTGCAGCATGCGATCGCGGGTCAGCGGCGCCGGCGGCTGTCTCATCGCAATACTCCCCGGCGACTCAGGCCGAGCGTCGCCTGGAGCCGCCCCTCGAATCGGTTGACCGTGCGTCCCGCGATGTGATCGGCATTCGCGACGTGATGCACCCCGGCGTTGAGGGACAGGTCGAGGGGGCCCTGCCGGCCGCTGATTCCGAGCGCGGCCCGCCACGTCCTCTCGACCACTCCGATGAAGATCTGCGGAATCGCCCCTGCTTCGGAGGAGCTTGCGGGGAAGGGCGCGTTGATCTCCCCCTCTCCCTGGCGAAGCAGCGTGAGCTCGGGTGTGAAAAGCCATCCGGCGCCTCTCGGTACTGTGATCAGTATCGTCGCCTGGTCCATGTCGTCGAAATTGCGGCCGATCCCGACGCCGGCATCGGTGAGATTCTCGAATGGATCGAGGGTGCGAAAGGCGAGGCTCGACGCCTGCGTGTAGACTCCGCGCCACCCGAGGGTATGGCCCAGCGGGCCGAAGGCGGCGAGTGTCAGCGCCCAGCGATTGGGGTAGCGATCGGCGCCCGATGTCTGCTCGTACTGCAGATCGTCGATGCCCAGCTGTGCCTGAAGCGTGATTCGCCGCCCGGCCCGCCACCCGGCGTCGAGCCCGACCAGCACGTTGCCATCCGCACCGAGTCCGAACTGATTGCTGAGGAGGAGGAGACTGAGTGGATTGCGGTACCGCCCATCGAACTCGCGATCCTGGCCCGCCAGGACGACCGTCTCCCAGACACCGAGGTTGAAGCGGTCGGTGAGACGCAGCCCCAACCGGTGTGCGAAGAAGAAGCGGTGGACGCGGTTGCCGACACTGTCGCGCGCATCCTGCAACTGGCTGGCGAGCGCCGTGAGGCGGAGGGTCTGGGTGCCCAGCTCGAATCCGGACTGCACCTCCGAGTAGGGATAGCTGCTGAGTCCGATGCCGGCCATGCCGACCGGCCCCCAATTCCTGTCCATCTGCCCGTAGAACACGCTTCCGTATTTGAATTGCGCACTGGCATACCCCTCGACCATACGCCAGGCAAGGGTCAGGTCCCTTCGTCCGGGCCACTCCGGGTCGTGCAC
This sequence comes from Gemmatimonadales bacterium, assembly GCA_039930845.1. GTDB lineage: Bacteria > Gemmatimonadota > Gemmatimonadetes > Gemmatimonadales > GWC2-71-9 > CAVVWJ01. The sequence continues at coordinate 4,463 of JBDTTA010000121.1, forward strand.
GATACGCGGCTCGGCGGCGGGGCGACTCACCAGTACGAAGTTGCCGAAATTCGCTTCGGCGGTGAGGTCGGCGTATGGCCGAATGCCATCCGGGCCGAGCGGGTGGAGGACGTCGCGACGGAGGTGGCTATAGGCCTGCGCACCTGCCCGTACGGCAAGACGCCATCCGTTCTGGTGCGGTGGATCCTCGAATTGCTCGCGAAGGGTGTGGACGAGACTTGCCGGGCCACCGCTGTCCGCCTCGGCGAGCACACGGGCCGCGTCGATCCGCCGGAAGGGACGGATGGTGGGTGTGGGATCGGCGACGTCTCCGCGGGTGATCAGATGCTCGAGTAACGGGACCCGGGGATCGTCGAGCGGAATGTAGGGAGATGCCTGGCAGGAGGCCCGCGCCGGCCCGAGCGCGCCGAGGAGCGCGGCGGCCAGAAAGAGTCGAAAGGGAGCGGGCATCGGCGTGTAAGGTATGAAGAGGCGGCAGTAGAAGTAAGCCGCTATCTTCTGCGTGAATTACCCTCAACTCAAGGTGCCGGGATGGCGAAACAAGATAGTCTCGATCCACAGACTCGCGACCTCGTTCGATTCGCCGCGGCGATCGCACAGGGTTACGAGCCGGAACTGCGGGAGCGCGTGGGACCGCTGCGCGCCTCGCAGGTGCCTCCGGCGTGGGTCGAGGAGCTGATTCTCCAGTCGGTGCTCATGGTCGGCTACCCGCGCGCACTCGTCGCCTCCAGCGTGTGGCGCAAGTTCAGCGGCGTGGCGGCGCCCGAGATCGATGAGGGTCAGGACTACGGGCACCTGTCCGAGTGGACCCGGCGAGGCGAGGAGGTGTGCGCCGTCGTCTATGGCGAGAACTACCGGAAGCTCCGGGACAGTGTCCGCCTCCTCCATCCGGCCATCGATTCGTGGATGATTACGGAAGGCTATGGCCGCACCCTCGGCCGCCCGGGGCTCGACCTCCTCCGCCGCGAGCTGTGCATCGTGGCGCAGACCGCGATTCTCGAGACCCCGAGACAACTGCACTCGCATCTGCGCGGCGCCCTCAACGCCGGCGCGTCGTTCGGGCAGATCGAGGGCGTGCTGTCGGTGGTGAATCCGCTCCTCTCCTTCGACCAGTGGAAAAAGATCAAGGACCTCTGGAGGTCGGTGCGCGAAGGGTGGTCGCCGGGCAACTGATGTTCATCGATCGCGCGGTGGTGCGAGTCGTGGGCGGGACCGGAGGCTCCGGTGCCAGCTCCTTCGCCAGGTTCAAGTACAAACCCAAGGGCGGGCCCGACGGCGGCGACGGCGGCGATGGCGGGAGCGTGTACGTCCGCGCCGACGCCAACCTCTCGACCCTGCTCGACTATCGCTATCGGACCGAGTGGAAGGCGGAGCGAGCCGTACACGGCAAGGGCAAGACGAAGACCGGCGCATCGACCGACGATCTGTATCTCCCGGTTCCGCCCGGCAGCGTCATCTCCGATGCGGAAAGTGGTGAGCGTCTCGGCGAGGTGCTCCAGCCCGGTGATACCGTGCTGGTGGCGCGGGGAGGGCGGGGTGGACGGGGCAATGCGCGATTCGCGACGCCCACCCATCAAGCGCCACGCGAATGGGAACCGGGCGAGGAAGGCCAGGATCGCCGAATTGAGCTCGTGCTCAAGCTCATCGCGGACATCGGACTGGTCGGCGAGCCGAACGCCGGAAAGAGTACGCTGCTGTCGGTGGTCTCCGCGGCGCGGCCCAAGATCGCCGATTATCCGTTTACCACGCTCGAGCCGAATCTCGGCGTCGTCGGGCTCTCCGGGCACCGAACCTACGTCGTGGCGGACATTCCGGGCATCATCGAAGGTGCCCACGAGGGGAAAGGGCTCGGCCTGCGTTTCCTGCAGCACGTCGAGCGCACGCGGGTCCTTGCCTTTCTGATTCCGCTCGACAGTTCCGATCCGCAGCACACCTACGACAGTTTGCGTGAGGAGATCCGGCGCTATAGCGACGTGCTGGCGCAAAAGGAACACGTCGTGATGCTCACCAAGCGCGACCTCCTGGCGCCAACTGATCCGATTCCGGTACTTCACGCACCCGAGGCCGCGGGAACACTCGCCGTGTCGAGCGCGGCGGGTACGGGGCTGGAGGAGGCGAAGGAATACCTTTGGAAGTTCGTTGAGAAGGCCAAGGAGACGGAAGCACCGGCCGACGAGGTTACGCACACGCCTGGCTACTGGGAGTTCATGGACGACGAATGACCGACGAACGACTCGCCTATCTGGCGCTCACCCAGGTCTCCGGGATGGGCCCCGCTCGGCTCACCATTCTCCTCTCGAATTTCGAGACCGCACTCGGCGCCCATTCGGCGCCGTTCGAGCGTTTGCGCACCTTGCCCGGGTTTTCCGGCGCCTTCGTCTCAGAGCTGAAGGCCACGCCACTCGATGCCGGCCGGCAGCTCGTCGAGAGTGCGGAGCGAATCGGTGCCTCCATCCTCGTACCGGCCGACGCCGATTTTCCGGCGGCACTCCGCAGCATCCCCGATCCACCGCCCGTTCTCTTTCTCGTCGGTAACCAATCCCTGCTGGAGCGTCCCGCGGTCGCGGTGGTCGGGAGCCGAGACCATACGGCCTATGGCGGGGAGGTGTGCCGGCTGATCGCACGGGAGGCGGCATGGGCGGGAGCGGTGGTGGTGAGCGGAATGGCCAGGGGACTCGACGCGGCGGCGCACGCGGCCGCGCTGGACGCGGGCGGCGGCACGATCGGCGTGCTCGGCAACGGGCTCGGCGTCGTCTATCCAGCCGCCAATCGCGCGCTGTACGACCGGGTCGCCGCCCGCGGATTGCTGCTCAGCGAGTTCCCGCCGGGCGAACGGCCCCACGCGGGAAGTTTTCCCCGCCGTAACCGTCTCATCAGCGGGTTGGCGAGGGTCACGGTGGTCGTCGAGGCCGCCATCGGCTCCGGTGCCTTGATCACCGCGGGCACGGCGCTGGATCAGGGCCGTGAGGTGATGGCGGTGCCGGGGCCCATTACCAGCCCGGTGTCGGTGGGCACCAACCGGCTGATCCGCGATGGCGCCGCTCCGTACCTCGAGCCGGTGGACTTGTTGCAGTACTTCGCCGATGCCGCGCCGCTTGACCGGAAAAATCGCGAGGATACCGCCGCGTGCGTCGCGCTTCCCGAAACGCTGAGTGCGGATGAGCGCAGGGTGGCCATACGCCTCGGGGCGGAGTGTGTCCATGTGGACGAGCTGGCCGCGCAGGTCGGCGGTCCCATGGGGAGCGTCCTCGCGGTGCTCTGCGCCCTCGAGATCGCCGGTATCGCGGAGCAGCTGCCTGGGCGGCACTTCAGGCGTGCGGCGCCGCTGGATGGTTTCCGGTAAACAGCGTGTCGCACCCGGG
>JBDTTA010000122.1:0-7768 GCA_039930845.1 Gemmatimonadales bacterium
GGGAGACGCGGATGGTGTCGCCGATCCCCTCCTGCAGGAGGATGCTGAGGCCCGCCGTGCTGGCGATGATTCCCTTGGCGCCGAGCCCGGCCTCCGTGAGCCCGAGGTGGAGCGGGTAGTCGCAGCGGGCCGCGAGCATCCGATAGACATCCACGAGGTCCTGCACGCCCGACACCTTTGCGCTCAGCACGATCCGGTCGTGCGCCATGCCCGTGGCCTCCGCCAGTGCCGCCGACTGCAGCGCACTCTCGACCATCGCCTCCATCGTCACATCCCGTGCGGCCCGCGGCTCGGCCAGGAGCGCGTTGGCATCCATCATCGTCGTGAGCAACTGCTGGTCGAGCGAGCCCCAGTTGACGCCGATCCGGACCGGCTTGTCGTGGGCCAGGGCGACGTCGATGATCGCCCTGAAATTCTCGTCGTGACGCTTGCCGCCGACGTTGCCGGGGTTGATCCGATACTTGGCGAGCGCGGCCGCGCAACCGGGATGCCGCGTGAGCAGCAGATGACCGTTGTAGTGAAAATCGCCGATGATCGGAACCGCGACGCCGATCAGCTCGAGCCCCTCCACGATCTGCGGGACCGCGGCCGCGGCCTCCTCCGTGTTGACCGTGACCCGCACCAGCTCGCTGCCCGCCCGCGCGAGCGCCGCCACCTGTTCGATCGTGGCGGCGACGTCGGCGGTGTCGGTGTTGGTCATCGACTGGACGACGATGGGATGGCCCGAGCCGACCGGCACACCGCCAATAGTGGCGGTGGCGGTCGGGCGGCGGATGGCGGGAGGCATGCCGGAATATAACGCCGGGTTCCCGGCCGTTCTTGCGCGCGGTTCGGTATCCGGACGACATTCTGGGATGCCATCTGACATCCCGCAGGTCCGTTCGCGCGCCGCTATCACGGCCGTGGCCACGTACGTCCCCGAGCGCGTCATCACCAACGCGGAGCTCGCCGCGACGCTGGACACGTCGGACGAGTGGATCGTCTCCCGCACCGGCATTCATGAGCGCCACCGGGGCGCGCCGGGCGAGACCACCTCGACCATGGGCGCCGAGGCCGTTCGCCGACTCATGGCCGCCAGAGGACTCGGACCGGGGGACATCGGTGCGCTGATCGTGGCCACGGTGACGCCGGACATGATGTTTCCGGCGACGGCCTGTCTCATCCAGGACCAGGTCGGACTCACGAACACGTGGGGGTTCGACCTCTCGGCGGCCTGCTCCGGATTTCTCTTCGCCCTCACCACCGGTTCTCAGCTCGTGGCCTCGGGACTGCACGAGCGGGTCATCGTCGTCGGCGCCGATCTCATGAATTCGATCATCGATCCGGAAGACCGCACCACCGCCGTCCTCTTCGGTGATGGCGCCGGCGCGGTCCTGCTCGAACCGGCCGAAGCGGGTTTCGGCTTCCTGGACTTTCATCACGTGGTGGACGGCAGCGGGCGCGATGATCTGTGCATGCCCGCCGGCGGGAGCCAGCACCCGGCGAGCATCGAGACGGTCACGGCGCGTCAACACTTTCTCAAGCAGAATGGGCGAACCGTGTTCAAGTTCGCCGTCACGCGCATGGCGAACAGCATCGAAACACTCCTCCAGCGCAATGGTCTCCGGCCCACCGACGTTGCGATGGTCGTGCCCCACCAGGCCAATCAGCGGATCCTCGATGCGACCGCCGAACGCCTCGGGCTCCCGCCCGAGCGCATGGCGTCGGTCATCGGCCGGTTCGGCAACACCACGGCCGCCACGCTTCCGCTCGCGCTCCACGACGTGCTGGCGGCGGGGCGTGTCAAGCGGGGCGACCTGGTGATCTTTACCGCGGTGGGAGCCGGCTTTACCGTCGGCTCCTCGCTTTTCCGGTGGCAGTGAGGCGGGGGGCAGCGTCAGGCTCTGGAGAACTCCGCGGCGTCGATCGCCGAGCGATCGTTCTCGTCGAGCAGCACGGCAGCCGCGGACACGCTGTCGAGCGCATGCCCGACGGTGCGCGCGCTGGGGATGGGAATCACCGCGGGCGACTGACTCATCACCCAGGCCAGCACCACCGTGTGCGGCGAAACGCCGAGGCGCGCCGCCATGGGCGCGACGACAGGATGCGATGAGAGCTTCTTGTTGAGGCGGCCTCCGCCGACCGGGCTGTAGGCCAGAAAACCGATGCCGTTCTCCCCGCAGTACCGAACGACGCCCCCGGTAAGCGCTTCCCTGAAAAACGGATTCAGCCGGTTCTGCACGGCGGTGATGGAGGCCGCCGTCTGCGCGGTCCGGATCTCCTCGACCGATACGTTCGAGAGACCGATCCAGCGCACCTTTCCTTCCTGTTGCAACTGTGCCAGCGCACCCACGCTCTCCACCAGCGGGACCCTGGGGTCAGGTGCGTGAAGCTGATAGAGATCGATCCGTTCGGTCCCGAGCGCGCGGAGCGAGCGATCGCAGGCGGCGCGAAGATGGGCTGGACTGCCGTCGGTGTCCCATCGTGCCCCGCTCCGCACCACGCCACCCTTCGTCGCGACCACGACACGCGAGCGATCGCCCTTCCACGCGCAGAGCGCGCTGGCGATGAGGCGTTCGTTGTGGCCGGTGTCGCGCTCGTCGAGACAGTAGGCGTCGGCGGTGTCGATGAGGGTGATCCCCGCATCCAGCATTGCCGCGAGCACCTTGAGCGCCTCGGATTCGGGGGGCCGACCGTCGATGGAGAGATGCATGCCGCCATAGCCGACGGCGGAAACCTGCGGCGCACCCGCGCCAAGGGAGCGGAGGATCACCCGAGAACGAGCGCACGGCGAACGAACGCCAGCAATTCGTCCCACACGTCGAAGTAGATGGCCATGGCGTGGGCGGAGCCGGGCACGAGGCGGGACGTGACGTGCGGGAGGTCCCGGCTCCAGGCGGTGACGTTCGCGCCGCCGTCGAAGGGGTCGTCGCGGGACGACGCGAGGAAGCACGGAGCGTTGAGGCGCTCCACGGCCGCTCGGACCCGCGCGACGCCGTCCGCGCCAAACGCGGGAGCGCCGGCGGGCCCCAGCGTCACCACCGCCCGGATGCCGGGAATCTTCGGCGCGGCGAGCAGCACGCCCGGTCCACCCACGCTGGCGCCGACGAGCACCACCCGCGTGGCCTCGATGAAGTTCTGAAACACTCCCCACCCCGCCACCCGCAGCACGTCGTCCTCAATGCGGCCGAATCCGAGGCGCTGCACGCTGGAGACGAATGCCGTGCCGAAGCCTTCGAGCGTGAAGCCCTGCGGCGTGTCGATGACCCGGGCGCCGTCGGGAGATTCGATCGACGCGCCGTGGCCGCGCTCGTCGAAGGCGAGGGTGGCGACGCCCATGGCGAGGAGGTCGTCCACCAGCGGGGAAAAACTGTCGCGGGTGGTCGGGTACTGATGCGCGAGGACAGCGAGGGGGAACGAGGCGCCCGCGCGTCCCTCGGGATAGGTGAGCCTGCCCTTGAGGACGAGTCCGTCCCCGGCCGGGACGGACATTTCGAGCGGGGCGAGTCTCACGCCAGTCCCAGTTGCCTCGTCAGCCGGCGCCAGTCCTCCGCCGACACCACGCCATCGGTGAGCAACGGTGTGAGCGTCGCGAGGATCTCGGCGCGGCTGCCGTCGATCCGGCGGTCGCGCAGCTCGGAGATCATTCGGGAGAACCGGTGCTCGTATTCGTCCGCCTCGAGCTCGCCGTTCTTGCGCTTGTCGCTCAGGCTGCGAAGCTCTTCCGCGACGCGGGCGGGTGTGATGGGCTTGAGGGTGCCACCCTGCTGATCAGCCGACATGACGATCCTCTCGAACGGGCGGTGGGTTCGCTTCGCGGTCAAGCTGCATTATGCCCCTCCCCAGCGGGGTGTGTCCAGTCAGCGGTCGACCAGCGACATCGCCTCCCGGCCATACCGCTCCCCGGCCACCACCTCCGGCGGCAGCGCGGCATCGAGACGCGCCATGTCCTCGGCGCTCAGCGCCACCGACGCGGCCCCGACGTTCTCCTCGAGGTACAGGCGCCGCTTGGTGCCCGGAATCGGGACCAGGTCCTCGCCTTTGTGGAGCAGCCAGGCGAGCGCGATCTGACCCGGTGTGACGCCCCTGGCATCGGCGATCGCACGGACGGCCGCCGCGGCCGCGACGTTGGCGTCGAAATTGGCGCCCTGGAACCTGGGATCGCGGTGCCGGTAGTCGTCCTCGGGATACTCCTCCGCGCGCCGGGCCGTCCCGGTGAGAAAGCCGCGGCCGAGCGGGCTGAAGGGCACGAGGCCGATGCCGAGCTCCTGGAGCACCGGGATGATCCGCGACTCGAGATTGCGCTCCCAGAGCGAATACTCGCTCTGGAGCGCGGAGATCGGATGTACGGCGTGGGCACGCCGAATGGTGCTCTCCCCCGCCTCGCTCAAACCCAGATAGCGCACCTTGCCTTCCTGAACCAAGTCGGCCATGGCCCCCGCCACGTCCTCGATCGGCACGGCGGGATCGACGCGGTGCTGGTAGAAGAGATCGATCCGGTCGGTGCGCAACCGCCGCAGCGAGGCTTCGGCGACCTCCCTGACGTGCGCGGGTCTGCTGTCGAGCCCGTGCCGGTCGCCGCCGTCGATCACGAAGCCGAACTTCGTGGCGATGATCACGTCGTTGCGCCGTCCCTCCAGCGCCTTGCCGACCAGCTCTTCGTTCACGTAGGGACCGTATACCTCCGCCGTGTCGAAGAGCGTCACGCCCAGGTCGATTGCCCGGTGGATCGTGGCGATCGACTCGCGGTCGTCGCGAGGTCCGTAGAACTGGCTCATGCCCATGCAGCCGAGCCCGAGCGACCCGACCTCGAGCCCCTGACTCCCAAGTTTGCGAAGCATCGCGATGTCCTCAGCTCTCCGTCTGGAGGGTCGCCATGTCGATCACGAAGCGATATTTCACGTCGCTCCGGAGCATCCGCTCGTACGCCTCGTTGATCTGCTGAATCGGGATGATCTCGACGTCGGAGACGATGCCCCGCTCGGCGCAGAAATCGAGCATCTCCTGCGTCTCCTTGATGCCGCCGATCAGGCTGCCCGCGATGGCGCGCCGCTTGAAGATCAGGTTCGTGATGGTGGGCGAAGGGTGCGGCTTGTCGGGCGCGCCCACCAGGCACATCGTCCCGTCGCGCTTCAGCAGCGTGACGTACGCGTCGAGATTGTGCGGCGCGGCAACGGTGTTCAGGATGAAATCGAAACTCAGCGTGTGCCGCTTCATTTCATCGGCGTTCTTCGAGACGACCACCTCCGACGCACCCAGCCGTTTGGCGTCGGCCGTCTTCCCCGGGGACGTCGTGAAGAGCACCACCTCGGCGCCGAGGGCGTGGGCGATTTTCACGCCCATGTGGCCCAGCCCGCCCAGCCCGACGACGCCCACCTTGCTCCCCTGCGAGACGCCCCAGTGCCGCAACGGGGAGTACATGGTGATCCCCGCGCAGAGCAGCGGCGCCACCGCCGCGGGGTTCAGCGTGTCGGACACCCGCAGCACGAAGTCCTGATCGACGACGATTCGCTTCGAGTAGCCTCCGTACGTCATGCCACCGAGATGTGCATCGGGACTGTTGTACGTGAAGACGGTCTCCACCTGGCAGAACTGTTCCAGGCCGGCGCGACACTCGGGACAGGTGCGGCACGAATCCACCATGCATCCGACCGCGGCGAGATCGCCCTTCGTGAATCCCTTGACGTCCGCGCCGACACGCACCACCCGGCCCACGATTTCGTGACCGGGGACGAGAGGATAGACGGTGCCCGCCCACTCGTTCTTCGCCGTGTGAAGATCGGAATGGCAGACGCCGCAATAGAGGATCTCGATGTCGACGTCCTTCGACCCCGGCTCGCGCCGCTCGAAGGAGAACGGGGACAGCGGCGTCGTGTTGTCGCGCGCCGCGTAGGCGACCGTCTTGCTCATGCTATGACTCCAGTGAGGCGTGGGGGGAATGCCGAAGGGTCCTGAACGCGGCCGAGAGGACGGCGCGATCGAGCGTCCAGTAGCTGGTCTGCCCTTCCTTGCGCTTGCGGACGATGCCCGATTCGATCAGCGCATCGACATGATGGCAGAGGAGCGCCAGGCTGATGCCGGCATGCTCGGCGACCTCGGTCCCCGTGGCCTCGCCCTCGCGGCGCTGGAGGAAATCCACGATGCGGAGACGGGTCGGTTCGCCGAGCGCCTTGAACACGGCGGCGCGCTGGTCGAAGGGTCCGGACGATCTGGGTTTGGGCATGGAGCGAAGCGTAACCTGAACGCCGTCCTGGTCAAGTAGTTTAACAACAACTTGATCTAAGCGCGGTCGCGGGGGTACATTGCCGATCATGACCGACGAATCGCTTCGCCTCAGCGTGCTCGACCAGGCCCCCATCGCGTCCGGCTCGACCGGTGCGGAGGCGCTGCACAATTCGCTCGATCTGGCGCAGTTGGCGGACGAGCTGGGCTACCAGCGCTATTGGGTCGCGGAACACCATGGCACCCCCATGCTGGCGTGCGCCAGCCCGGAGGCGCTGATCGGCCCCATCGCGGCTTCCACGTCGCGGATTCGGGTCGGGAGTGGCGGCGTCATGCTGCCGCACTACAGTCCGCTCAAGGTCGCCGAGAACTTCAGTCTCCTGAGCGGCCTCTTCCCTGGCCGCATCGATCTCGGGATCGGGCGGGCCGCCGGCACCGATCCTCACACCACATTCGCATTACAGCGCGACCGGCGCGCCGCCGCGCCCGACGATTTTCCGGAGCAACTGCGCGAGCTGCTGGCCTATCTTGGCGACACGATGCCGCGCGACCATCCCTTCGCGCGTCTCGCCGCGCTCCCGGGCCTGCCGGAAGTCCCGGCGCCCTGGCTCCTCGGCTCCTCGCCGCAGAGCGGGATATGGGCCGCCGAGCTCGGTCTGCCCTATGCGTTCGCGGATTTCATCAACCCGCAGGGGGCGGAGATCGCACGGGAGTATCGCCGGAACTTCACGCCGTCGCAGTGGCGCGGTGCCCCCGAAGTGGTCGTGGCGGTGTGGGTGGTGTGCGCGGAGTCGGATGAAGAGGCGGAGCGTCTCGCCTCGAGCGCCGACATGGCATTCACGCTCCTGCACCAGGGCCAGCTGATTGCCGTACCTCGGGTGGAGGAGGCGCTCCACTTTCTCGAATTGCAGCGGGCGCGCCGTGCAACCGGGGCGCTTCTTCCGGTGCGCCAGCGCCGCCGGATTGTGGGAAGCCCCGACACGGTCCGGGCCGGCATCGAGGCGGTAGCGGGAGAGTATGAGGCGGACGAGGTGATGATCGTGACGATCACGCACGAGCATGCGGCGCGCCGGCGCTCGTACGAACTGGTGGCGGCGGCCCTCGCGGACGCGGAATCGTGCGCCCGCCACGGCGCGATGATTACCCGGAATTCACGGGCGCTCGAGGTTGCAAGTCGCGGCGGGAGGGCGTGAAGGGCCAACGCAGCCCGAAGGAGCAGACCGCTACCGCTGGATCCATCCACGACACAGCGGGATGCCGGCCTTGGCCGACACCCGCAGTTGTGCCACACGACGCGACTTGCTACCTGCGGACGACCACGATCACCCGCACTCGCTGAACCCGCACACGTGGCACTTCATGCAGCCTTCCGCGAACTCGAGCTGCGAGCCGCAGTCGGGACAGGCGCCCGACAGCGTGTCCTGCATGCCGCCCAGGATCATCTGCTCGCCGCCGCTCAGCGTTGCCCGCGAGGAGACCACCGGCTCCGACTCGGTGTCGGCACCCGCCGCACCCGGCAACAGCTCCTGCTGGATGCCCTGTTTCTCCTGCATCCATCGCTCGATGG
>JBDTTA010000123.1:0-7737 GCA_039930845.1 Gemmatimonadales bacterium
GAGGTGCAGCACCATGAGGTGGCCACGGCCGGTCAGGCGGAGATCGACTTCAAGTTCGGCACGCTGGTGCAGACGGCCGACCGCATGCTGGTCTACAAGTACATCGTGAAGAATGTCTGCCATAACCTGGGACTCACGGCCACGTTCATGCCCAAGCCCCTCTTCGGGGACAACGGATCCGGCATGCACGTGCACCAGTCGCTCTGGAACGGCGATCAGCCCCTCTTCTACGACGAGAACGGCTACGCGCTGCTGAGCGAGACGGCACGGCACTACATCGGCGGACTCATCGCCCACGCCCCCGCGCTCCTGGCGCTGTGCGCGCCGACGACCAACAGCTACCGGCGGCTGGTGCCGGGGTTCGAGGCGCCGGTCAACCTCATGTATTCGGCGCGCAACCGGTCGGCCATCTGCCGGATTCCGTGCTACTCGAGCAGTCCCAGGGCACGGCGGGTGGAATTCCGCGCACCGGATCCGACGGCCAACCCATATCTCGCCTTCTCAGCCCTGCTCATGGCGGGGCTCGACGGCATCAGGCGGAAGCTCGAGCCGCCCGCGCCGATCGACGAAGATCTCTACGAGCTGCACGACGACCGGAAGAAGAGCATCAGGATGGTGCCGGGCTCGCTGGCGGAGGCGGTGGCGGCGCTCGAGGCCGACAGCGCGTTCCTCCTCGAGGGCGACGTCTTCACGGCGGACGTGCTCGACACCTGGATCTCGATGAAGCGGACGAAGGACATCGCGCCGGTGGGCCTCCGGCCGCACCCGTACGAGTTTTTTCTGTATTACGACGCGTAACCGCGGGGAACAGAGAACGGGAAAGAGGGAACGGGAGAGAGGAGCAGGAAGCGAGCTGGGCGGGCGGTCATCCCTTCCCCGCCCCCTTGCGGTCTGCGCCTCTCAAGGCCCGCCATTCCAGAAGTTGACGATCGAGTCGATATCCTCCCGTGGCCGAGCCACTCGCATCTTCACCGGGCCGGAGGAGCCAGGGGGTGATTCGTAGGAAATCACCTTGGGAAAGGGACGGCTACAGTGGCGCGACCAGAGGGAAAATGTATTGGCCCCGACGTCCTGGATGACAAGGCGATCACCGGGCTCGGCCGGTGGCAGCGAAAATGATATCCTGACGAAATCTCCGCCGAAGCACAGCGGTCCGGCAACGCTGGTCGTGATCGTTTTCCCGTTCTTCTCGATACCCTGCCCGTCGATCAGAAACATTTCGTGGTGCCAATCGCCGGGATTGTAACACTCCCGCAGGAACATATCGGCGCCCAGATGAACAATCAGGTTGACCTGATCGCCGGCCGGTTTGACGTATTCGACGTCGGAAACCGCCCAGCAGGCGTTCGCATGAACATACCGGCCGTATTCGGTGATCAACTGGTACGTGCCATCGAAGAGTCGCGGGCAGCTGTCACGGAGTGCCGACGCGTAGTCCTCGATTCTGAACGGAGAGCTGTCTGGAAAAAAGTTGACCGGAAAACCGCCTCCCAGATTCAGGCAGCGGATCCGCTGTTGCGCCGACCGCGCGTTGACTTCTTCGGCCAGTTCCAGCACGGCGCCGACCGCCTGAATCGTCGGCCCGGCGTCGACGAACTGAGAGCCTATATGGATATGCAGGCACTCGATATCGTTCCGCGCCAGGCACGCCTCGATGATCCTGCCTCGGTTCGAGATGGGCTCGCCGAACTTTGACTTCGAGCCCCCAACGTTCATGTAGCCCACTGTGTCACTCACTACCAACGGATTGATCCGAATACCGAGTCGCAATCCCGACCCGACTGCCGGGTACCGATGCAATTCGGCGAGCGAGTCGGCATTTACCCGCATGCCCGGATATTCACGCATCAGCATCTGGATCTCGCTCCGCGTCTTCGCCGGCGAGTCCAGTATGATCCGTTCGTTGATCAGTCCTGCGTTTCTGGCCAGTCGCACTTCGGGGAGGGATGCCGCCTCGAAACCCACATCCAGCTCATTCAGGAACTTGAGGACCGCCGCCAGGGGGTTGGTCTTGATGGCGACGGCGTGCAGGGTATCCTCCGGAAACGCTTCTCGCAGGCGCCGGACCCTATCCTGGATGATCGAGAAATTCACGAAGATCACGGACGTGTCGTCAGACGCGATCAACTCCCTCGACACCGCCTCTCGCCAGGCGCTGCAAATCTCTTTCCGGGTGATCAGTTCCACTGCCTCTCCCGGGCGATCTCCTCGACGATCTCGACCAACCGACCGTCCTTGGTGAAGTCGGTACCGTCTTGGATGAATTGACGAACGTCGCTGGCCCCCAGCGCGATTCGAATGAACGACTTGTCGCCGTATTTGACCGGTTGACCGATGAGGGCCCGCCGGCAATCCCCGATCGCCAGGTCGTCCCGTTGGCAGATGGAGTCGTAGAGGCGCGACAGCTCGACGTGGCTGAAGAAGCTGCCGTCGTTCTTCTTGACGCGGAAGGAAACGATCGTCTTGTTCGTAATGTGCTGGTCCGGCATCAACTGAAACTGCTGACTGGCGCCCAGCCGGCCGATCACGAACTCGTTCCACTGTCGGATGGCATCGCCGACTTCGTGACCGTCCAGCTTCGACATCGCCTTCATCTCGTGCAGTGCGGCGTGCCACCGCAACAGCAATCCGTAGTTGCGAAAGTCGGGCAAGTGGCGCCGCAGTTCGCTGAACTGCTCCGGAATGTCGTATCTGGAAAACACGTTGGCAAAGGGCGCCACCAGATCACGATCGGGTACCCTGAATCCCTGGGTGATGGACTTGGGAACGAGCAGGACGGCGCAAAACGGGGGGCCCTGATAGAACTTGGATCCGGTCAGCATGACCAGGCAGTTCATTCCGATGAGACCGTTGATCAGGAGGCGCGATGCCCGGAACTGACAGAGATCGACGGTCCACAGCACGTCTTCGGGAGCTTGTGAGACAATCGTGACGTTGTTCTCGATTCCCGACTTGCTGCCGATCACCAAGTTCGCATTTACCGCGTGGGACCGGTACTTGTCGTGGATGGTCGTCAGGATCTCCTGCCAGTGGTCGATGATCTTGCCATCGTGCGACCGCGCCGCAAAACTCGCAGATTCGATTTCCCCTTGTTTGCCGATCAGGCCCTCGAAGTTCACCCGCTGGCCCATCTGATTGTGCGTGAAGTAGTAACGACCCGAGGATGCCAGGTTGCTGCCCGATCCAAGCTCCTCCGGACATGTGATCACGTTGAAAATCTTGCGCTCGCGATGGATCAACCGGAAAAACAGCAACGGATAGTAGCACAGGTCGCTGCCGGAGGGTGCGTAGAAGACATGAAAGCGGTCCTGGCCATCGTAGTTGATCAATTCCTTGAGCGTCCGCGTGTGTTCGGCCAGTACGCCTTCGAACACATCGTGGTCGAGCCGGGTATAGAGCTCCGTCGCCGCCTCGTACCCATCGGGGGAAAACGGCGAGCACGTGCAGCTGGCCCGGTTGAACACCCCTTCAAACTCGGTCGGCCGCACGTGGTACCGGTTCAGGCCGCTCGCCAGCAGATCGAGGCGATCGTCACCGCCGGCCACGATGAGCTGTTCGAACTGAACTCCAAGCTTGTTGTTAATGGGCGGCAACACTACGGAAGCTCGTATCATGGTGGAAAGACATCGCTGAATTGAAGTCGCTCAGGTGCTCCAGCAGGGAACAGGGGTCGTTCGGCAGCAGATGGTCCAGCCTTGGGTCCGGTTTGACGCGAGTCGAGCAGGTCTGCTCGCAACAGACGCACTCCGCCGCCAAGTTTGTCGTCGCCAAAGAACAGATTGAAGTTGCCACGACTCAAGTTGTCATAGACCACGATCTCACCGACACCGGCTGTCTTTGCCAGTCGACTCGTCAGTTCGGAACCAATGTAACCCGCTCCCCCGGTGATCAGCACCCTCATGGGTTCTTGTTCGCAAGGTCCGTATGTAGACCGCACTCCGTTTTGTGCTGGCCAATCCACCGGCCGGACCGCCCATCGGATGACTCTGGTGGGGCCGTACATGGTTCGCAGCCGATGCTCTGGTATCCAAAGGCATCCAGGGGGTGGACAGGAAGGTTGTACTCACGGAGATAGTCGTGGATCATCGCTACCGTCCAGTCGAGAACCGGATGGAATCGCCGGCATTCGTGGGGGCCCTCGACGAATGTTTGAAGCGCACGACGATTATCCTTTTGCCCGGCTCGGATTCCTGTCACCCAGACATCGTATCGTTCCAGGAACGGCTCCAGTGGTTGCACCTTGTTCAGGTAACAGCACAGCTCAGGGTTGGATGTGAAGTACAGCCGGCCACTCTCGTCGCGTTGGTTGATCTTCGAAACCTGCGGAACGACGTTCACCAGATTCAGATCGAACTGCCGGGCGACCCGGTTGCGAAACTCGATGGTCTCGGAAAAGTGGTAACCCGTGTCGAGGAAAACGATCGGAATGGTGCGGTCTATCCGGCTGAGCATGTGCAGCATCGGCAGGGAATGCGTCTGAAACGATGAGGTCGCGAATACGGTCTTCCCTTGCGCGGCCCAACTCCGGATCCAGGTCTCGATTTCCTCGAATGTCATTGCAGCCCTCTCACCCTTACAGTATTCGGAGATTATGAGGAACGCGCGAAGGCCTGGGATTGGGACAGAGGGCGGCCGGGGCTTCAGTTGACTTGTGTCGGTCACGAGGAAGCGCGACCTTCGGGGTCTCGTTCCACGGGGCAATCCGTGAGTATCCGGATATCTTCATGCGTGCCAGCCGACACGAGATTGGCACTGAGGGTGACACGAATGGCGGCAGAACTGGGGGAGCCAAGTCGGGGGCGACTGGCTGTACGGCTCGGGAGGTGGAAATCCCGGCTGGCCCGACACGCCACAGGACTGGCAAGGGCGTGGCGCTACTCCGGCAGCATCTCGCGCGAGCATGGCCTCAGCCGGTTCGGCATGCTCGGCGAAGCGGCCACGCTCGCGTTCCGGGGGCGCATGCAACCGGAGACCTACTTTCTCTACCGCCTGTATGATCCCAGTCTCACCAAGGACGCGAAGCGGCGCTACCTCTCCGAAGCGCCAAGGTCTAACGACCGACTCTGGTCCCTTCTCACCCCCATTCGCTACCGCTGCCTGTTCGACAACAAACTCATCTTCAACCGCTTCTTCGCCTCGGCCGGCCTCCCTGTCGCCACAGCCTTTGGTGTATTCGATCCGACGGTGGGACGCTCCATGGGTGGGGAAAGTCTTCGGACTGAGCCGGAGCTCGCGCGATTCCTGCGCCGAATGGACGAAAATGGGTTTGTCTTCAAGCCCCTGGAGGGCATCCGGGGAAACCGCGTGCTGGTGTTTACCGGGGCGGTGCCGGACGATCCGGACACTTTTCTGACGCTCTCGGGCGACCGCTATGACGCGGCCGCACTCGTCGCCGTGGCATGCGGCACGCCATCGTTGGAGGTGGAGAATCCGGGGGCCAACAGGTTGCCCTTCCTGATCGAGGAGCGCGTCCGTCCCCACCCGAGCCTCGCCGAGTTCATCGGGCCGACGCTTTGTACGATTCGGTTCGTGACCATCGTAGCCGTGGATGGAAGTCCCAGAATCATTGCTTCGGTGTTCAAGCTTCAACCCAAACCACTCGGCGTCGACCAGCTCATCCACGGCGCACTGGCCTGCTGGGTGGATCCCGACACCGGCGCACTTTGCCCCGCGCGCTCGCGCTTCGACTGCGTCTACGCGTCGGTCATTCCGGGCACCGATCGGTCGTTCGTGGGGTACCGGCTTCCCTGCTGGCCTGAGGCCAAGCACCTGGCCCTGGAGGCTGCAGCCGCCTTCCCCTGGGCGCGCGCGATCGGATGGGACATCGCGATTTCAGATCGGGGGCCGGTGTTGATCGAGGGGAATGAGCGCTGGGCGCCCTCGCTCGTTCAGCTGGCCGCCCCGTGCGGTCTGATGGACGGGGAACTCAAGACACTCTACGACACACTTCGAACGGGAAAGCGCGGATAGGATAAAGGGCGGGCGGTGAACGGGCATTCTGTTTTTTGCCGTTCCGCTTTTCCCCTTTCCCCGTACCCCCTAGTTTCCCTCCATGCCATCCGAGCTCCGCAGCTCCGCAATCACTCAGGGCGTTCAGCGCGCGCCCAACCGTGCCATGCTCCGGGCGGTCGGCTTCGGCGACGGGGACTTCGGCAAGCCCATCATCGGCATCGCCAACGGATACAGCACCATCACGCCGTGCAACGCCGGCCTCGACGAGCTTGCGCATCGCGCGGAGGCGGCGGTGCGCGCGTCGGGCGCCATGCCGCAGATCTTCGGTACCATCACCGTGAGCGACGGCATCTCGATGGGCACCGAGGGCATGAAGTACTCCCTCGTCTCCCGCGAAGTCATCGCCGACTCGATCGAGACCGCCTGTGGCGCGGAGAGCATGGACGGCGTCGTCGCCGTGGGGGGATGCGACAAGAACATGCCCGGCGCCATGATCGCCATGGCCCGGATGAACATCCCCGCGATCTTCGTCTACGGCGGCACCATCAAGCCGGGGCGCCTCCACGGCCGCGACCTTACCGTCGTGAGTGCATTCGAGGCGGTGGGCCAGTTCAGCGCCGGAAAGATCGACGAAGGAGAGCTCCTCGCGGTGGAGCGGAACGCCTGCCCCGGGAAGGGATCGTGCGGCGGGATGTTCACCGCGAACACCATGTCGTCGGTGTTCGAGGCGATGGGGATGAGTCTTCCCTACTCGTCGACGATGGCGGCGGAGGACGACGAGAAGGCGGAGAGCGCGGCGCGCTCGGGCGAGGTGCTGGTGGACGCAGTGCGCCGCGGCATCCGCCCCCGCCAGATCCTGACGCGCGAGGCGTTCGAGAACGGCATCAGCATTGTCATGGCGCTGGGAGGTTCCAGCAACGCGGTGCTTCATCTCCTGGCCATCGCCCATTCGGCCGGCGTGCCCCTCACGCTCGACGACTTCGAGGCCATTCGCGCGCGCGTTCCGGTGCTCTGCGACCTCAAGCCCTCGGGCCGCTACGTGGCGACCGACCTCCACCAGGCAGGCGGCGTGCCCCAGGTAATGAAGATGCTCCTCGAGCACCGGCTCCTCCACGGCGGCGCGCTCACCATCACCGGAGAGACCGTCGCCGCATCGCTGCGCGACATCCCGGCGGAGCCTCGCGCCGATCAGGAGGTCATCCGTCCCTGGGGCAAACCGCTCTACGCCCAGGGACACCTCGCGGTGCTGCGCGGCAACCTTGCGCCGGAGGGATCGGTCGCGAAGATCACCGGCGTCAAGTCGCCACGGATCACCGGCCCCGCCCGCATCTTCGAGTCCGAAGAGGACTGTCTCGCCGCCATCCTCGCTGGGCGGATCCGCGCCGGTGACGTCCTCGTCATCCGATACGAGGGGCCGCGCGGCGGCCCCGGCATGCGCGAGATGCTCGCCCCGACCTCCGCCATCATCGGCGCGGGACTCGGCGACTCCGTGGCCCTGATCACCGACGGGCGGTTTTCCGGCGGGACGTACGGGCTCGTGGTGGGACACGTGGCACCGGAAGCGGCGGCGGGCGGGGCCATCGCCCTGCTCGAGGAGGGCGATCTGATCACGATAGACGCCGAGCGTCGCGCGCTTGAAGTGGACGTCTGCACGGATGAGCTGGCCCGGCGCCGGGCGGAGTGGACGCCGCCCGCGCCCCGGTACACCGCCGGCGTGCTGCACAAATACGCCCGCCTCGTGTCCAGCGCGAGCCTGGGCGCCGTCACCGATCTCTAGCACCGGTC
>JBDTTA010000124.1:0-7665 GCA_039930845.1 Gemmatimonadales bacterium
TGTTGCTCGCGACGCTGGTGTCGTTGGCGGGGAACACATCCAGTCGTCCCAGGCCACGGAGCAGGATTACCGCGGCCGTCCACGGACCGATCCCCTTTATTTGGCGGAGGCTCGCCGCGGCATCCGAGCTCGTACACCTCTCCAGCGTCGCCGCCTCGAGCGCGCCGGACGCGAGCGCTTCTGCGACACGCCGCAACGTTGCGATCTTGTTGGCGCTCAGTCCTGCTCCCCGCAGTAGATCGTCGGTTGCACTCAGGACTTGTTCTCCAGCCGGAAACACGTACAATGGCACCGGCATATCAGCCATGTCCACAGGTCTCCCAAGGGCAACAATCAAACGGTGCATGATCGCACTCGCAGCGCGCAGGCTCACTTGCTGGAACACGATCGCGTTGGCGCACGCCTCCCAGAGAGTGGGATAGCGAGGCGGCTTTACGCCACGCATGCGCTTGATCAAGGGGGACAGCCACGGAATATCCGCAGCCGATCGATCAAACTCCGCGAGATCGCGATCGACTCCGAGCACCCGGCGCACGAGCTCGAGCACTCCGGACTCTTTGCCTGCAGCGCCCTCGATCATGATGGAGAGCGAATCCTTCTGATGCACGTGCCTAGCGCGCACAATCACCGGTTCGCGACCAGCAGAGAGCGCGCGCACGTATTGTCCTTCCGGCGTGAATAAATCGACGACATTTGTCGAGAGCCGCCGGAGCACGCTAACCGTCAGATCAAGGCGGTATGGCATCACGACCGAGGCCTCGTATGCCTGGATCAATGTCCCGGCCGAACTACTGAGTTCGTTATATTTTGGGCGGACGCACATTGGACACCTCGGCGGCCCCGCGATTGCGACGTTCCATCACGGGAATGTCATCTCAAGATGGAGATAAGGGACGATGGCAAACAAACACTTCAAGCGAGGCGAGCACGTCAGCTGGAACTCGGAGGCAGGTCGTGTGAGCGGCACAATCACCAAAGTGATCACCTCTGAGATTGAGTTCAAAGGCTACACGGTTCATGCAAGTAAGCAGGAGCCGCAGTACGAGATCAAGAGTGACAAGACGGATCACATCGCGATGCACAAAGGCTCGGCTCTGACCAGGATCTCGGCCTGAGGTGTCGAACCACCCCATACCCGACATCATCGCGCCCGGCCTTTCTGTGCTATTCTGCGGGATCAACCCTGGTCTTTATTCAGCAGCGTCGGCGCGTCACTTCGCCAGACCGGGCAACCGGTTCTGGCCCGCGCTGCACCAGGCAGGGTTCACAGAGCGGTTGATGGCGCCTCACGAAAGCGACGAGTTGCTCGGGTCAGGATACGGGATCACTACGCTCGTACGCCGCGCCACTGCGACTGCTCCCGAGTTGATGCCATCCGAGCTCATTGCCGGAAGGCGGAGGCTCGCTCGCATGGTAGGGACTTATCGGCCACGCTGGGTCGCCGTACTGGGTGTAGGCGCCTACCGCACAGCGTTTGGCCAGCCGCGGGCGAAAATCGGAGAACAAGCAGACATATTGCCTGGAACACGCGTGTGGGTACTTCCCAGCCCGAGCGGTGCCAACGGGAGCTATCCACTGGTCGATCTGGTGCGGGAGCTGCGCGCATTTCACGATGCGCTCGATGAGTGACGGACCACACGATCTTCACCATCGGCCATTCGACGCGTACGATCGCCGATTTCATAGCGCTGCTGCGACAGGTCGACGTGAACCTGCTCCTAGACGTTCGCTCTATCCCGCGATCCCGAGCGAGGCCGCAATTCAATATCGAGACGCTGCCCGGCTCTCTCGCGGCTGAGAGCATCGGCTACCGGCATCTGAGTACGCTGGGTGGCCGGCGCCATCATAAGAAGGGTGCGCCGCCGTCGATGAACACGCTCTGGCGCGTTGTCGCTTTTCGCAACTACGCGGACTACGCGGAGACCGGTGCGTTTCGCGCCGGCCTCGACGAACTGCTAGTGCTTGCCGGTGAGCGTCGTTGCGCTATCATGTGTGCCGAGGCCGTGTGGTGGCGCTGTCATCGGCGCATCATCACGGATTACTTGCTCGCCCGCAACGTTCCGGTGGAGCACCTCATGGGACTCGGCAAGATTACGCCGGCCACCATTACACCCGGCGCGAGTGTGATGGCGGACGGCACGCTACGCTATCCAGCCCCTGACTGAGCCGCAGCGTCTGCGAGAGCCGCCTTCACCGCCGCAACGGTGTGGCTCGCCGAGATTCCATAGTGATCGAGGAGCTCCTTCGGCTCCCCCGCTGTGTGGGATCTCGCGCACGGCCAGCTTGTGCACCACGCAACGCTTCTCGGCGAGGGCTGCCGATATGACGCGTGAATCTGGCCCTGGGCCGGCAATGATCACGACGGCGAACCCGACGTCGTGTTAGCCGCGGCCGGGGACATCCCAACACTGGAGGTGGTGACGGCGGCCTGGCTGCTCCGCAAGCATGCCCCGAGCCTGAAGGTCCGGGTGGTCAATGTCGTGGACCTGATGTGCCTCCCCGCTCCGGACATTCATCCCCACGGCCTGGATGAGGCCAGGTTCATCGAACTCTTCACGGAAGCCAGGCCGGTGGTCTTTGCCTTCCACGGCTACCAGCGGGCGGTCCACGCCATCATCCACGGACGCACCAACACGGGACGCTTCCACGTGCGAGGCTTCATCGAGGAGGGGACGACGACCACCCCGTTCGACATGGTCGTCCGCAACGAGATGAGCCGCTTTCACCTGTGCATGGAGGCCCTGCGACGGTCGGATTACTCCCAGGCTGACCGCTGATGGACTGGTGTCAGGAAATGCTGGCCTGACACCAGACCTACACGAGTGAACATTTCGAGGACATGCCGGAGGTCCGCAACTGGGTTTGGACCGACACATAGTGAATCTTTTACTCGCCTGCTTACGATGTGATCGACGCGCGTGGCGCAAGGGCCGGCGCAAGCGCTTGCGAAGTCCGGAAGGGGAGCGAGTGCTAGAACTAAGGACGGCCGACCCCCCGGGCGCGATTTGTCATGGCTGTCCTCTCGATCATCTCGACCAGGCCAGCCAGCGGCGGCTGAGTGCCCTCAGGAATGGGCTCAGGCGCGTGCGTGTGTGGGCATCGCCGGCCTTGCGGATCGCCTCCGCCTGGGTCGGATAGGAATGGATCACCTGCGACACGGTCTTCAAGCCGATGCCCGCCACCATGGCCAGGGAGATCTCGTTGATCATCTCCCCCGCGTGGCGCGCGACGATGGTCGCGCCCAGGATGGTGTCGGTGCCCTCACGGACGTGGATCTTGACGAAACCCTCCTCCTCGCCGTCGAGGACCGCCCGATCCACGTCGCTCATCGCCACGGTGAAGGTCTTGAGGGGGAAGCCCTGCTCCTGCGCTTCACATAGACGCCCACGTGGGCGATCTCCGGGTCGGTCCCGGTGGCGGCGATTCTGCACGGGGGCACCTTCCCGCGAGCTGTCAGCGATCAGCCCGTTGTCCGGATTCGCTACTCGGAGGAAGTATCCCAACGCCTCGCGTTGGAGGGCCTCGATCATTCTCGTGTCACCATCGTGATGGACCGTCACGTGACCAGCACCTCGGTGGCGGTGGCGCCGTTACCCGGGGTTCTCCGGGACCCGGAGCACGAGCTTTCCGCGGACCCCCCCAGCCAGGCCCCGCTCGTACGCCTCGCGCGCCTGCATGAGAGGGAGCACCCCGGCGAGAATGGGCTGGAGCTTGCCGCCGTCGATCAGCTGCGCGATCTCGATCAACTGCCCGCGGTTGGGCTCGACGATGAAGGTGAGACCGCGGATCCCGTGGGGGGCAACCTGCTCTTGCGACGGCGCCGCAACGGTCGACACGAGCGTCCCGCCACGCCGGAGGACTCCGACGGAGCGCTCGAGCGTATCGCCGCCGACTGTGTCGAGCACTGCGTCCACCCCTTGCACAACTTCCTCAAAGCGGGTGGCACGGTAGTCGATCACCTCGTCGGCGCCGAGCCCACGGACGAAATCGGTGTCGCCTCCGGCAGCCGTAGCCACAACCCTGGCGCCGCGAATGTGGGCGAGCTGCACCGCGAACGAACCGACGCCCCCCGCCGCGCCGTGAATCAGGACGCGCTGTCCCGCCGCGAGCCGCGCCTGTTCGAAGAGCGCTTGCCAGGCGGTGAGAGCGGAGAGCGGCACGGCCGCTGCATGGGCATGGCCGAGAGAACTCGGCTTCGGCGCGAGGTCGGCGGCGGACACCGCGATCGACTCGGCCGCGCTGCCGTCGCGCCAGAAGTCGGTCAGCGCGTAGACGGCGTCGCCGATCGCAACACCCGCCGCACCGGGCCCGACTAACGCGACGACACCAGAGAGTTCGTGACCGGGAATGGAGGGGAGACGATTCTCACCCTTCCGGTCTTTCCAGTTGGAGCCCCAAGTCAACTCCGACGGTGTGACACCGGACCCGTAGACGCGCACCAAGACATCGCCCTCAGCGAGAGTGGGCTCGGGCGCGTCTTCATAGACCAGCCGCTCAGGCCCGCCGCGCGTGTGCAAGCGGATCGCCTTCACGCGCGTGACTGGGCATCGGGCACCGTCAGCATGGTGCTCGACGGCGCCGCGAACACTGCCAGGAAGCTCGCGGGCCTCGTGCGACTCGCGTTCTCGGACTCGTGCCGTACCCCGGCCGACTCGTAAAACGCCTCCCCGGCCCGGAACACGCGGTCGCGGTCGTCGCCAAGCCGGGAGCGGATGGCCCCGGACAGGACGTAGACGATGAGCGGCGCGGTGTGATGGTGCGGCAGGCTTCGCTCGCCCGGGCCGAGACGGGCTCGCACGACGACGAACTCACGCCCCGGCACTCCGGCAATGTCGTGCCGGAGCAGCTCTCCGGGGGCCGGCGTCCGCTCTTTCCGCTTTGCGTGCTTCATCGACGCATCTCCGTAGGCCCTTCACCGCGGTGTGGCTAATCTGCCACCATGGAAGTCGCCGACCTCGAGGCAGCCTCCAGGGGCCCGGTGACCCTTGTATTCAGCTAGCATGATACCGAGCACAAGGCGGCGGTGGCGCTCAGGGAGTATCTGACGTCGCTCTAATCAGCTCGGCGTTCGTTCTTGGCCTTACTCGGGCCCGACACGACGAAGGTGACGTTTCTGGCATGGTTGAGGAGCGCCGGCGTGAGGGTAATCCGCCACACCGTCAGCTCGGGGACGCACACCGCCATCACCCAACGCGCGGTCTCGTGCAGCGTGGCCTGGCCGGCAAAGAGCGAGGCAGTGTGCCCGTCCTGGCCCATGCCGAGCCGCGCCAAGTCGAGCGCAACGGTCAGCGGATCCTCGGCCTGCCTCGGATCGTCCTCGCTCATCCACACCCTCGAAGGTGAGCCGGGTCTTGGTCGAGGGCGAGAGGTCCGCCGCGCCGCCGAGCAGCGCCGGAATCCGGAGCACGATGGCATTGAGTGTCTTTGCGGAGGCATCGCGTCCTGCGATGCCCTTGGCGTCCGGTGGAAAGGTCGCAGGTCGCGATCCCAGTCGGCCGGGAGCCCGCGTCCCGGCAAGGATCCAACCTGACGGCCCTGCTCGGGAAATTGCTTCCGGTACGCCGCGACCAGTTCGGTCCATCGGCCCTCCCTTCGGCTCCCCGCCGGCCGACCTGGGCCCGGAAGTGCTCCCGGACGCCATCGGGGATCCGGAATTTCACGTCGGGGTCCCACCCGTAGAATTCCTTCGCGAGCCGAGCCTCCTCCGCGCCGAGCGGCTCGCCATGGGCTTCGCGCGTGTCGTGCCGATGGGGAGACCCGTAGCCGATGTGGCTATCCACGATGATGAGGGTCGGCCGGTCGCGGGTGGCCAGGAAGGTCTCGTACGCGCGGGTCAGCATGTCGAGGTCGTTGGCGTCGCTCACCCGCGTCACGCTCCACCCGTACGCCAGAAACCGGGCGGCGACGTCCTCGCTGAACGCGAGATCGGTCGATCCCTCGATCGAGATCCGGTTGCTGTCGTAGATCCAGCAGAGGTTGGAGAGCTTGAGATGGCCGGCCAGGGAAGCGGCCTCGGAGCTCACCCCTTCCATCATGCAGCCGTCGCCGCCCATCGCGTAGACGTTGTAATCGAAGAGCGTGAAGTCGGGGCGGTTGAAGGTGGCGGCGAGCCACCGCCCGGCCGCCGCCATGCCGACGCTCATTTCCAGTCCCTGTCCCAGCGGACCGGTCGTCGCCTCGACGCCGGTCGTCCAGCCGTACTCCGGGTGGCCCGGGCAGCGGCTACCCATCTGACGGAACGTGCGGATGTCGTCCAGCGTCACCGCCGGGCGCTCGGCTCCCTCGTACGAATCACCGACCGCCTTCACTCCCGTCAAATGGATCAGGCTGTACAACATCATCGAGGCGTGGCCGTTCGAGAGGACGAACCGATCCCGGTTGGGCCAGAGCGGGTCCTGGGGATCGTAGCGGAGGAAGCGCTGCCAGAGGCAGTACACCGTAGGCGCGGCGCCCATCGGCGTGCCGGGGTGCCCGGATTTGGCCGCCTGTACCGCGTCGATCGACAGCGTGCGGATCGTATCAATGGAGAGCTGATCCAGCTCTGTCGAAGTCATGTCTGATGTCCCGCGGGTCCGCCTCTGCCGCTGCGGTACCGCTTGATGAGTCGGTTGGTGGATCCGTCGTGTGACGCGGCCGGTTCGGCCGCGTCCGCGAGCTCAGCGACAATGCGCGCAGCCAGGACCTTGCCCAGCTCGACGCCCCACTGATCGAACGAGTCGATCCGCCAGATGGTCCCCTGGACGAAGACCATATGCTCATACAGGGCGACGAGCTTCCCCAGCGTCTCCGGTGTGAGCCGGTCGGCGAGGAGCGTGCTGGTTGGCCGGTTTCCGTCAAACACCCTGTGCGGCACGAGCCACTCCGGAGTGCCCTCCGCGCGCACCTCGTCGGCGGTCTTGCCGAACGCGAGCGCCTCGGTCTGGGCGAAGAGATTGGCCATCAGCAGATCGTGATGGTTGCCGATCGGATTGAGCGACTGGTTGAAGCCGATAAAATCCGCCGGCACCAGTACCGTGCCCTGGTGGATGAGCTGGTAGAATGAGTGTTGTCCGTTGGTGCCCGGCTCGCCCCAGTAGATCGGGCCCGTCCGGTAGTTCACCGGGGTCCCGTCCAGGGTCACCTGCTTTCCGTTGCTTTCCATCGTGAGCTGCTGGAGGTAGGCCGGAAACCGCTTGAGATATTGCTCGTAGGGCAGCACCGCGACGGTCTCGGCGCCGAAGAAGTCGGCATACCACACACCGAGCAGGGCCATCAGCACCGGGAGGTTGCGCTCGAACGGCGCAGTGCGAAAGTGCTCGTCCATCGCGTGGAAGCCGGCAAGCATCTCCCGGAACTGCTCCGGTCCGATGGCCAGCATGGTGGAGAGTCCGATCGCCGAGTCCATGGAGTAGCGGCCGCCCACCCAGTCCCAGAAGCCGAACATGTTCGTCGGATCGATCCCGAACTTGCTCACCTCGGCGGCGTTGGTCGACACCGCCACGAAGTGACGTGCGATGGCGCGCTCGTCACCAAGGGCGGCGAGACACCACGCCCTGGCGGTGCGGGCGTTGGTCATCGTCTCGAGCGTCGTGAAGGTCTTGGACGATATGATGAACAGCGTCTCCACCGGCTCGAGATCGCGGGTTGCCTCGGCGAAGTCGGTCGCATCCACGTTGGAAACGAAGC
>JBDTTA010000125.1:0-7663 GCA_039930845.1 Gemmatimonadales bacterium
CCGCCCCAGCGCCGCCTGCGCCGCGTGGCGTCCGCTCATGCCGTGCACGCCGCCTCCCGGCGGAGTCGACGCCGAGCAGATGTACACGCCGCGGAGAGGGGTGCGATACGGCGTGAGGCTGAGGACGGGCCGGGCAAACACCTGGCGCAGATCCATCATGCCGCCGCTGATGTCGCCACCGATGAGATTCGCGTTCCGTCGCTGAAGATCCGCGGGGGTGAGGATGCTCCTGGCGAGGATACGCTCCCGGAAGCCCGGTGCGAAGCGCTCGACCTGCCGTTCGATGTGATCGGTGAGATTGAGGGTGCACCCGTTGGGCGCGTGACAGTACGCCCAGGCGGTGTGCTTGCCGGCCGGTGCGCGCGTGGAGTCGAAGAGGGACGGCTGGACGAAAAGAACAAATGGCCGGGGGTGCACTTCGCCCCTGGCGGGTGCGGCCTCGGAGGCTGTCACTTCCTCCAGCGTTCCCCCGAGATGCACCGTCGCCGATCGCGCGCACTCGGGGGCGCTCCACGGCACCGGTCCGTCCAGCGCCCAATCCAGCTTGAACGCCGCCGCACCGAGGCGGTACCGCTCGAGCGCCTGCCTGTATTTCGCGGGCAGCCGGTCGCTTGCCAACCGCGCGATCTGCGGGGGACTCAGGTCGAGCATCACGATTTTTGCCGAGCGGACCTCGTCGATGTGCTCGACGGGGGCCTCGGTCACGATCTCCCCGCCGAGCGACCGGAAAAACCCCGCGAGTGCATTGGCCAATCGCTGCGATCCACCGCGCACGATGGGCCAGCCGACGGCGTGGCCCGATCCTGAGAGCATCAGTCCGAACGCCGCGGTGCCCCACTCGTCGAGCGGCAG
Source organism: Gemmatimonadales bacterium (assembly GCA_039930845.1). Lineage (GTDB taxonomy): Bacteria > Gemmatimonadota > Gemmatimonadetes > Gemmatimonadales > GWC2-71-9 > CAVVWJ01. Next base: position 853 of record JBDTTA010000125.1, read on the forward strand.
AAACGAGTGCGCCGCGTTACCGGCAAAGAGCGCTCGCGCCGCGGTCCCCTCGAGGGCGCCGCGGGCGAGTCCTGTGGCGGTGCGGACCGCCTTGAGCCCGAAGCGGGCCATCAGCAGCGGATGCTCGGGAATCTGGATGGGGGGCGCGAGCACTCCAGGCATGAGATCGTCCCACGCCTCCACGAATGGCGCGAGAAGACGTTTCCAGCTCCGCCCGCCGGCTCCGAGCCCTGCGGCGGTCGCGTCGAGCGAGCGCTCGAGCACGGCCGCCTTCCCGCCATCGAGCGGGTGCGCGAGCGCCGCCGTCGATTGGATCCACTCCAGGCCGAACTTCCTGAGCGGCAGCGTCTGGAAGAACGGAGACGAGAGAGCGAGGGGATGCACGGCGGAACAGACGTCGTGCGTGAACCCCGGCAGCGTCAGCTCGGCGGAGCGAAGGCCGCCGCCGATGGTCGGCTGCGCCTCGCGGACCAGCGTCTTGAGTCCGGCCTGCGCCAGCGTGATGGCGGCGGCGAGGCCGTTGGGACCGGACCCGACGACGATGGCATCAGGCGTCATGGCGCACCCGGACCGCGGTTCCCCACGGATCCCGCACCACGCCACCATGCGCTGCCGGCTCGATCCGCACGCCGCCGGCGGCCAGACTCTCGAGCGCCGCCGCCGCGTCCGCCGCCGCCGGCACATGGAGCTCCCACTCGAGGAGCCGGGCATCACTCTCGGTCGCCGGGGGCGCACCCGACGCCCAGGTATTGGTGCCCAGGTGATGGTGGTACCCTCCGGCCGACATGAAGAGCGCCCCCGGATAACCCCACACCGTCTTGTCGAAACCGAGTCCGTCGAAGTAGAATCGCTCGGCGGCACCGAGGTCCCCGACGAACAGATGCACGTGGCCCATCGTGGCGCCCGCGGGCATGCCGGACCAGCGTTCGCCGCGGCCGGCGCGAATCACCTCCTGGACGTCGAGCGGATCGGTCGCCATGACGAGCTGGTTGCCGTCGTGCTGCCAGGCGTCACGCGGCCGGTCGGCGTAGACTTCGATGCCGAGGCCGTCTGGATCGGTGAGATACACCGCTTCGCTCACGAGGTGATCGGACATGCCGGCTTGCGTGCCGGTCGCCGCGAGGTGGGCGAGGAACCGACCGAGCGCCGGTCGATCGGGAAGCAGGATGGCGAAGTGATAGAGACCGAGCCTGCCACGCCGCGGCACGGGGGTGGCGCCGCGCCGCTCCCGAAGCGTCACCAGCGGTGTCGTCCCGTCCTCGGTGCCGAGCACCGCGGAATCGGCCGTCTGGTCCATCACGCGAAGTCCCAGGATCTGCCGGTAGTACTCGAGCGAGCGCTCGAGGTCAGCCACCTGGAGGGTGACTGGCCCCACCGTCGTGGCAGCGGGCAGCCGGTATCCCGGAGGTGCGATCATCGTTGTTTCCTCTTTTCTGGCCTGGCTCGAATTTCTGGGCGCCTTCCTCGCGGGAGGGGCCATCGGTTTCCGCTATTTCGTACTCCGCCGTGCTGCGTCGCTCGATGGTGAGGCCCATGCGCCGGTGTACGCCGATGCCGGGCAACGGGCGGCCCTGCTCGGCCTGGCCGGCGCGGTCCTCGGCCTGGTTCACGTCGGCACTGCGCTGCCCAAACTCGCTGAGCGATTCCATACGACCGTCGTCGGAGCGGTCACCGGCAACTTCGTCCCCGGTGCGTGGGTCGCCTTGTCTCTTCTCGCCCTCGCCGGTTTCTCGCTCGCCGCGATGCGTCAGCCGGTCGGCTGGCCGCTGGCCGCCATCGGTGTGGTGGCCGGTACGCTCCGGGAGGCGATGGTGGGGAACTGGATCCGCCTCATCAATCCCATCCACCTCCTCGCCGGGTCCTTCTGGATCGGTACCCTCCTGGTAATGATGATCGCCGGCCTCGGCGGCATCTCCAGGAGCACGCAACCAATTGATCGCCGGACGATGGTCGTGAACATGTTCAACGCCTTCACGCCGCTCGCCCTCGTTTCGGCGGCGGTGCTCGCCGTCTTCGGCGTGACTACCGCCTGGAGGCATCTCAAGCGGTTCGATGCGCTCTTCACGACACCGTACGGCTGGACCCTCATCGCCAAGCTCTGCTTCGTCGTCATGATCGTCGCGCTGGGTGCGTGGAACTGGCGGCGCCAGCGGCCACAGCTCGGCACCGATGCAGGCGTCGATTCCATCCGGCGGTCGGCCACGGCTGAGCTGCTCGTCGCAGGAGTCGTACTGGCGTTGACCGCCGTCCTGGTCAGCCTGCCGTCTCCCAAATGAACACCTACCGGTTCCCGGCCGTTTGCGCGGCGCTGGTCTTCTGCGTCGCCTCCACCGGCCTGTCGCAATCGTCGGCCGGCCTCGCGCCGGGGCGGATCGCCGATGCGGCCGAGCGGGCCGTCCACGACGACAGCGCCGACGTTGCCGTCGCCCGCTGGCGCGCCGCCCTCACCCGCGACCCGCGCGATCGTGAGGCGATGCTCGGTCTCGCCACCGTGGCCCGTTCAATCTACGACTTCGACGCGGCGGACAGCCTCTTCTCCGCACTGCTGTCGCTCGAAGGCGGTAAGCCGGATGCCTGGTCGGTGCAGGCGCGTCTCGGGCTCTACCGGGTGGCCAATGGCCGCGGCGAGAATGGAGTGTCGGACTCGATTCTCCGCATCGCCATCGCCGATGCACGAGGGATAGGCGATCGGGACGCGGAGGTCGCGGCACTCTTCGGGTTCTCTGCCACCAGGGTCTCCGACATCGGCGCCCTGTATGCGACGATGGACTCGATCAAGCGACTGCTGCCGCCGGGAGACGGCAGGGACCGCGCGGAGCATCTATGTCGAACGGGAGTCTTTCGCGGAATCGGCGGCGAACCGAACGCGCTCGATCTGTTGAGTCGCGGCAAGGCGATGGCCGCCCGCCTCGGCGAGCGACGGCTGGTGGCGCACTGTCTCGAAGGCTACGGCCTGATCCAGAGCATCCGCGGCCAGAACGACGCGGCGCTTGGCACCTATGACCAGGCGAGCGCCCTCCTCCGCGCGACGCACGAGCACGCGGGGCTCTCCCGGAACGAATCCAGACGCAGCGACATTCTGCAGGCCTATGGCCGGCTCGGCGAGGCGAGAGTCGCGCTGGGACGTGTGCTGGCCGAGGCGGAGATCTCGAAGAATCGGCAGCGCATGGCCAACGCGCTCGGGGGCATGGGCATGCTCTCCCTTCGGGTGGGCGACCTGCCGACCGCCGCGCAGTACTTCGATCATGCGGCCGCGCTCAACGATTCGCTCGACCAGTTCGAGGGAGGCATGATCGCGCGTCAGAACCGCGCCGAGGTACTGGCGGCCTCGGGCGATCTGGGCGCGGCGCGCACGGCGCTGGAGGGAAATCTCGAAGAGGCCGCCCGCGGGCAGTTTCTCGAGGACGTGGTCATCGCGCGGCAGCGGCTGGCGCGCGTCGCGATCCGGCTCGGCGAATGGCCGGAGGCCGAGCGGCAGCTCGCGTCGGCCGATTCGGCGGCGTCATCGCATGGGCTCGAAGAGGTGCGCGCCGCCCTGCTGTACGACCGCGGACGGCTCGAGCTCGGCCGCGGGAGCCTCGCCGCGGCGGAGCGGGACTTTTCCGCCTTCCTGGCCAAAACTGATCCCGAGGACCGTCTGATCAGGTACACGGCGCGGAGCCGGTTGGCACAGGTCAGCGCGGCCCGGGGTGACCTCGCGCGCGCGGAGCGTGAGCTGACCGAGGCGAATGCCGATCTCGATGGCTGGCGCGCGTCGATCGGGAGCGATGAGCTCCGCCGCTACGCCTTCGCGGCAACGGCGGTGGGTGAATATGACTCCCAGAGCCCCGCGGCCAGCGTGCTGGCGGCGCTCGCCGCCGGCGGCCGTGTGGACGCCGCGTTGACTCTCGCCGAGCAGCGGAGGGCGCGCACGCTCGCCGACCGGTTGACCCAGGCCGACGCGCTTGGGGAGGTGGGAGGGGAGGCGACTCTCCACCGTGACCGTTCGGCCACGGCCGCCGAAATCGTGGCCGCGATGCCCGACGACAGCACGGCGCTCCTCGAGTACGTGGCTGGCACCGAGGGCGCACCGACCACCCTCTTCATCGTGACGCGCGCCGGGGTGAGCGCCTATCTCCTGCCCACCGCCGATTCACTGAAGGCGCCGGTCGCGCGATTCGTCGCACTCCTCGAGTCGAACCAGCCGGCCGATGCGCTTGCCGGCAGCCTGGGCAGGCTCGTGCTCGGCCCCGCCGCAAACCTTCCTCCGACGATCTCCCGTCTCATCGTCGTTCCTGATGGCCCGCTGCACCGTCTCCCATTCGATGCGCTGCGCCTCGCCGATGGGCATGTGGCGATCGAGCGCTGGGCCATCGGCCTTGCGCCCTCCGCCGCCGTCGCGACGGCACTGCGCCGTCCTCGCGCCGCACCATCCTCCGAGGAGCCGCGGGTGCTCGCGCTCGGCGACCCCGCCTTTGCGAGCGAGCGTGCCGGGGGGGTGCTGCGAGAGGGAGAAACGTTCCGCGGGGCCTACGATGCCACCGGCGGACTGCCGCGGTTGAGCTCGAGCGGAGACGAGGTCCGGGAGGTGGCGCGTTTCTCACCGGGCGTCCCGATGGTGCGTCTGCGCCAGGAAGCAAGCGAGGCGTGGCTCAAGGGAGCATCGCTCTCCTCGTTCGACGTCATCCATCTCGCCACTCACGCGATCGTGGACGAGAGCTCGCTGGCGCGGACCTCGCTGGCGCTCGCTCCAGGTGCTGGGGAGGACGGCTTCCTCTCGCCCGCCGATCTCGCCGGGCTCAAACTGAGAGCCGATCTCGTCGTGCTGTCCGCCTGCCGCACGGCGGGTGGGGTGATGGTGGCGGGCGAGGGGATGCAGGGACTCACCACACCGCTCATCGAGGCGGGCGCCCGCGCCGTCGTGGCGACGCAGTGGCGGATCGGCGACAAGTCCACGGTGAAGCTGGTCGAGGATTTCTATGCGGGGCTGGGACACGGACTGCCGGTGGCGGAGGCCCTCCGCGAGGCGAAACTCGCGGCGCTTCATCGCGGCGCGCCGGCAGCCGAGTGGGCTGCATTCACGGTCGTGGGTGACCCTCTGGTTCGTGTGCGGCTCCGTGAGCCGGCGCCTCGCGTCTGGCCTTGGCTTGCGATTGGCGGCGGGACGCTGTTGCTGCTGGCCGGCTACTTCGTCGTGAGGCGGAGGGGCCGGACCGCGGAGCGCACGCTCTGGGCGTCCGACGTGGTCGCCCGAACCCACCACTTGTAGTCGCCGGACGGAAGCCCGGTAGCCACGGCGGGGGTGGCCATCGTATCGGAGGTCTCGGCCATCAGCACCACCCTGCCGCCCGCATCGAGCACCTCGAGCGAATATTTCCGAGCGCCGGGGGCGGGGGTCCACGCGAAGGTAAGCGAGTCCCCGGCGATCGCCTCCGCCCCGGGCCGCAACAGCGAGATGGCACCCGTCTCTCCACCGCGGGTGATGTCGTCGTCACCCGGCCTCGTCGCCATCCGTCCCAGCCCGATCGCCACCAGTAGCGAGGCGGCGAGCGCCGCCGGTACGAACCAGGCGCGCCGTCCGGTACTCCGGGCCGCCCCCAGTTTTGCATCGGCTCCTTCGACGGCGCGGAGCAGGTCGAACTCGGCGCGACACTCCCGGCAGCTCATGACGTGATCCAGCGTCGCGAGTCGCGCCGCCTCGGGCCCCTCGCGCCGGGCCAGGGAGGCAAGCGCCTCGGGCGATGGATGAGCCGCTGACGGCCGCACCGCACCCCCCTCGACTGCGGCGATATACGCCTCTCGCAGACGTTCCTCGTTCACGATGCCTCCTCCGCCTGTTGCCAGCCGATGCCGAGCTCAGTGAGCCGAGCCCGGAGATCCGCGAGCCCGCGATACAGCAGATTCCGCGTCTTGCCTTCCGTCCATCCCATCAGCTCGGCGATTTCCTCTCGTGGATAGCCCGCCAGGTACATCCGCACCGCGGGGCGCCTCGACTCGGGGATCGTGGCGATCGCCTCCGACACCTGGGTGCCCAGCTCCATCGCCTCGAGATCACCATGGGGCCCCGACGTCGACGTGGCGATCTCCGCGGCTCCTTCCTCATCCATGGACTGGTGGTGTTCCGCCCGGCGGGAACGACGGCGGCGAATCACGTCGAGAGCCGCGGAGCTGGCCGTCCGATATACGTACGACGTGGACACCTCGCCGATCTGCTCACTCGTCTCTCTGGCCTTCCAGAGACGGATGCGGACCTCCTGCATCACCTCATTCACGTCGGACTCCTCGAGGAGGTACCGCCTTGCCACCTGGCGTACCATGGCGCCGAACTTCGCGACCACCGCCTCAAGGGCAAGCGAGAGATGTTGTCCGGCCTCGGGGAGCGTCATGCGGGAAGTATCCAACCGGCCTCCCGCCAATGCCAGACCCCCGAATGGGCCGTCCCGTGCTAGTCGCCAGCGCGCTCGCGCCAGGCGGTGGTGCAGTCCGGTGTTCCGCTGGAATCGCACCAGCGGGCGAGAGCCGGCGCGGCTCCTCGATGCCGAACTGCTCGTGGAGGGCGTAGCTCCGATGCTCCTCGGCGGCAGCGGGCCGCCCGACATATCCAACCTCCTCACCGGCGACCACGAACGCGACACCGAGATCGGCCGACATCTGGGAATGGGCGACCGTCGGGGTCGTGACGAAGAGCAGTGCCAACCTCAGAATGCTTTCGAGCATCACCGACATCGGGAACATCACGCCTCGCCTGGTTTGAATGGTCAGGCGTAGGACGTTGCGGCAGAATCGGGATTCTCATTGGGGGGAGCAGGGAACAGGGAACAGGGAACAGGGA
>JBDTTA010000126.1:0-7658 GCA_039930845.1 Gemmatimonadales bacterium
CCACGTCACGATGGAGGCATACGACTCCGCCGAGTTCGGCGCGATTGTGAACGGCGCCGATCTCGTGACCCCGGACGGAATGCCGCTGGTGTGGGCGCTGCGACTGTTCGGCGTCGCAGGAGCCACGCGTGTGTACGGGCCCACACTCACGGGACACGTGCTCGAGCGTGCGGCAGCCGAGGGCGTCGCGGTCGGCTTTTACGGTGCGACTCCAGAGGTGCTCCGGCGCATGCTCGACGCGTGCCAGCGACGCTTTCCGAGGTTGCGCGTGGCCTACGCGCACGCGCCGCCCTTCCGGCAGCTCACCGCCGCGGAGGACATGGCGGTCGTGGGGGAGCTCAATGGCTCGGGAGCGCGTATTCTCTTCGTGGGACTGGGTTGCCCCAAGCAGGAGCAGTGGATGGCATCGCACAAGGGATCGGTGAAAGCCACGATGCTCGGCGTCGGGGCGGCGTTCGATTTCCTCGCCGGGTCGAAGCCGCAGGCGCCCATGTGGATGCAACGCGCGGGACTCGAGTGGCTGTTCCGGCTGGGCACGGAGCCGCGCCGACTGTGGCGGCGGTATGCGTATCACAATCCTCGATTCGTGGCGTTGCTGGCCGGACAATACGTTCGATCCTTGATCGTCTGACGCTAGCAGCCCAGCCGCGCGACATCTCATTGCTGGAGGGTCAGCGAGTCTTCCACGCGTCCGGGGCTCAAGCTCGCCTCAGCTGATGCTTATCGGTGGGTTAAAATTACCCGGTAGCCCACCAGAGTTACGTCCCGACGTGAGTTTCCGGGCGAATTCTCGACAGAATACACCAGTTGCCTCCAGTTCGGCACATGATGCAGTCGGGTGATCAGGAGCGCATCGGCGAGACCCAAGGGGAGTGAGCTGGTTGTATCAGGGAGCCCGGCAAAGACGAGGTTCGCGCCTTCGCGTCGCGCGTAATAGGTAAGCACTTCCGTCTGGTAGCTAGGGGCTACGGCAACCGTCGAACTCGGCGGTAGATTCTCCTGGAGCCAGGCGACGGCCGATCGCGAGTCCTCCTTCCAGTAGAGCGAACTCCAATACCACTGCGCGTCGGACCATAGCGACACCCCCACAAGCGCAAGCCTATCGCCAGTGGTACCGGCTGCTGCGACGCGACGGCCGCCGGATCAATCGCAAGCGGGTCCAGCGGCTCTACCAGCAGGAGGGGCGCCAGGTCCGCCGCCGCCGGCGCAAGCGTCGGGTGGCCGTGCCCCGGACCCCGCGGGTCGTGCCCACCCAGGCCAATGAGCGCTGGAGCATGGACTTCATCCGGGACACGCTCGGAGATGGTCGTGTCTTCCGCGCGCTGACCATCGTCGATGACTGCACGCGGGAGTGCCCGGCCATCGAAATCGATTTCTCGCTGTCGGCCGAGCGCGTCGTGCGGGTGTTGGACCGGCTGGCGCACACGCGGGGCCTCCCGCGGGGAATCGTCTGTGACAACGGGCCGGAGTTCGCTGGCCAGGTGCTGGACCAGTGGGCTCACCGGCGTGGCATCGGGCTGGACTTCATTGAGCCGGGCAAGCTGGTGCAGAACGCGTTCATCGAAAGCTTCAACGGAACCTTGCGGGAGGAGTGCCTGAACGAGAACTGGTTCGTGAGCCTAGCTGACGCGCAGCGGACGATCGACGCCTGGCGCGTGGACTACCAGCACGAGAGGCCGCATAGTAGCCTCGGTGACCGAACCCCCGAAGAATTTGCCTTAACACTCAAGACCGCTGACCTTGTTTCTACAACCGCGACCGGACTGACAGAAAAACCGGACCAGCTTTAGGGGTCACGTCACGTGGGCCATCGCATGCCGGGTTACGGTTTCGGGGAAGTGGCGAAAAGGTCCGCCGCCACCGATCGGTACGTTGAGTCCGAAGAGACCGATCGAGGACACCGGTACCTCGAAGAACGATTCCGGCGAATTGCCGCCTGCCTTCCGAGCTCGGCGCCAGACTGCGTCCGGATTGGAGAACAGGGCAGGTCGGACGCTCGAGTCATATCGGTATCCGGCCTCGGCGAGCACGTCAGTATCCAGATATCGACGGGGGACAGCCATGCGCTGGCGATCCGGTACCCGAGGACGCAGCGCCCGATGATCTGCTCTATGCGATGACGGGAGTCCGCCGCGTCGGAGCGGAATCGATGACGGTCGAGCTTCCGGAGGTCGCGTCCGTGGTCGCCTGCGGCGGCAATCTCGTGCCCTTGGCTCGCGATCTCGCGAACGAGGTCGGGAGCAGCCTCGGCGGTTCTGGCGGTCACGAAAAACGTGGCGCGCACCTCACATCGGTGAAACAACTCGAGCATACTTCGAGCGCTCGCGCCCAGCCGATCGAGACGTACGTGGACTGGGCGAACCGGTTCTCGATAGCGCCGACTCGAGTACTGGTCGATGTCGCTCTGGGAAATGAGCCACAAGGGCGGATGGCGGAGGGTATTGATTCCCCTGGCCGCGTGTCTCTCGCCGCTGCGGGTGTACGCGAGATTCATGAGGAGGGTAGCAGGATGACTCGCCGCGCCGGCACAGCCGACAGGTATCTGCTCGTCCCCATTCTCCTGCTCGCGCTCGGGATGCGCGCGCTCGGGCTCGATGGACAGAGCCTTTCAATGGACGAGCTCACCGAGCTGGCCATCGGCCGGAGCCCGGTGCGCTCGATCCTCGTGGCCCGCGACGGGTTCCCGCCGCTCTACCACACGATACTGCACGGATGGCTGACGGTGTTCTCCGGCGATCTGGCCGCGCGGTGGCTTTCGGTGGCTCTCGGCACCCTGTCGATCTGGGCGGTCTGGGGCTTCGCCCGGCGCGCCGGCGGGAGCCGGATCGCCCTCTGGACAGCGCTGCTGGTCGCGGTGATGCCTTTCCACATCTGGCATTCCCAGGAGGGGCGATCGTACATCCTGTACTACCTATTCGCGGCCGCCACGATGTGGAGTCTCTACACCGCGGTGGAGACGGACTCCCCTCGCGCCTGGTCGGCCTATGCGGTGGCGGCGCTCGCCGGGCTCCTGACCCACTACTACTTCGGCCTCATCGTTCTCATAGGCGTAATCTTCGTGATCGTTGAGCGGCGCGGGCGGGGGCCGTGGCGCAGAGCGGTCCTCGCACACGCGGTCCTGGCGGTGGGCTGTCTTCCGGTGCTCTGGCTGCTACGGGGCGATCTCTCTTCCGAGGCGGTCATGCCGTTCGCCATCGGGTTCCATCCGGCCGCCGTGGGGTACGCGCTCTTCTCATTCCTGTCGGGCTACACCCTCGGCCCGTCTCCCCGGGAGCTGCATGACCAGCCGGCCGGACAGGCGATCGCCGCGGCGGCCCCATGGCTGCTCCTGTCGGCGGCGGCAGCCGGCGCGTTGCTGTTCCAGGGGCTCCGCCGACTCGGGGCCCGCCGATGGACGGTCTTCCTGATCGTGGCGACGCTCGGTCCGCTCGTCGTATGCGCGCTGGCAGCGGACTTACTCGGCGTCACCTTCCAGGTTCGCCACGTTCTCTGGGCGTCGATTCCTCTCATGGTGGTGCTCGGCGCCGGTGCATCGCAGGCCGGTACCAGCCGCGTGGCGGCCCTCGCGCTGGTGACGCTCCTGGTCCTTTTCGGGGTATCGCGATACAACCGGCTCACGGTGCCCGACTACCAGACGGAGGACCTGCGTAGTGCAGGGAAGTACCTGGAGGGCCAGGACAGTTCGGCACCCGTCCTGGTCCTGACGGGGTACATGGCAGGCCCCGTCAGGCACTATCTGGGCGAAGGATGGAAGGTCTATCAGGTTCCGGACGTCGGAGCGGGCGGGCGCGGGCTGCCCGAGGCGATGCGATTCGCCGACTCGACGGCGCCGTCCGGTTCTCCATTCTGGCTGGTGTACACCCGGGAGTTTCACGGCGATCCGGCAGGCCACTTTCTCGACGCCCTGCGCCTGGCCCGGGGACTCGAGCGGAAGGCGGAGTTTCCGGGGGTGGTCGTGTATTCAGGCGGCGCCGGGCGTGGCACACCCTAGCGAACGCGGTCGATGACGAGCTTCATCTCCCCCGCGGCGCCGCGCTGGAGGTCCAGGCGGTATTCCGGATGCGGCGCGACCCCGGGCTTCGGAAGGACCCAGTAGTACGGGGTGCTGGGGAAGAAGGAGGACAGCAGCACTGCCTGCCGGCGGAAGGCGATATCCTCCGGTACGTCCGCCAGCACGCGCACGAACGAGCCGTCGTAACGAGCATTGCCGTAGAGGAGAGAGGACTGGAGGGTGGCGCCGGCCGGAATGGCTTCGGCCTGACGAAGCACCTCCGCGTATTCGCGGCTGAAGTGAATGGAGCGGTTCGTGAACGTCACGATCTGCCATGCCAGCAGCAGCCCCACTACCGCCACGATCATTTTTCTGCCGCGCGCGGAGACCGGAACCGCGAGGGTGGGCAGCAGCCAGGCCCACATCGCGAAGTTCACGCGGCCATGCACCGGCGTCGTCTCCCCGATGGAGAGCGGTATGAAGAAATAGCCCACGGCGAGAATGCCCGAGAAGGCCAGGATGAAGCGGCGGGGCTCGGGGAGGTCACGAAACGGCGCGGCGCGAAGCTCGTTCCAGCACAGGCAGGCGAGCAGGATCGCGAAGACGCTCAGCGCCATCCAGAACGACGGCGTGGGAGCGGCAAACCCTCGAAAGAACGCCAGCCCGAAGAACCGCGCCGCGATTCGAATCGGAGACTCCCACTGCATTCCCCCTGAGCCGAGCGTGCCGCGGCCGAGATACCACACGGCCTGGATTGCCGTTGGGAGCATCGTGGCCGCGAGATAGGCTCTGTGGAAGCGCACCGTGCGCCACGGATAGATAAGCCACGCGCCGACCAGCATCAGAAAGAGCGCGCCGACGAAGAAATGCGCGTAGTAGGCCGCCAGGCCGAAGACGGCGATGGCGAGGTAGGGCCGGATCGAGTCGTCGTCCGGCGGACGAGTGCCGAGCTGGTAGAGGAGGCCGAGCGTCACGAGGACGAACGGCATGGCTCCGAGAAAGGCGAAGAATCCGTTGTATAACCAGCAGTTCAGCACCAGCAGCAGGGCCGCGAAGCCACCCAGGGTGATCGCGCCGTTCACCGCACGCGAGAGGTAGTGGATCGCTCCGACCCACGACAGCACCACGATGGACACGACCACCTGCTGCGCGACATGGGCATCGATGACGGCGGCCAGCCCGTACTGGAGGACGAACTGCAGGAGTTGATGCGGGGCGCCCAGCGACACGTGCCGGATGAAGAATGCCCCGTAGAGACTGTCCGGATTGCCCAGCGCACGATACACCTCCGCCCAGTACATGTGACCCAGGCCATCTTCCGAAGGGAGGTAGGTCGGGACCCAGATGGGCACGAGCAGGAGGAGGCCGCAGATCCAGAATGACACCGCCGATACCGATCCACTGTCGGTCGGGCGGGATGCTTCATGGGGGGGTGACGCGACCCTGGAGGGGACGATGGTGCTGGGCATGAACCGGGTTAAACCCCGAGCCCGACTTCCTGCATCAACCGGCGCATGCGCGAGTGCGTGCGCCAGTAGACATCCTCCATGAGAATGTGAGCGAATTCGCCGTTCCGCCCGATGCTGTACAGCCCGGCGACGCCGGTGGACTCCTTGAGGCGCAGCCGGTCCGCCTCGTATTCCTGGAGGAAGACGGGGTAGGCGATGGGTGTGCGAAGGACCTGCCCGCCGAGGAAGCGCTGGCGCACATCGGGAATGATCGGCTGAAGATGCTCCAGGCACAGTTGCGTCAGCTGGTCCTCCGGCGCCGTCCAGAGCGGATCCGTCGTTTCGCACCCGAGATCCACCGTGAGCAGGCATTTGCCGTCCGGCGCGAGCCACGGCATTGAGTTGGTTGTTTCGGTAATGCGGAAGAACGGAAACTCCTGCTCCGGCGTCCACAGCACTGTGTCGGGTAACAGGCCGCGGCCGCGCAGGCGGAGATTGACGAAGATCATCGGCCGGAAGCGGAAGCGGCCCAGCGGCTGGAGCGCGCCCGTGCCCGTCACGATCCGAGGCAGGATGTGGCAGGGCGCCGTACTCACGACCGCGGAGACTTCCTCGTCCCGTCCCCGAACCCGCACCGCGACAGCCCGGCCCGATTCAACCACGATTTTTTCGACCGGTGACTCCAGCGCGATCGCATCCTGAACCTCCGCGGCCAGCCGCTCGACCAGGGTGCTCACGCCGCCCTCGGGATACACATGCCACACCTTGATGCTCTCCGGCATCTCGTGGCTGTATCCGTTCGTCACCGCGCGGCGGGTGATTACGGCCGCGGTCTTGAGCCAGAGGCTGCGGAGCGCTCCGTTCTGGAGCTTCTCGCTGGCCACGGAGGCCGCGAGCGAATCAGCGCTCGCGCCGGACCACGCCTCCACCAGTGGAATGGCGACGTCATCCGCCAGCGCCCGGCCGTAGTTGGCGCGGAACCACTGGGCGACGGAGCCCGGGCTGCCGAGATGAGTGCGGCGGAGACGCGCCGCGATCCCGCTCGCCACGAATCGGGGATTCGCCAGCATGCCTGCCGGGTACGTGTACATCTTACCGCGAACGAGCACCGCTTCGCCGTAGTGCCGCACGTCCCGGCACCGGTCGGCCACGCCGATGGCGGCCGCGAGGCGATTGGTAACGAAATGGGCGCCGAAGTCGCTCGTAAAGCCCTCGGCATCCCGAAAACTCGCGGCGAGTCCGGCGATGCGCCCGCTCGATTCGTACAGCTTGATGTCGACGCCGTGGCGGCGCAGAAAGGCCGCCGCCGTCACGCCGGCAATACCGGCGCCGACGATCGCCACCGGAGGGCGGCGGTGTCGCTCGATGACCGCGGGGGCCCCAGTCATGTCTTGAGCGGGCATGTAGCCCGGTCCCGGGTCAGCGGACGTGATATCCATTCGTCTCGAAGGAAGGTATCGGGTCGAGCCGGGGGGGAATCGGAGCGAGCGACGCCTTCAGGAGGGGAGCCGCCACGTGTCCGTTCTTCACGGCCTCCGCTGCCGCCATTCGCGACTGCACGGCGCATACGCGTTGCACGCCTTCCTCTAACGAAATCCAGGGCTCGATCCCCAGCAGCAGGCGCTGCTTTTCGAGCGTCGGACGCTTGACCAGTGTCATTTGACCGGGAATATGGACCGTCCGTACCAGCGCAGGTTCGGCGCGGAGCGCGGTGACCATACTCGCCGCCAGATCGGCCATGAGCACAATCTGGGGGTGCCCGATGTTGATGGTGGCGTAGCCCTGTACGTGTGCCGCCGCTTCGATTGCCCGCGCGGCGTCGGACACGTGCATCCAGCCCCGGGCGCTGCCCCGGTGCACCTCGATCGGGCGCCCCCTGGCCAGATTGGAGGCGAAGCGGATCATCGCCGATCGATGCTCGCCCACGTCTTCGGCCTCGTCGTAGATCATGCAGGGCCGAAGCGTCACGGCCTGCAACCCGGAGTTCCGCACTTCATACTCGACGAGCTGTTCGCCGAGCCACTTGGAAAGGCCGTAGCGGTTGTTCGGCTTGGGAATCGCGATGGAGTCGTCCATGGAATCGCAGGCCGGACCGTAGACCTCCGAGCTCGAAAAGTAGACGCACATGCACTCGGCCCGCTTGCACAGCTGAAGCACGTTGTTCATGCCGGCCAGGTTCGTGGTGATGAGCACGTTGTGCCTGGCGCCTATCGCCGCGT
>JBDTTA010000127.1:0-7541 GCA_039930845.1 Gemmatimonadales bacterium
TTCATCGTCGAGCGGGACTTTCCCGGCTTTGCCGTCGGGAAGAAGGAGAACAAGCTCGGCATCCGCGCGTCGAGCACGACCGAGCTCATCCTCGAGCAATGCGTGGTTCCCGACGAGAACGTCCTGGGGGTCGTGGGCCAGGGGTACAAGATCGCCATCGAGACGCTCAATGAAGGGCGGATCGGCATTGGCGCGCAGATGATCGGGGTGGCCCGCGGTGCGCTCGAGGCTGCCACCAGCTACGTGAAGGAGCGCCGGCAGTTCGGGAAGGCCATCGCCGAATTCCAGGGCGTACAGTTCCAGCTCGCCCAGATGTCCACCGACCTCGAGGCCGCGCGGCTGATGGTGTACAACGCGGCCCGTCTCAAGGATGCCGGCCAGCCGTTCGCACAGCAGGCGGCCATGGCCAAGCTCTTCAGCTCGCAGGTGGCCGACCGCATCACCTCGTCCTGCCTCGAGCTCTTCGGAGGGTATGGATATTCGAAGGAGTACCCGGCGGAGAAATACTACCGCGACGCGAAGATCGGAACGATCTACGAGGGGACGAGCAACATGCAGCTGCAGACGATCGCGAAGGGCCTGCTCAAGTAGATTGCCGTGAGATATGAAAAAACATTCGGCCCTCTCCGGACTGTCGAAGGGGGCCGAATGTTTTTTCCATCTCGGCGCTCAACAGCGAGCGCCGGACATGCCGCCCGGACTACTGGGCGTTGGTCGAAGTGTCGGTCGGTGCCATTGGAGCCATGCTGCTCGTATCAGTCGGCGTCGGAGCCGGCGGTGCCATGCTGCTGGTATCAGTCGGCGTCGGAGCCGGCGCGGGCTGATAGCTGGTGGTGTCAGCCGGAGCGGTCGGAGCGTAGCTGCTCGTGTCCGCTGGCGCGGTCGGAGCCGGCGCCGGAGCATAGCTGGTATCGGCCGGCATGGCCGTCGTATCGCGCTCCATGCTGCCCTTGTAAGCCGAGGTGTCCTTCGCCATCGTGGTGTCCTGCGCGACGACCGTACCGTCGTCACTGCCGGCCTTGTTGCCTGCACAGGCCAACCCGCCCAGCAGAAGTGCCATGGCGGCGTAGCGTCCGGGGATGTGAGCTCGCATTCGTCTTCCTCCGATTGGTGTCCGTAACTTCAGCGAGTTCCAGGAACCGCCAGGGCGCGCTACGGCGGAACTCAGCGATCGGACAGTGTAATGAAATAGCGCCCGTTGAGCGGTGATAGCGGTCACTCTTGAAGTGTGCGGGGGCCCGGGAATTGCGCCCCAATATAGATTGCTTTGGCTCTCTCCGCAGCCAGCCGAACGCGCCGACCTGCGAAAACTCGGTAAATCGTTACTCTACTTGACGATACAGATCCGTTCCAAGGAGCTTCGTGAAAGTCTGGATCATCCGCTGTGCTGTTGCCCTGACACTGCTGGCTCCTCCCGGTGATCTGGCGGTGCCGCTTCATGCCCAGACCAGCCCGGAATGGCTCACCAACAGGATGGGAGCCTGGTTCAAACGTACTCGCCACACGGCTCCCGGCCAGTGGGGGGTCGCCATCGCCGATGAATCGGGCCAGCTCCTCTGGAGCAACAATCCGGGACAGCCGCTCATGCCGGCGTCCACCGTCAAGCTGTTCACGACCGGATTTGCCAGGACGGTGCTCGGTGGTAGCGCAAGGCGATCCACCCGCGTCATCGGGGAGGGTTCGCTCGATCCGGCCACGGGAGAGTGGATCGGCAGCTGGGCGCTCGAGCTCAATGGCGATCCCTCCCTCGAGCGCGCTGAAGGTTCGGGACCGACACTCTACGATCTGGCCGCGGAGCTCTACAGCCATGGAATTCGAAAGCTCACCGGCCCTCTCCAGGTGCAGAGCGCCGATGGCCCGGCCGATGCTACATATCCCGCGGCCTGGTCCTCTCGACACCGCGGCCGCATCTTCGCGCCGCTCGTCGGTCCGCTCACCGTCCACGAGAATGTGGTCTGGGTGACGGTACAGCCCGGCCTCAAGCCGGGCCAGCGGGTTCGCGTCATCGAAACGGCGCCGGACGGCATCGGTCCCATGGTCACCGTCAGTGCGACGACTCGCTCGGGCCGACGGTCGCGGCTGGCGCTGCATCCGCGGGCAGGTGGAGGCTGGGTGGTCACGGGAACGATCGGCGTCCGGGCCGGGGCGCGGCGTCTCACGGCAGTCACCAACGATCCGGTTGCCGTGCTTACCGCGGTCTGGAAGACATCGCTGAGCCGTGCGGGAATTGCGTGGAATCCGGTCGCCTACATGGGACCACCCCCGGTCGGCGGGCCCCAGGTTCTCGGCGAAGTCTCCTCGGCGTCTCTCGATTCGCTGGCCAGCGAGATCAACAGGCGCAGCCTCAATCTCGGCGCCGAGCTGCTGCTCCAGTGGGCCGGCGGGCGGGTGCGGGGACCCACGCTCCTTACCGACCACGTCCGGCAGATCACCGGCGACAGCAACGGCGTGTATCTGGTAGACGGAAGCGGCCTCTCCTACGACGACCGGGTCACGCCGCAAACCTTCGTCAGGTATCTGGCCCGTTTCCCCGAGACGGCGGCCGGGCGCAACTTTCCGCAGCTCCTTCCGGCCAACGGAAGCGGTACGCTGCGCCGGCTCAACGCCGGCTTTCCCGGCGAAGGCGTGGTCCGGGCCAAGACCGGGACGCTGGGTACGGTATCGACGGTGGTGGGGTATCTCGGCCGGTCCGAGGGAACGCTGCTGGTGGCGCTCATGTACAACGGCCCCCGGCCGTATGCGGCCCGCCAGGCGCAGTGGAAGTTGTTCAGGGAGCTCGGCGCGCACGGCGTCGTCATTCCCGCGGACACGGTCGAAGAGGTCCCCGTGCAGCTAGGCGGCGAGCAGACGGCCGCTCCATCGTGGTGGGCCGACAGCCTCCTTGCCGACTCCTCCGGCGCTCACTGAGCCGCGGCCGGACCGCCTCTCTAAAACGTCACGTGCGCGAGCTGCGGCCCCTGCGGCTCCGATGAGCGGCTGATCGCCGGCTCGACGGTGAGCGCGGCGCCCATGACCGGGGCCGGCACGGGGGGCATCGACAGGGTGAGGAAGGCGGGACGCGACGTGTCGACGTTGACCGCCACCGATCGCACCATGCCCGTTTCGGTGATAAACCAGAACTGGTAGACATTCCCCGTCGGCGCCGGCGGGAGGCCGTGGACGATGACGCCCCAGCGGTGCGAGCCGGTGTCCTGGAAGATCAGCATCCCCCCGTGTTTTCCCTCCATCGAGATCGGAATCTGCAGGACCTGATGCGCGCTCCGGAGAACGGAGAGCGTGTCTTCGAGCGCCATCATTCTCGTTTCGCTGTCGGCGAGGAGGGCGCGCACCCTGCTCCCCTCGGCCCTGCTCCGCGCCCCCAGGCCCACCGCCAGAACCAGCGCCGCCGCGGCCAGAAGCCAGGGCACCCGTTTGCGCCACCCGGCCGGGCGGTCGAGCACGGCGGCCGAGACACGGCGTACAAAGCCGGGCGCGGGCGCGACCGGAAGCACTCCCATCGGCAGCCAGGCGAGCTCGCGCTCCATGCGCCGCACTTCCCCCGCGCATTCCTCACAATGCTGGACATGCTGGCGGTAGACGCGTTCCTCGTCGTCTTCGAGGCTCCGCGCCACGAACGCCGCCCGATTCTCGACGTACCAGTCGTGAGCGTTCATACCACCCAATCCCTGAGCGGGCCAAGTGCGGCCCGCAGTTTGTCGAAGGCGAGCCGAAGCCGGGTCTTCACCGTGCCCATGGGAATCGAGAGCTCCGCGGCGATTTCGGAATGCGTGAGCCCACGGAAATACGCCAATCGGATCACGTCGCGCTGCTCCGCCGGCAGGGCCGCGAGGGCCGCGTGCACCGACTCGTGCACGTGCCACCCTGGCCGGGCTGCTTCGTTGAACTCGGCCGTCGCGGGCTGGCCCACCGGGACCTCACCGTACGCCGCGGCGCGGGCGATCTTTCGCCGCCAGCGCGCCCGGCGGCGCAGGCGATCGATGGCCCGATTGCGGGTGATCCGGAGCAACCACGGCAGGAGCATGTCATGCCCCTCGCCCAGCGATCCAGCCCGCTCCCAGACCGACCCGAAGACCTCGAGCACCACCTCTTCTGCTTCATCGGCATCGCTCAGCATCGACTGGGTCAGGCCCAGCAGCCACGGGCTGGCGATCTCGATGAGCTCGACCAGCGCCTGCTCATCCCGGGCCACGAGGCGCTCGCGGATCGAGGCCTCGTCCTTGAGCGCGAGCCCCCGGACCGGACGACCGGGGACGGGCGCCCCGGTTCCGGGAGCGGGAGGACGTTCGGATTTCGGCAAGGCCCCCCTCACGTCGAGAGAACGTCGGTCTCCGGTACCTGCGTGAGGAACGCGCTCAGTCGTGCCGGCGGTTTCGCGGACGAGGAGAGGTCAGGACTCGTGGATGGGCCGACTACCCTCGGCGTCGGCTCGTCGCGGCGATCAGGAGCACGCCGCCAACCACGGCGACTGCGCCGATGATGGGCGGAATCGCCACGGAATGCTTCTTGTCGGCGGTGGCCTCGATGGGGCCAAGGTCGACCACTTTTTCCTTGCGGGTGAAGGAGAAGCCGCCCAGGGCGAGACCGACGACACCGAGGACGACCAGGACGATTCCAACCAGCGTGCCGAGCCTCATACCACTTTGCGTCCCTGAATGAGGTTGATCACCAGGACCACGAGCGCGACGACCAACAGGATGTGAATGAACCCGCCGAGCGTATAGGAGGATACCATTCCAACGAGCCACAACACCAGCAGGATGACGAAGATCGTCCACAACATACCGGCCTCCGCGAGAAGAGTTGCGCCACGTCCTAAGGACGGCCGATCATAGCTGGACGGGTATTGGGCGCGCGGTGACTCCAGTCACCCTTGTTCTGGACGCTCCGCCGCCAAGCCTCTACCTTGCACCGGTTAGCTTACCCCCTCTCATCTCTGGAATCGACATGGCGCTGCGTGCCCAGACCCCGCCCCCGACCGGGGCGCCGCCTTTTCAGCCCTTCGTTCCCGCCACGCAGTCGCCGGCCGAATTGACCATTCGCGCGCTGATCCTCGGCGCGCTGCTCGGACTGGTCTTCGCCGCGTCGAGCGTATACCTGGCGCTGAAGATCGGGCTCACCGTGTCCGCGTCGATACCGATCGCGGTGCTCTCGGTCGCGTTCTTCCGGACGCTCGGACACTCCACGATCCTCGAAAACAACATCGTCCAGACCACCGGCTCCGCCGGCGAGTCCATCGCCGCCGGAATCGTCTTCACTCTCCCGGCGATCCTGCTCATGGGATACGACTTGAGCGTAAGCAAGGTGGCGATCGTGGCGGTCGTCGGCGGCGTGATGGGCATTCTGCTGATGATCCCTCTGCGCCGCGCGCTGATCGTGAAGGAGCACGGCAAGCTCACGTATCCCGAAGGGACGGCCTGCGCCGAGGTCCTCATCGCCGGAGAAAAAGGCGGTCTGCAGGCGCGGCGGCTCTTCCAGGCGTTCGGGCTGGCCTTCGTGTACAAGTTTCTGATGTCGGGCCTCAAGGCGTGGAATGAGTATCCGGGCTGGATATCACAGGGGTATCGCGGGGCGTCCATTTCCGCCGAAGTCTCCCCCGAGCTGCTCGGCGTCGGCTATATCATCGGTCCGCGCATTTCCGGCTATCTCTTCTCCGGCGGATGCATCGCCTACCTGGTGCTCATCCCCGCCATCAAGCTGTTCGGCAGCGGATTGACCAAGCCGATCTTTGCCGAGACCAAGCTCATCGCCGACATGAGCCCGAACGAGGTACGCGCCAACTTCGTCTTCTACATCGGAGCGGGGGCCGTCGCCACGGCGGGCATCATCGCGCTGATCCGGTCCCTGCCCACCATCGTCTCCGCGTTCCGCTCCGGCTTTCAGGACCTGCGCGGCAGTCTCGGCGACGCCACCACCCGCCTCCGCACCGACGTGGATCTTCCGATCTGGGTCACGCTGGCCGGAGCGGCGGCGCTGGCGCTGCTGCTGACCGCGCTGCCGCAGCTCTCGGTCAACCTCCTCGGCGCGCTGCTCATCGTGGTCTTCGGATTCTTCTTCGTCGTGGTGTCGTCGCGCATCACCGGAGAGATCGGCGTCAGCGCGAACCCCGTCTCCGGCATGACCATCGCCGCGCTCATCGGCACCACCGCCATCTTCCTGCTCATCGGCTGGACCGGCGTGGATCACCGCGTCGGCGCCATCTCGATCGCGGGTGTGATCGCCGTGGCCGCGAGCAATGCGGGTGCCACGAGCCAGGACCTCAAGACCGGCTTTCTCGTGGGCGCCACACCGCGCCGGCAGCAGATCGCCATCGTGGCGGGCGCGGTGACGTCGGCGCTCGCCGTCGGATGGACGCTGACGCTGCTCAACAACAGCTACACCACCATCGTCCCGGAGGCCCACCCCGGCGTCACGCTCGAGGCATCGGCGGGGGGCGGGGCCGACCGCTCGATCACGGCGCTTGGCGAGCGGATGCAGCATGGCGGAAAAGAGTGGGAAGTCATCCGGGTGAACCTGCCGATACAGGGCGTGCTGCCCGGCAAGTATCTCGTGAATCCGGAGAGCCGGGAAATCGGATACCTCGTGGATCCCGGCATCGGCGGCCGCATCCGCGAGCTCGACGGACGACCCATCACCAAGCTCGATTCCCCGAAGGCGACGATCATGGCGCTCGTCACCGACGGCATCCTCACGCAGAAGCTGCCGTGGGGACTGGTGCTGATCGGCGTCTTCCTCACGATCGCCATCGAGCTGATGGGGCTGCAGTCGCTCCCGATCGCCGTGGGGGTCTACCTGCCGATCTCCACCTCGGCGGCGATGTACGCGGGGGGGGTGGTCCGCTGGCTCGTCGAGCGGCGCACGCGCGGCACCGAGCGATCGATCGCCGAAGTGGAGTCGGGACCGGGCGTGCTCTTCTCGAGCGGGCTCATCGCGGGCGGTGCGCTCGCCGGCATCGCCATTGCCGGCGTGGCCGCGGCGTTTGTCGGCAAGGCCGACGCGGCCCATGTACCGGCCGCCGACTACCTCTCGCACATCGCGGGGCTGCAGCGGGCGCTCGGGTCGCTGACCGAGGCCAACCTGCCGGCGATCATCGTGTTTGCGGCCATGGCCCTGGTGCTCTACCGGGTGGCCCGGAGCTGAGCAGCCGGAGTGAGAGTCGTCACGCTCCTGCCGGCTGCGACGGAAATCGTCGTGGCCATCGGTGGATCGGGCGCCCTGGTGGGGGTCTCGCACGAATGTGACTACCCGCCGGAGATAACGCGACTCCCTCGTCTGACCGCGAGTCCCATCGACACCTCCGCTTCGAGTGCCGCGATCGACGCGGAGGTTCGGCGTCTGAGGGGGTCCGCCGAATCGGTGATCGCCGTGGACGCCAACGCGCTCGCCGGCCTGGCGCCCGATCTTCTCATCTCGCAGGGGCTCTGTGAGGTGTGCGCCGTGTCCGATGGCGAGATCCATCGGCTCGCTGGCATCATGAATCCAGCGCCCGCGGTGCTGTCGCTCTCCGCGCGGACATTGTCCGGCATCTGGGCCGACATCATCTC
>JBDTTA010000128.1:0-7520 GCA_039930845.1 Gemmatimonadales bacterium
GCGAATGCGGGTGCGAGTCCCGATCGGGCGCGGAGCATTGACGTGCACCGTGAGCTCCGCGTCGAACGCGGTCGTCACTTGCCACGGGTCGCCCTGCGCGACGACCACGCCCCCCCGATCGATCGCCGAGCGGTCGACGCCGGCAAGCCCCACTGCCGTTCGCGCTCGAGGCTCGCTGCGCTGGAGGGACCGGCCGTGGCTTTCGATCGAGCGCACCCGACCGCGAAGTGTCCCGGGAAGGATGAGAACTTCGTCTCCGACGGCGATCGTCCCCGACCACGCCGTACCCGTCAGGACGGTGCCGACGCCCGGCACCGAGAAGGCGCGGTCGATGGGGAGCCGGAAGTAATCGCTCGATATCCGCCACGCCACCCGGCCCGCCGAGGCGGCGATGCGCGTCTTCAACTCGCCAAGGCCTTCGCCACTGCGCACCGATGTCACGACTGGCCGCTCGAACCGGACGATCGATGTGGTCAGCCGATCCTCGATTCCCGTGGACAATGACTCGAGATCTTCCTTCGACGCGAGATCGGCCTTGGTGATCACCGGTATTCCCGCCGGCACACGGAGATGCTCGAGAACCGCCAGATGCTCCAGCGTCTGGGGCATGATCCCTTCGTCGGCCGCGATCACGAGCAGCGCCAGGTCTACGCCGGACGCCCCGGCCACCATGGTGCGGACGAAGTCCTCGTGCCCGGGGACGTCGATCACACCGGCGACACCGCCATCCTCCAGCGCGAGCGGGGCAAAATTCAGATCGATCGTGATGCCGCGCCGTCGCTCCTCGGCGAGGCGGTCCATCGGCGCGCCGGTAAGCGCGGTGACCAGGGCCGATTTCCCATGATCGATGTGGCCCGCCATCCCGACGATCAGGCTGCCTCCCACGGCCGCCGGGTCCAGAAGTCGAGCGCCGGCAGCTCAGCGCCTTCGGCGAGGTGATACCGGATGTAGCGTGCGAGCAGCCGTCGGTGAGCGGCGGCGTGGCGGGCATCGAGCGCCGGCAGCGGCGCGCTCAAGGCGAGCAGCGCGACGAGATCGGAGCGCGACCGCGCCGGGAGCTCCGTAGCGGCGTGGCGGGCCGCGCACGCGACGCAGAGCGCACCCCCCTGGCGCGCACTGAAGGACAATGGGCCGTCTGCGGGGAGCACCGCGCCATCATACACGCACGCCGCGAGCGACGGGGCAAAGCCGAGGACGCTCACCAACTGCCAGAGCAATCGGAGTCCCAGCGCTTCCACGGCCGGTGCCGGCGCCGACTCGAGACCGCCGAGCGCATTGAGCAGGAGGTCGAAGCTCTCGGGGTGAGGATCGGGTGGAGCGAAGCGGAGCATGACCTCCGCCAGGGCGGACGCGGCGGCGTACCGGGAAAGATCGGCGGCGAGGCCGGCATGCAGCCGCGTGAGATCGAACGCGGTGAGCGTGTGGAGCTCGCGGTTCTCCTTGGTGAGAAGGTGGGCGTGGCCCTCGCTGAGAAGCTGCAGCGCCGCGCCGAAGCGGCTGCGTGGGCGGAGCGCACCCTTGGCGATCGCGCTCTGCACCCCGGAGCTCCGGGTGGCAAGGCGGACGATCTTCGATGTTTCGCTGTATCGGACGGCGGACAACACGATCGCCTGGGTGCTGACGAGGCTCATCCCCGAAAGATACCGCTCACTCCGCCGGAATCTGGATCGTGATCGCCCCGGCAGGGCACTCACCAAGGTCAATCACGCTTTTCTCGACCAGCGCCGAATCGAGCACGTGCGCCTTTCCCGGTTTACCCCCCTGGCACGGCCCGCTCTCGATGGCGTAGACTCGTCCCTTGCTGTCCACGGCCACAGCGGCGTTGCCCGGAATCGCTACCCCGTTTCCTGCCCCGCGCACGACCTGATTGGCCTCGGTGTCGAACTCCATCAATCCTTCGGAGAACGAGCTGACGTAGATCTCGTTGCCGCCGTCGGCGGCCACGTTGCCCGGCGCCGTGCCGAATCCGGTAAAGCTCGCCATCTCCATCAGTCCGACCGGGTCCACGATGGAGAGCCGCCCATCGCCCTCGAAGAAGCTACCGACGCTCATCACGTACAACAGGCCGTCGGCACCGAGCACGGCATACCCTGCGTTGCCCGGTCCGGTGAGCGCGATCGAATCGACCTGGGCGCTGGTAGTGGGGTCGAGCACCGTGATCCAGCTCGGTCCGGCCGGCGCAAAGTTCACCAGGTTGCCGTTCAGCACGAAGACCCTTCCGCGGGCGTAGATGATTCCCTGCGGGTAGACCCCGACCCGCGTTTCAGTGGCAGCACCTGTGCGATAGTTGAGACGCGAGACGGTGTTGAGGTTGGGGTTCGCCACGAAGGCGATGGAGTCGTCCACGATCGCGGAGCCGGTCGCCCCCGAATTGTCGGGTAACGGAATCGTTTGCACGACTTTGGCATCGACCAGATCGACGACGGCGACCGCGTTATCGAGCCCGAGCGGCACCAGCGCGGTCCGTCCGAGCGCCGAGACCCCGACCGGTGTTGGCGTCGTGCCCCCAAGCGGCACCTGCACCCCGGCCGAGGGATTGTCCACGGGCACGATGCTCAAGGTGGCCGCCGTGCTGTTGACGGCAAGCAGCGCCTCGGTAGGCTCGGGTGCCGGCGCGTTGGTGTCGGCACACCCGACGGTAAGGGCCGCGATGCATGCAATACAGAGGATGACTCGCATTGGGTTCACGGGAGTTGGAAGTTGAGGGTGGCGGTCAAGGTACGTCCGGGGGTCGGATAGCCGGCGATGAACTGGGCGCGCGTGTTGGTGAGATCGTTCACCTGCAGGCGCGCGCCGAGGACCTCCCCGAGGGGGCGCTCGAGCCCGACATCGAGTTGTGAGAACGCCGGGCGAGGATTGGTGCCGGCGCCGTTGGGAAAACGCTCGCCGATGCGGTGCCAGCGCAGGTCCGCACTCCATGCGCCTGGAGACCACACCAATGAAGCGGCATACGTGACACGCGGGCGGTACTGCACCTGCGCGCCACCGGGGATGTCGTACGTCACGGCGCTGTACGTGACGATGGCGTCCATCCTCAGCGTCGCCGCGGGACGAAGACCGGCGCTCATCTCCACGCCACGCCGCACGACATCGAAATTGCGTGGGCTCCAGATGAACCTGAAATCGGGCGCCCAGACGATCATGTCACCCACGCGGCCGTAGAACACTCGTGCGGAGAGGCTGCCGCCATCGAGCTCCCTGCGGATGCCGGCTTCCGCTTCCCAGCGCACCCGCTCGGGACGGAGATCCGGGTTGACCCGCACGCCGACACCTTCCCGGAACAGCAGATCGGCAAGCACCGGGGGAGTGACCGCGCTGCCGATCGCCGCCGTAAGGCCCGTGCGCCCATGCTGCCATCCCGCGTCGAGTCGCGCGCTGGCGAGCGGCGTTCCCTGGCCAGTCCACACATCCAGCCTGGCGGCGGGAGAGAGGGTCCACGTCGATGACGTCCCCCGTTGTATCGACGCGTCCCACCTCAGCGCCACGTGCGTGAACGAGGCACCGTCGCGAACACCGTCGCCTCCGAACCGATCGCCGCGGCCCTCGGTGGCGACGCCGGCCTCCCCACCCCAGCCGGCGATACGGACCGGAATGCGATAGCCCACCTCGAGAGTTCCGCCCAGGCCGTGCGTGTAGCTGTCGTAGGCCAGGCCGGTCGGTGGGGTCGGGTCCTCCGCCCGGGCCTCGAGCCACTGGACAGACCCGCTCCAGGCGAGCATGCCTGCTCGACGGGCTCCGACAAACACGGTACGATCGAGCGCACGGGCCGCGAGGGTCGGATTGGTCGTCGTGCCGGGAAGGCCGCGATCCGATTGCGAAGCCCTGACCGACAGCTCCACCGGCCCGTCGAGTCGCGCGGAGGCGGTATAAAGCTCCCCACCCGCGTTGAGTCGTTTGCCCTCGCCGCCCCCGCGAACGTCGGGGACCGTATACGGGAAGCCGTCGGCATAGCGCTCGCTCGACGCCGAGAGTACGGCGTTCCCCGCCGACGCGCCGAGCCTGAGGCCCCGGGCGCCATGGTCGGTCATCCAGGCGGTCCCCTCGGGACGCAGGGGCCTCCGTGTGTCGATGACGATCACGCCCGCGACGGCGCGGTTTCCCTGCCGGACCGCCTGCGCGCCGGGCAACAGCGTCACGCGATCCACCTCCCTGCTCGCAATCCTCGCGAGATCGGCACGTCCGGTGAACGGGTCGTTGACCGCGAATCCGTCCACCAGCACAAGCACCTCATCGGGTCCGCCTCCACGAAGCTGGGGAGACGCGGGCGCACCGCTTCCCGTACGGCGCACCACGACACCCTCCCACCCGTCGAGCGCACGTGCGAGATCGCCACCACGGCTGGTGAGCTCGTCGCCGGAGATCGAGATCGCGCCGGGTAGAGCGACGACACTGATGCTGTCGAGACGGAGGGGCAGCGGCGAGAGCTCGACCATGACGGTGCGCTCGAGTCCGGGCACGACGTCCACCACTCCGCTCCACGGGATGTAGCCCACCCGGCGCACCTCGAGCGTCCCCCGACCGGCAGGCAGCGCGCCGAGGACGAACGCGCCCTCACTCGACGTAGTGGTCCGACGGTCGCCCAGCCGTACCTCCGCGGCCGCGAGAAGCGAGCCCGTGGTCGCGTCGGCGACGCGGCCCACGATCCGCGCCGGTGACTGCGCATGCGCCGTGGCCGGCAGCATGGCGAGGAGCGCCAGCACTGTCGCGCGGGCGCTCACGTGCCCGACTCCCCGGGACGCAACGGCACGATCTGAGGCGAGCCGTCGAGCCAGCGGGTGACCGCCACCGGCCACTCGAACACACGACCCAGCATCTCCCGCGTCAGGACCTCAGCAGGTGTTCCCTCGGCGACGAGCTCGCCTTCGTTCAACAGCAGCATGCGATCGGCGAACCGGGCGGCGAGGTTGAGATGGTGCGTGATCACGAGCGCCGCGAGACCATCGTCCACCAATTTGCGAAACAGCTCGAACAGCTCCATTTCGTGCCGGACATCGAGCGACGCGGTGGGCTCATCGAGCATCAGCGTACGCGGCTCCTGGGCGAGCGCTCGGGCGAGGCGTACCCGCTGCCACTCGCCGCCCGAGAGCGAATCCACCGTTCGCCCGGCGAGCCCCTCGACGTCGCAGCGCTCGAGCGCACTGCGAACCGAGGCACGGTCGGCTTCACCCATCCGCGCAATGGGGCCCAGGCGTGCGTAGCGCCCGAGCATGACCGTTTCCTCCACTTTGAGCGGGAAGAGAATTTCCTCGCGCTGCGGCAGTACGCCGACCACCCGCGCGAGCTCGTTTCGCGGCCAGGCGGCCACGTTTCGACCTCCGATCGAAGCCGATCCCCGTTCGAGCGGCACCAAGCCGGAGAGCGCGCGCACCAGCGTGGTCTTGCCGCTGCCGTTCGGCCCGACCGCCGCCACCATGCATCCCTCCTCGACACGGCAACTCACGTCCCGAAGCGCCGGACGGTCGGCTCGGCCATAACGGACGGTGATGTGGCGTGCCTCGAGGATCACGCCAGCGTCCTCCGGAGGAGGACCGCGAAGAGCGGAACACCCACCAGCGCGGTAATCACCCCGACCGGCAGCTCGAGGGGGCGCACGACGACCCGCGATGCAACATCGCAGAGCACCAGGAAGCAGCCCCCGGCGAGGAAGACGAGCGGCAGAAGACTGCGATGAATGGGACGGGAGACGGTGCGCACGGCATGCGGCACGACGAGACCGACGAACCCGATGATCCCGCATGCCGCCACGCTCGCGGCGGTCAGCAGCGCCGTGCAGACGTAGACGACCCGCATCGTGCGCTCCACGTTCGCGCCGAGATACTGAGCGGGCTCCTCGCCGAGCGCGAGGAGATCGAGACTCCTGGCGTTCCATCCGAGAATGCCCAGCGGGACGACCGAGTACGCGGCGAACACGGCGAGCGACTGCCACGACGACGACCCGAAGCCGCCGAGGAGCCAGAGGAAGGCATTGCGCGTGGCGGCGGAATCGGAGAGCACCATGATGCTGCTCATGAGCGCGATGAAGAACGAGCCGACCACGACGCCCGAGAGGAGCAGCACACGGGGGTCGAGCCGTCGGCCAACGACGAGGCTCAACCGGTAAACGAGGGCCACCGCACCGAGCGCCCCGACGAACGCGGCCACCGGCACTGCCCAGGGGCCCGCGGCATGGGTGGCAATGGCGAGCACGGCGCCGAGTCCGGCTCCTCCGGACAGTCCGAGGAGGTATGGCTCGGCGAGCGGGTTCCGGATCATCGCCTGAAGCGCCGCGCCGCACACACCAAGGCTTCCCCCGACCAGAAAGGCGAGCAGGACGCGCGGCGCCCGCAGCTCGCGCACGATTACCGAGGCGGGCGCGTCGGCGCTTCTGAGCCCCGCCCACACCTCACCGGGCGAAAGGGGCACGCTGCCGGCGCTCAGTCCGGCGGCGAGACAGACCGCCACCGCGAGCAGCAGGACCGCGACGCGAATACGGCTCACCGCAGCGCCTCGCGGATCCGCCCGGCCAGTTCCCGGATCGCCGCCGGCGACCTCGGCCCCGGTCGGTTGAACTCGGAGCCCTTCACCTGAATGAGGCGACGCTCGCGCACCGCGCGCACGACCTGCCATTCCGGCCGGGTGATGAAGGACGCGGGGCCATCGGCGGCGGTGAGGATGAGATCGGGATCACGAGACGCGACCGCCTCGATGCTCACCGTGCCTGCCGACCTGGCGACATCGTCGAAGAGATTCCGGCCACCCGCCCGCTCGACGAGCTCACTCAGGAAGCTGCCGTGGCCGATCGTCATCGGCGGCTGCTCCCAGACGAGGAGCAGCACCTTTGGACGAGCCCCCGCCGGCGGGACCGTGGCGGCGGCCAGCGCGGTATCGAACGCCGCGACCAGCGAGTCCGCGGCGCCGGGGTGTCCGCTCACCCGTCCGAGCAGTCTCGCGATCCGGCCCACGTCGGTGAGCTCATCGGTGTTGAGGCGGACGGCGGCGATGCCGGCCGAACGGAGTCGGGCGGCCGCGTCTGCGTTGCGTGTCGAGTTGTAGAGTACGACCAGGTCGGGATGGCTGGCGAGGATCGCTTCGAGATTGGGGCTGATGCCGTCGCCGAGGCTGGGGACCGACAGTGCCGCCGCGGGGTAGTCGCACCACGTCGTCCGGCCCACGACCGAGGCGCCGGCGCCGATCGCGAAGAGAAGTTCGGTGGTGGCCGGAATCAGGGAAGCGATGCGAGTGGCTGGGGCGTGCACGGCGACGGTGTCGCCGGCATCGTCGACGATCGAGGCGTTACCCGCAACACCGGCAGCTCCCGAGCAGGACAGCGTCCCCGCCAGCACCAGCGGGAACAACAGACTGAAATTCCACTCAACACGGGAAGCGACGCGAATGAAACCGCCCATCTCCCTGGCCGGAGAGATGGGCGTGAGCGACGCTGAGGAGCCGTCGAGCGCGCCACCAACCCTCCCCCGAGGGTGTCCATGGTGGCGCGAACGGAGAGGTCTCCTGGCTTCGGGCCTTCGCTCGCCTTCCCGGTT
>JBDTTA010000129.1:0-7495 GCA_039930845.1 Gemmatimonadales bacterium
TAGAGCAAGGGACTTTTAATCCCTAGGTCGTGGGTTCGAGTCCCACCGCCCTCATCGATCGCCAGGGGTCTCCACGATCTGCATTCAGGTCGGTCAACCGCGGGGATGCCGCGGGTCTCCGGGATCCAACTGAGACTGTCGCCGATCGATCAGCGGCTCCACAGCCGCGAGCAGTTGTTGCGCCGTAAATGGCTCGGCCAGTGTGGGAACGTCGGGTGGGAGCCCTTCGGGCACTCCTTCATGCTCGGCGTCGTGATTCTTGATGTACAGGATGGGAAGGTGCGGCAGCTTCTGGCGGGTCTGTCGGATGAGCTGCGGTCCGTTCAGTCCCTCCATGTGGGTATTGCTGACGAGCAGATCGACGTTGCGGAGGCTCAGCGCCAACTCGAGCGCGGCGACCCCATCGGACGCCTGGAACACACAGTGATCGGCTTCTCTGAGGGTGTTCACCATGAAGCTGAGCAATTCGAGGCTACGGTCAGCCACGACGATGTGGGCACCCTTATGGAGGTGCAATGGCGATGGCAATGTAGCCCTGGCCCCAGCGGGGCGGCTGGAAGTGGCCGGAAGTGTTGGAGCGTCCAGCTTAAATGCTAACTACCGCTTCCGCGCCAGCAACCCCTCTACGGTCACACGCAGCGACGTCGGACTGAACGGCTCGTTAAGCGTGACGACGTCGTCCGGCACCCGGTGTTCCCGGCTGGTCGTCTGACTGGGATCATCGATATGCAGGAGGGGGAGGCCGGGGAACCGGTCGCTGAGGATGGCGATCAACTCGGCGCCCGACATTCCTGGCATGCGGCTGTTGGTGATGACCAGATCGATGTCGCCCTCGCTCGCCCTCCCAAGCGCCACCTTGCCGTCAGCAACGCTCACCACCTCATGTCCATCGTCTCGGAGGGCTCGGGATACCAGCTCCCGCACCGCCGGCTCATCGTCCACCACCAGAATGCGCGATGCCACTACTGGCTCCAAGGAAGGCAGGCTATATACTGGCGGAGCCGCCGAACCGGGTCTGTGACCGGCGTTACTTCCGAACTCCGGAGTATGCAGCACTTCCCCCGGTTCGGCCAGAGTGGCTTCGTATTTCCTCTAGTGTGACCGCCGATTCCCCTGCTGCGGGCGCTCCCCACCGCCACCCATGAGATGGAGGGCCAGCGCCTTCCGTGTGTGGAGGCCGAGCCGGCCGAGCACCCGCTCGAGGTAGTGGCGGACCGTGTGCGCGCTGAGCCGCAGCCGCTGGGCGATCGCCGCGTTCGAGAGTCCTTCCGCGGCGAGCAGCGCGACCTGGGGCTCGCGGCCCCGAAGTCCGAAGCTGACGCGCAGCTCCCTGGTTGTTGGAAGCTCCAGCGGCAGGGTCGCGAGGCCGGCGACGAGCGCGCACCGAAGCGACACGACGACCAGGAGCGCCTCGGAGCCATCGGTCGTAGCGGGAAACGTCGGGGCCCATCGCTCCGAATCCGGCGACTCCAGCGCCGCATGCAGCCACCCCGGCTCGTCGTCGGGAAGACGCAACAGCCCCGCGAGTTCCCCCACCGCATCGGCTGACCCATCCCGGCTGGCCGCGCCGCACGCGTCGCGCACCCGTCGCACGCTCTCGTCAAGCCAAGCCTCGCGGCTGACCCACTCGAGCGGCGACATCAGGACTTCGACTGCACTAACGACTGCCGTCAGGTTCATGCGAGCGGCTCCCGGGTCGAAGCCACTACGCTCTCAGCCCAGCGTGAAGTTTCCGCTAATCCCGAAATCATGGGACGAACGTCCCCTGCGGAGGGCCGGGCCGGCACACAGCTTCACTGGTGATCCCGGCAGTTCGAAGCGAGAAGCCGGTCCGCTCCGTTCAGAGAGGTGCACCATGAAGCCGTCAACCACCAGTCGCTTACGCCTCGCGGGTGTTCTGCTCGCGACCCTCGGTTTGCCCGCCGCCGCCACCGCGCAGTACCAGTTGCCCACGGTCATCAGCTCGGCCAGGGCCGACAGCCTGCACGAGGCGGCCGCCGCCCTCGTGACGGCGCACCGCTATCGCGACGCCGCGCAGCTCCATCGTCGCTCGGCGGAGCTTCGGGGAGCCGAGGATCCGCTGGGGTTCAGGTGCCTGAACGAGGCCGCGGCGTTGACCTACGCCGCTGGCGATCGGTCGCGCGCCCGGTCCGACCTGACCTCCGCCGCCGGTCAGGCCCTGACGCGGGGAGACCTGCGCGCCGCGGCGCTCGCCTACCTCGACGCCGCCTGGATCGCACAGGAGCAGGGAAACGCGCGCCAGGTCTGGGAGCTCGGTCACCGCGCCGAGATGCTCGCGGACTCGCCGCTCCTGGCGGCGGCCGACCGTGAGGCGATCGTGCGGCGGATCAGTCGTGCGCCGGAGGCAATGCAGTTGGCGATGCGGAACGAACCGTAGTCCAGACGTTCCTGCCTGCAGTCGTGCGCCGGTCTCCGCATCCGGGCCGGCGCCCCGCCCTGACCCTCGCCCCGAGGAATCTCGATTTCATCCTGTACAGAGCGATGGTCGCGCTCGCGCAGGGCGATCTCGCGGTCGCCCGGCAACTGGTGCGAGCGGCGCTCACCGCCGGCGACTCCGCGGCCGTGCTGGCCTACTTCGGGAACTATCAGGACCTCTACTGGGCGATCGTGCGCGCCGAGACCTACCGGCTCCGTGGGGACACGGCGCTCCCGGCGGGCGCAGCGGGGTGAGCGCGGCCAGAAGGCCGAGTGCGAGATTGAGCGACGGGAGAAACGATGTACGGCTCACGAGCGGAAGATCAGTGCGAGGAGGAGTCTCCACCCATCATGCCATTCATCTCCGGCACCACCACGAGCCGGAAGATGGACCACTCCTTGATGCCGCGGCGAAGGACCACCAGGTAATGACTCGTATTCGCCTTTCCATCCTTGGGAGTGACGGTCACCGTTGCCACGTCGAGCGCGGTGTTGCCGAAGACGCGTCGAACGCGGCGGTGTACGACTCTCCCCGATACGCAAAGGCGATAGACCGTCGGCGCGCGCGGGTCTAGCCAACCGGCGCACCGCGCCCCACGTTCAATGCCACGGTCTCGTACGCCAGCCGGATTCCCCAGGAGGCACCCATGCGAAACCTTTCCGCCTTTCCCGCCCTTATCGCCCTTACCGCCCTCGCCTGCCAGCCTGCTCCCAAGCCCGACGCCGCGGCGGCCGGGGTCGAATCCGCCGCCGCCCCAGGTGGTTTCTCCGCCGAGGACGAGGCCGCGATCCGTGCCGTCGACGTCGCGTGGGCCAGGGCGGCCACCGCCGGTGACGCTGCGGCGCTCACGGCATTGTACACGTCGGACGCGACACTCATGCCTCCGGGCGAAGAGTCGGTCAAGGGCGAGGCGATGAAGAAGTACAACGCCGCCATGACCGACGGGTTCACCGGACCGACCGAGCTCACCACCACGGCCGTCGAGGGCCACGGTGACCTCGCGTACGCCGTCGGCACCTACCGCGCAACACTCACCCCGAAGAAGGCCGGCGCCAAGCCGCTGCCCACCGAGGAAGGGAAGTACCTCGAAGTGCTGAAGAAGCAGGCCGACGGGTCGTGGAAGATCGTCTACGACATGTGGAGCCAGAACGCCCCGGCGGGAAAGCAGTAGCACCGTGAACCGACGATTCCTGATCGGCGCGCTCGCCCTCAACACCACCATCGCCTGCGCCCAGGTGCCGCCGGCGCCACAACAGATCGCCGCCGCGGTGCTCGCCGCTCCCAAAGAGCTGCGGGCGGACGCGACGGTGCTCGGCTACTCATCCCGCGGAAAGCTCACGACGCTCCGGAAGGGCACCGGCCCGATGGTCTGTCTGGCGAGTGACCCAAAGGGGAAACAGTTCCACGTGGCCTGTTACCACCAGTCGCTCGAGCCGTTCATGGCGCGGGGCCGCGCGCTCCGCGCCGAGGGCGTGCCCGAGGAGAAGGTGGACAGCGTGCGGTTCGCCGATGTGCGCGCGGGCAAGCTCTCCATGCCCGGGCACCCCGCGATGCTCTACTCGCTCACCGGTCCCGCGGGAAGCTTCGACACCGCCAGCGGCACCGCGCCCAAGGCAAAATCGCTGTTCGTGGTCTACCTCCCCAATGCGACGGTCGCCTCGACGGGGCTCTCCGCCACACCGGTCGAGGGCGCGCCGTGGATCATGGATCCCGGAACACCGAAGGCGCACATCATGCTCGAGACCGGGATGTAGCCGACAAGCGCTGATCACGCGGTCCTACTCGCAGGCGGGCGGTGATCTGACCGTCGACATCACCAAGGCAGGCGCCCTGGCGGAAGTCCCCACGAGGCGCATCCCCCAGCCGCGGCTCTTTTCCGCATCGTTGACCGCGCCCTGGGTGAAGCCGGCGAAGTGGCTCCAGCCGACGATCGTCGAGCCGTGGAGCCAGGCGGCGGTGAGATCGGCCCGGCGGCCGAGCCGCAGGGAGACGGTGGCGCCGCGGCTTCCGAAGGCGTTGACGAGGTGCCGGTTCCCTCCCCAGGTGACGTGTCCGAGCGAGAGCCTGGCGACTCCCTTCTCCACGTCGACGCGGTACTCCGAGAGGTCCACCCGTGGGGCTTTTCTGCCGTCCTGGGAAAAGCGCAGCGCCTTTTCCCGGTTGCTCACCCCGGCGACGCTCATCTGGCTCTGCACCGTCCAGCCGTTGCGTGCGTGGACCGTCGTGAAGCCGGCGTTGCCGGTGAAATCCTGGTAGGTATCGCGCGGCGGCTGGTTCGCGAGCGGCGCGTGCCCTTCGGCCACCTGGCCTTCATTCCCGATGTCGAACCTCGGATCGAACGACGCCTTCTCGAATCCGGCGCGTGTCTGAGTGACTCACGATGGACGCGGCATCCCCCTCCGTCGCGCGAGCGGGGAACAGGAACGGGAATTTTTTCCGGGTGCAACGAAGGTACGGGCGGCGGGGCAGAGTGTCCAATCGGCTCCCGTGGTTGCGCACGTCCACCGTGGACCGTACATACATATGCGGAACTGGCCGTGTCCGCCTCGCCCCATGAAAAAATTCCCTGTCGGAGACCCGGAGATGGAGAGTTCTCGTTCAGCACCACCCGTCTCGGTTGCCACCATCCTCACCCGCGTGCTCTGCGTGGTCATCCTGTTTCTGATGACGATTGCCTCGGGATACGGCGCGTACATCGCCCTCCGCAACTTTCGCCACATCGGCGTCTAACCCGGGGGCCCCATGACCAAGCGACAGACCCGCGCCTTCTTCCTCGGCTCGACCGGCGTCTTCACGCTGATCTTCATCGCGCTCACCATCGACGGACACCGGCAATTTCCCAGGCTGACGCATGCGGACCAGATCACGCCGGAAGTCATCGCGGGCAAGCACGTGTGGCACCGGAAAGACTGCATCAACTGTCACACGCTCCTCGGTGAGGGCGCCTACTACGCACCCGACCTGACCAAGATCGCCCAGCAGCGCGGTGCCCCGTACCTGCGCTCCTTCCTGGCGGATCCGTCGAAATTCTATAACGAGGAGCGGGACCGACGGCTGATGCCGAACCTGAAGCTGTCGGCCCGGGAGATCGACGAAGTCATCGCCTTCCTCACCTGGGTCGGAAAGATCGACAACCAGGGCTGGCCACCCAGACCGATTCTGGTTTCGGGCGCGGCGATTCCGGGCGCGAACGTCGGCGGTGCCGCCGCGGTGCCGGCGTCAAATGATCCCGTGGCCGTCGGTCAGGCGGTCTTCCGCCAGTCGCCGCCGGGCTGCTTCGCCTGTCACTCCACCACCGCGGGCGTGAATCTGGTTGGCCCGTCGCTGGCCGGGATCGTCTCCACCGCCGCCGCGCGGGTCAAGTCGGACGACTATGACGGCAAGGCCACCGACGCCGCGGGCTACATCCGCGAATCGATTCTCGATCCCAACGCCGATCTCGTGTCGGGGCCCACCTATTCCAGCCACGGCCAGTCCCTGATGCCTCCCGGCTTCGGTCAATCGCTCCAGCCGGCGCAGGTCGACGCCCTGGTGGCGTATCTCGTCACCCTGAAGTAGCAAGGAGCGGACATGCGCTATCGCACCCAGGCTGTCGCATACCCCTACTTCGTGGTGGCCCTCCTGCTCTACGGTTTGCAGATGGTGTTCGGCATCCTCTCGATCACCAAGTACCTGGGGCCGGATCCGATCGTGGGCCTGCTTCCCTTCGACATCAGCAAGGAAATCCACACCAACCTGCTCATCGTGTGGGTGCTCACCGGCTTCATGGGCGCCACCTACTGGGTGGTGCCGGAGGAATCGCGCACCGAGATCTACTCGCCGCGGCTGGCGTACTGGCAGCTCGGATTGTGGACCGCCGCGGGCGTGGTCTGCGTGGTGGGATACCTCTTCGGGTGGACCGAGGGGAACAAGCTGCTGGAGCAGCCGCTTCCGATCAAGCTCGCCATCGTGGTGGTGATGCTGATGTTCCTCTACAACATCGGCATGACCATCTGGAAGGCCCGCCGGCTCACCACGACGGAAGGAGTGCTGGTCGCCGGACTCGCGCTCACCGCCATCCTCTATCTCCCCGCGCTCATCACGTACGACAACTACACGGTGAGCATCTACTACCGGTGGTGGACGGTGCACCTGTGGGTTGAAGGGGTCTGGGAGATGGTGCAGGGCGGGCTCCTGGCCTATCTGCTGATCCGGCTGTCCGGCGCCGACCGTGAAGTGATGGAGAAGTGGCTCTACGTCATCGTCGGGCTCACCTTCATCGCGGGCATCCTCGGCACCGCGCATCACTATTACTGGATCGGGGTGCCGAGCTACTGGCTGGTGTTCGGCGGGTTCTTCAGCGCGCTGGAGCCGCTCGCCTTCCTCGGGATGGCCATCTACGCCTACATGGCCATGCGCCGTTCGGCGCTGGCCCACCCGAACCGGCTGGCGCTCCACTGGACGCTCGGGAGCGCCATTTTCTCCGCACTCGGCGCGGGCGTGCTGGGCCTGGCGCACACCTGGCCCTCCGTGAACCGCTGGACCCATGGCACGATGGTCACGGCGATGCATGCCCACATGGCGTTCTTCGGGGCGTACGTGATGATCGTCCTCGCGATGATCACCTATGCGGCGCCGGGGCTGTTCGGCCATGATCAGGATGCGGGGGAGTCGCCGACGGGACTCTGGGCCTTCTGGCTCCAGATGGCCGGCATGTTCGGCATGACCATGGCCTTCGCCGCCGCCGGCATCAGCCAGACCTATCTCGAGCGGATCATGGGGCTCGGGTTCCTGGAAACCCAGCAGAAAATCCAGGTGCACTTCCTGATGGTTCTCGGCACGGGATTGCTGTTCGTCCTCGGCGTCGGACTCTATCTCTATGACTTTTTCTTCCTCGCACCCAAACGGAGAACGGCACCGGCACTGTGGCCGGTCTCCCCCGCAGAGGCGGAGCGCTGATCGCGTGAGTGCGCAGCGGACAGCGGCACTTTCCCGCAGCCTGCCCGACGGACTCCGGCATCCGCCAGGGGAGGAGCCGTTCTACCTTCCGGTCGGGAACGAAATCACCGTGTACGAGGA
>JBDTTA010000130.1:0-7444 GCA_039930845.1 Gemmatimonadales bacterium
AGGGCGGCATCTCGGTGTTCGACTGGACCGACGCCGCGCACCCGAAGGAGATCGCCTTCTTCGACCGCGGCCCGATGGACTCGACCAAAATGGTCGGCGCTGGATCGTGGTCGGCCTACTGGTACAACGGCGTCATCGTGAGCTCGGAGATCGCGCGGGGGCTCGACATCTTCGAGCTGGCGCCGAGCGGGTTCATCTCGAAGAACGAAATCGACGCGGCCAAGTCGGTGCATTTCGACTATCTGAACGTTCAGGGGCAACAGAAGTTTGTCTGGCCGGCGAGCTTCTCCCTGGCACGGGCCTATCTCGATCAGCTCGAGCGGTCGAAGGGACTGACAGCGGATGAAATCTCCGCCGCACGGAAGGCGCTGGCGACGGCCGAGAAGGCGTCGGGAGCCGAACAGCAGGCCGAATTGGCCAAACTGGCGACGGAGGTGGAAGTCGAGGCGAAGAGCGCCGGAGATGCGGCCAAGGTTCACCGGCTGGCCAGCGCCGTGAAGGAGCTGGCGGTGTCGCCCAGCCTGGCGGCGCGTTCCTGACGAGCACCCAGCCGCGGAGCTTCGGGTTCGAGACCCGAATGCTCCACGCCGGGCATATCCCGGACGCCGTCGTCGGCGCCCGGGCGGTGCCGATCTACCAGACGACGTCATTTGTCTTCGACGACACCGAGATGGCGGCGCAGCTCTTCGAGCTCCGCCAGTATGGCAACATCTACACCCGCATCGGCAATCCGACCACCGCCGTGTTCGAGGAACGCATCGCGTCGCTGGAAAGCGCCACCGGCGCGCTCGCTACTTCGAG
The DNA here is from genome assembly GCA_039930845.1 of Gemmatimonadales bacterium. Classification (GTDB taxonomy): domain Bacteria; phylum Gemmatimonadota; class Gemmatimonadetes; order Gemmatimonadales; family GWC2-71-9; genus CAVVWJ01. The sequence goes on from JBDTTA010000130.1 coordinate 802, forward strand.
CGGCATGGCCGCCCAATTGGTGGCGCTGATGACGCTCCTCTCGCCGGGTGACGAGATCGTCTCGTCCTCGCACCTCTACGGCGGCACGGTCACCCAGTTCACCCACACCTTCAAGAAGCTGTCCATCCAGGTCCGGTTCGTGGACCCCACGCGGATCGACAACTGGGAACAGGCGATCACGCCGAAGACCCGTGCGCTCTTCGGCGAGACGATCGGCAACCCGCGCGGCAGCATTCTCGACCTGGCGGCGCTGGCGGCGCTGGCCGACGCGAAGCGGATCCCGCTGATCGTGGACAATACCTTCGCCACGCCCTATCTCTGCCGGCCCATCGAGCACGGCGCCACCATCGTCGTCCACTCGGCGACGAAGTTCATCGGCGGCCACGGCAACAGCATCGGCGGGGTGATCGCCGAATCGGGCCGGTTCGACTATTCGGGGTTTCCGACCGTCGCCGGCCCGTCGCCATCGTATCATGACCTCAGGTTCTACGAGACGTTCGGGCACTACGGCTACCTGATGAAGGCGCGCGCCGAGACGCTGCGGGACACCGGCGCCTGCCTCTCGCCGATGAATGCCTTTCTACTGCTGCAGGGGCTCGAGACGCTCTCGCTCCGGATGGACCGGCACACCGCGAATGCGCTCGCCGTCGCCACCTTCCTTCGCGCTCATCCTGCGGTCGAGTGGGTGGCGTACGCGGGGCTGCCTGACCATCCCGACCATGCGCTGGCGAAGAAATACATGGGGGGGCGGCCGGGCGCGGTCTTCTCCTTCGGACTCAAGGCGTCGGGTGGCGACGCGCGCCTGGCGGGACGACGGTTCATCGAGTCGCTGCAGCTCTTTTCCCATCTGGCCAACGTGGGCGATTCGCGGAGCCTCGTCATCCATCCCGCATCCACTACCCACCAGCAGCTGAGCGACGCCGAGCTTGCCGCGGCGGGGGTGGGCCCGGAGCTCGTACGCCTCTCCGTGGGGATCGAGACGGCGGATGACCTGTTGTGGGACCTCGACCAGGCGCTCCGCGCGGCGGCATGAGCGAGCGCCATGGACGCTGAGCCGGGATTCTCCTGCGAGATCACGCTCAACACCGCGCTCACCGACGACGAGCGCCGCCGGTTTCAGAATCCGGCGGTCATCCGCCGCATCCTCGCCGATGCGAAGACCATCGCCGTGGTGGGGCTCTCCAGTGAGCGCCAGCGCGCGAGCCACTTCGTGGCGACTTATCTCCAGCGTGCCGGCTATCGCGTCATCCCCGTCAGGCCAGGCGCGGGATCGATGCTCGGCGAGACCGCCTACCCCGATCTCGCCAGCGTCCCCTTCCCCCTCGACCTGGCCGTGGTGTTCCGTCGCGGTCGCGAGACACTCACCGTCGCCGATCAGGCCATCGCCGCGGGCGTGCCGCGAATCTGGTTTCAGCTCCGGATCCCGGCCGTGGAGGCTGCGGAGCGCGCCGCGGCGGCGGGACTCGAGGTGGTACTTGACAAATGCATCAAGATGGAACACGGCCGATTCGGTGGGACACTGGCGTGGGCGGGAATGAATACTGAAATTGTGAGCGCCAGAAAGCAGAGGCTCGCGGACCATCGAGGAAGGAGCGACGGATGAGTGGAGTTCGGTTACTGGTCGGCACCCGGAAGGGTGCGTTTGTCCTCACGGCGGACGGGAAGCGCGACAAGTGGAAAGTGAGCGGGCCCCACTTTGCGGGGTGGGAGATCTACCACCTCAAGGGATCACCCGCAGAGCCAAACCGGCTCTACGCGTCGCAGACGTCCGGCTGGTTCGGCCAGATCATGCAGCGCTCCGAGGACGGCGGGAAGACGTGGGAGGCGGTCGGCAAGGAGTTCGACTACGACGGCGTCCCCGGCACCCACCAGTGGTACGATGGCACCCAGCACCCCTGGGAGTTCAAGCGCGTCTGGCACCTCGAGCCGTCGCTGACCGATCCCGATACCGTCTACGCCGGCGTGGAAGACGCCGCCCTCTTCCGCTCGACCGATGGCGCCCGGAGCTGGCACGAGCTCTCCGGTCTTCGCGGCCACCCGTCGGGCGCCAGATGGGCGCCCGGCGCCGGCGGAATGTGTCTGCACACCATCCTCCTCGATCCCGCCAACCCGAAGCGGATGTACATCGCCATCTCGGCGGCCGGTGCGTTCCGGAGCGACGACGAGGGGAAGAGCTGGACGCCCATCAACCAGGGGCTCCGGTCGGAGGGCATTCCCGACCCGAAGGCCGACGTGGGCCACTGCGTCCACCGCATCGCGATGCATCCGTCGCGGCCGGGCGTGCTTTTCATGCAGAAGCACTGGGACGTCATGCGCAGCGACAATGCCGGCGACTCGTGGCACGAAGTGAGCGGCAACCTGCCGACCGACTTCGGCTTCCCGATCGACGTGCACGCGCACGAGCCGGAGACGATCTACGTCGTCCCCATCAAGAGCGACAGCGAGCACTATCCGCCCGATGGAAAGCTGCGCGTCTATCGGAGCCGGAGCGGCGGCAACGAGTGGGAGGCCCTCACCAAGGGGCTGCCGCAGAAGGACTGCTACGTCAACGTGCTGCGCGATGCGATGGCGGTGGACTCTCTCGACTCGTGTGGCGTCTATTTCGGCACCACCGGCGGCCAGGTGTACGGCTCGGCCGATGGCGGCGACAGCTGGAAGGCCATCGTTCGCGATCTTCCCGCCGTGCTGTCGGTCGAGGTGCAGACGCTGTCATGATCAGGGTCGTGCTGCCGTATCATCTGCGCACCCTCGCGCGCGTTGGCGAGGAGGTGCGGGTCGAGGTCGGAAATCCCGCCACGCTTCGCGCGGTGCTCGACGCCATCGAGGCCAGCTATCCGGTGCTGCGTGGCACGATTCGCGACCACGCCACACAGCAGCGACGGCCATTCGTCCGATATTTCGCCTGCGAGCAGGACTTATCGCACGATCCGCCGACGACTCCGCTCCCCGACGCCGTCGTGCAGGGCGCGGAGCCGTTTCTGGTGGTGGGAGCGATGGCGGGGGGCTGAGCGTCTATCGGCCATGTCGCCGCCAGAGCCGCCAGTACATCCACCCGTTGAGGCCCACCACCAGCAGCCCAAGCAAAATCTGAATATTGCGCGTGAGTCCCGACGGGTAGATCGCCGCCGTCACATAGTGCTCGATGAACCCGCCCTGGTATCCGCCCTTCCCCGCGGCGCGCCGCCACGCCTGCTCGAGCGGCGTCAGCGGACAGGTAAATCCGGCGAACTCGATGGCGGCCCCCCACAACGCCGCCGGCAGGTGCGCCCAGGCCACGCGCGGCCACCGCGCGACGAGAAGTCCCCCCGCCACCACGAACAGCACGAAGGCGCCGTGGACGACGAGCAGAGCGTCGGCCAGGACTCCCAGTGTCCCAGGCTCCGCGCCCATGGCTGCTGGTCAGCGCCCTCCCGGCGGCAGGTGCTGCTCGAGATACCTGGTGAGCAGCGAGAAGAGATGCAGCCCCGTGCCGCTGCCCTCGCAGATACAGTGCGTCCGATTGGGATAGACCATCAGCGTGAACGGCCGGTTGGCCGCCACGAGTGCGTTGATCAGCCGCTCGGTGCCCTGGAAATGCACGTTGTCGTCACCCGAGCCGTGGACCAGGAGGAGATTGCCACGAAGGCTGTCGGCGAAGAAGAGGGGCGATCCATTGTGGTACGCCGCCTCGTTCTCCTGCGGCAGCCCCATGTACCGCTCCTGGTAGATGGTGTCGTACAACCGCTCATCGGGCACTGGCGCCACCGACATACCCGTCTGATAGACGTCGGGGTAGCGGAACATCACGTTGAGCGTCGTCGAGCCTCCCCCGCTCCACCCCCAGACGCCGATGCGGGTGGAGTCCACCCACGACAACCGGCGCATGGCGCGCGCGGCCGCCGCCTGATCGGCGGAGTTGACGAGACCGATCTTCTTGTAGATGGCCTTCCTGAACGCGCGTCCCCGTGGCGACGGGGTGCCGCGATTGTCCACGCTCGCCACGACGTAGCCGTGCTGCGTCAGCATCAGGTTCCAGAGGTAGTCACTCCCGTCCCACTGGTCGAGCACCGTCTGGCTGGCGGGCTCGCCGTAGACGTGATAGAGGACGGCGTAGCGCTTTGTCGAGTCGAACCCCGGCGGCTTCATGACCCAGGCGTCCAGTGTGAGTCCCCCGCCCACGTCCACCTTCATGAACTCGGCCGTCCCCTTCCGTAACCGGGTGACCGCGTCGCGAAGCCGCCGATTGGCCACGAGCGTTCGTACGCTCCTGTGTTTCGGCAGACTGACGACGTCGACCGCAGTCGGGGTCCCGAACCTCGAGTACGAGTGAAAGGCCCACCGCCCATCCTTCGAGATCCGATAGAGGTGATAGCCGGGCTCGTCCCTGGGAGTGACGCGCTCCTGTTTTCCCTTTCCATCGAGCCTGGTGCGATAGAGATAGAGCTGCGTCGCGTTATCCGGCGATGCGGTGTAGTAGATCCATCCAGCAGCCGAGTCCACGCCGACGACGAAGGGCTGACCGAAGGCGCTCGCCGGGTTGTGGAGATCGAATGCGCCCGGCGTCACGAGCCGGGACTTCGAGCCGTCCCGCGAGATCACATACAGATGCCGCCAGCCGTCGCGCTCGCTGATCCAGAGAAAACTCCGGCCGCCGTCGATCCAGCGGAGATCGTCCACCACATCCACCCAGGCGCTGTCGCGCTCGGTGTGGATGGTGCGCGTCTTTCCCGTGCTCGCATCGCCCAGCATCACCTCGATGGTGTTCTGCGCGCGGTTGAGGTGCTCGAGCACCACCTCGTTCGGGCTCGCCGCCCACTCGAGCCGGGCGATGTAGTTGTTCCGCGGGTCACCGGGAACATCGAGCCACACCGGCTCACCCCCGTCGGCGCTCACCACGCCCACGCGCGCGGCGGAGTTGGTGGTGCCCGCCTTCGGATACTGCACGGGAGTAACGAAGGAGTAGAGCGAATCCGTGTCGTTGATCAGGTCGAAGTCCCGCACCCCTGAGGCGTCGAGCTGCCAGAAGGCAATCCGCCGGCCGTCGGGACTCCAGCGGAAACCGTCGCGCAGGTTGAGTTCTTCCTCATATACCCAGTCGAAGGTGCCGTTGATCACCGTGCGCGAACCATCATGCGTGAGTTGCGTAATGCGGCCGTCGACCAGGCTCTCGACGTAGATGTTGTGCTCCCGCACGTACGCCACGCGGCCGCCGTCAGGTGAGAACTTGGCGAACATGAGCGTGGAGGGGGCGGCGACCGGACCACCGAGCTTGTGCAGTTGCCAGGTGGAAAGATCGAGCGTCCAGAAGTCACCGCGGGTGTTCTGCCGCCAGACCTTCTGCGAGTTGGTGAAGAGAAGCAGCCGCTTCCGGTCGGGAGAGACGCTGTAGTCCTCGACCGGGATCGGCGCCGAGTCTCCCGGCGGCACCAGGCGCGCGGCGGCTACCCAGACCTGGCGACGCCCGCTCGCGGCATCGTACCGCACCAGTGCACGGGCCCCGTGACTCGCGCTGTCGGGCTCGAGCCTGGTGTAGGCGGGCTCGCCCTCGAGCCAGCGTACGCCGCCGAGCAGCTCGGGACTGAACTCGCTGGAGGCGAAGATGCGCTCGACGGTGAGGAGTGAGGAATCGGCCTGGGCGCACAGTGGCAGGGGAAGAAACAGCGCGAGCGTGGCGCCGACGAAGGGGCGGAGGTTTGGCATTCCTAAGGATATGTTGATTGTGACGCGCCGCACAGATTCCCGGTCACCTGAAAGGCAGTCTCCATATATGGAAATCGGCTTCATCGGACTCGGCGCAATGGGCCGCGGAATGGCCGCGAGGCTGATCGCGGCCGGCCATCATGTACGCGTATGGAACCGAAGCCGCGGACCGGCCGAAGAGCTGACCCGGCTTGGCGCGGAGGCGGTGACCGAGCCGAGGATGGCATTCGGCGACGTCGTCTTCTCCATGCTGGCCGACGACGAGGCCGTACGCGACGTCTTTCTCGCACCCGGAATGCTGGAGTCGGCGCCGGCCAACGCCATCCACGTCAATATGGCGACGATCTCGGTCGGCCTGGCCGAAACGCTCGTGGAGGAGCACACCCGTCACGGGGTGGGCTACGTATCCGCGCCGGTGTTCGGACGCCCCGACGCGGCGGCCGCCGGCAAGCTCCACATCGTCGTGGCGGGCGACGACACGGTAGTCGAGCGGGTGCAGCCGCTCCTCGAGGCGATCGGGCAGCGCGTCTGGCGGATCGGCTCGGAGCCGAGGCAGGCCAACGCCCTCAAGCTCGCGGGGAATTTCATGATCGCGGCGGCCATCGAGACGATGGCGGAGGCCGTCGTCATGACCGGACGCTTCGGCCTGCCACCGTCGGCGCTGCTGGACGTGATGACGAACACGCTCTTCGCGGCGCCGGTCTACCAGAGCTACGGCGCGTTGATCGCCAGCCGGAAATACGAGCCCGCGGGCTTCCGGCTCGTGCTGGGGCTCAAGGACGTGCGTCTCGCCCTCGAGGCCGGGGAGAAGGCGCGAGCCCCGATGCCGTTCGCCAGCATACTGCGCGACCATCTGCTTGAAGGCATCGCTCAGGGCGACGGCGATCGCGACTGGTCGGCGCTCGCCGAGGTGGCCCGGCGGCATGCGGGGCTGTGAGGGGTGGTGACTCAGACGATTGCCCGC
>JBDTTA010000131.1:0-7432 GCA_039930845.1 Gemmatimonadales bacterium
ATCGCCACCCACATCCTCGCCTTTGAGGGCAACAGCGAAGTCGTCTGGTTCGAGGGGAATTTTCAGGAGTACGCCGCCGACTACAAGCGAAGGAAGGGTGTCTCCGCCGACCAGCCCCACCGGCTGCGATACAGGAAGCTGGTGCGGACGTGATACCTTGAGCCTATGACCTCGCCGCACAACCGGATCCCGTATCTTCCCGCCCGCATCGAAGGCCTCTCCGCGCTCGCCATGAACCTGTGGTGGAGCTGGAACCGTGAGGCGCGGGCGCTGTTCATCTCCATCGACCGGGCGCTCTGGCACATCAGCCGTCACAACCCGCTCGAGCTCCTCTGCCGGGTGGATCCCGCCGTCCTCGCCGCCTGCGCCGGCGACGACGAGTTTCTGCGCCGGTACGATGACGTGATGGCCCGGATGGCGCACGAGACCTCGAGCGCCGACACCTGGTTCGCGCATGCCCATCCCGATGCGAACGGCCGTCCCGTCGCCTACTTCTGCGCCGAGTTCGGCCTGCACGCCTCGGTGCCCATCTACAGCGGTGGCCTCGGTGTTCTCGCCGGCGACCACTGCAAGGCATCGAGCGATCTCGGCGTCCCGCTGGTAGGCGTGGGCCTGTTCTACATGAAGGGATATTTCGATCAGCGGCTACGGCTCGATGGATGGCAGCAGGACAGCGACGAGGAGTTCGACGTCTCGCTCACGCCGCTCGTGCCGCTGACCGGCAACAACGACGGGTACCTCGCCACGGTGGAGACCTCGGGGCGCCCCGTGCATGTCCGGGCGTGGAAAATGATGGTGGGGCGGGTGCCCATCTTCCTGCTCGACACCAACCTCGAGATCAATCACCCCGACGATCGGGGGCTGATGAACAAGCTGTATGCCGGTGGTCCCGATCTGCGGCTCCGGCAGGAGTGGATTCTCGGTGTCGGTGGCGTGCGTGTCCTCCGCGCACTCGGCATCGACCCCAGCGTCTGGCACGCCAATGAGGGACACGCCGCCTTCATGCTCGTCGAGCGACTGCGCGAGTACGTGGCGCAAGGCATGAGCTACGCCGACGCGTCCCGCGAGGTGCGCGCCCGGAGCGTCTTCACCACCCATACCCCGGTGCCCGCCGGTCACGATGCCTTCTCGATCGACCAGCTCGAGGGCGTGAGCGGCCCGGTGTGGGAGGAGATCGGCATCGACCGGGAGGCCTTCTTCAAGCTGGGCGCCCATCCGGGACTGCTAGGTCAGTTTCACATGACCGTCACGGCGATGCGGCTCTCCGGACAGGTCAACGGCGTCTCGAAACGCCATGGACAGGTCTCCCGCAATCTCTGGCAGGAGCTCTGGCCCTCGCGAGCCCCGGAGACGGTGCCCATCGGGCATGTGACCAACGGCGTCCACCTCGCCACCTGGATGGCGAGTCCCTTCATGACGCTGCTCGACGAGCACCTCGGGGCGGACTGGGGCAGCCGCCTTGATCAGCCGGCGTTGTGGGACCAGGTGCTCACGCTCGATCACCGCAAGCTCTGGGAGGCGCACGTTCGCCTCAAGCACATCCTCGCCAACTTCATCCGGGAGGATGCGCGCCGCCGGTTTGCCGGCCAGCTCAAGGAAGCGGCACAGGTGGTCGGCGCCGGAACGCTCCTCGATCCCACCGCGCTGACGATCGGCTTTGCCCGGCGATTCGCCACGTACAAACGCGCCAATCTGATTTTTCGCGACCTCGATCGGCTCCGGCGCCTCCTCGTCGATCAGTGGCGGCCGGTGCAGATCATCTTTGCCGGAAAGGCGCATCCCGCCGACAATCCGGGCAAGGAAGTCCTGCAAAGCGTCTACCAGTTCACGCGTGATCCCGCCTTCGAGGGCCGCGTGGCCTTTCTCGAAGACTACGACATGCATCTCGCCCATCTGCTGGTGCAGGGGGTGGACCTCTGGCTCAACCTGCCCCGGGTTCCGCTCGAGGCCTCCGGCACCAGCGGGATGAAGGCGGCACTCAACGGAATTCCGCAGCTGAGCACGCTCGACGGATGGTGGCAGGAGGGATACGACGGACTCAACGGCTGGGCTCTCGCGCCCGCGGGCGAGGGTGAGGGTGAGGACGCCGATGCGACCGACGCCTCCCAGTTCTACCGGCTCCTCGAAGAACACATCGTACCGCTCTACTATGCCCGCGATCCGGACGGGGTTCCACTCGGCTGGGTGGAGAAGATGCGCCATGCCCTCCGGCTGGCCGGCAGCCACTTCACCGCCCGGCGAATGGTCGAGAACTACGTTCAGGAACACTACACGCCGGCGATGCGTGGGGATTACTCCGGTGACGACCCTCCCACCGCATGACCTGAGCGACCGCGCCGCCGCCAGGAAGGCTCCGCTCATCCACCGGACCGGGCAGCCGGTCACCGTGGTGCACGTGACAGCCGAATATTTTCCCTTCGCCCGGACCGGCGGGCTCGCCGAGGCGGTGAGCGGCCTCGCGGGATTCCAGAAGGCGGCAGGCATCGACGTTGTCGCCATCCTGCCACTGTACCGCACGGTTCGCGACATCGAGCCCGATCTGGAGCCGGTGGGCCCGCCCTTTCTCGTGCCGGTGGGGCCCCGCAACGAGGAGGCACGCGTCTTTCGGAGCGCTGCTCGCGAGGCGGGCCCGCAGGTGTACTTCATCGAGCATCGCGAGTTCTTCAACCGTCCCGGCATCTACGGTGAGAATGCGGTGGACTACCCCGACAATTTTCGCCGCTTCGCGTTTTTCGCGCTGGCGTCGCTGACGGTACTCCCCAGACTGGTGTCGGGACCGATTCTGATCCACGCCCATGACTGGCACACCGCGCTCGTTCCCGTCTACCTCCGCACCACCTTCGCCTCGGAGAGCTTTGCGGCGACGGCGTCCACCGTGGTGTCGGTGCACAACCCGGGGTACCAGGGCCACTATCCGCCCGAAGTGGTGCCCGAGATCGGCCTCCCGTGGGAGGTGTACAACTGGCGGCAGCTCGAGTGGTACGGGAAGCTCAATTTCCTGAAGGGCGGCCTGGTCTTTACCGACATGGTGACCACCGTGAGCCCCACGCAGGCGCGTGAGCTGCGAACGGTGGGCGGCGGCTTCGGCCTGCACGATGTGTTTCGGTTGCTCGGCGACCGGCTGGTCGGAGTGCTGAACGGCATCGACCGGCACGCGTGGAATCCCGCGGACGACCCGCAGCTCACCGCGACGTATTCACCCGGCAATCTCGAGGGCAAGCGAAAGTGCAAGGCGGCGCTGCAGCGTTCGTTCGGCCTGCCTCAGCGCCGCAAGACGCCGCTGTTCGGCATGACGGGGAGGCTGGTCACCCAAAAAGGACTCGATCTGATTCTCGAGGCCCGGCAACTCCTCTCCTCCGGCGCGCAGTTCGTCTTTCTCGGCACCGGGGAACTGCGGTACGAACAGGCGCTGGTCGATCTCGCCACCGCGGCGCCCGACCAGGTCGCGGTGCAGCTCGACTTCACCGACCGGCTCGAGCACCGGCTCATGGCGGGCGCCGACATTTTCCTCATGCCCTCGCTCTACGAGCCATGCGGCCTGACCCAGATGCGCGCGCAGCGCTACGGCTCTCCCCCCATCGTACGGAACGTGGGTGGCCTCGCCGACACCGTGGAAGACGGGGTCACCGGCTTCTCATTCGAGGCGTATACCCCGGAGGCGTTCGAGGAAGCCGGCTTCCGCGCGACCAGGTGCTACGCCGATCCCGCCCGGTGGCAGGTCATGATGCGAAACGGCATGGCGCGCGATTTCAGCTGGGAACGGTCGGTCTCGGTCTACCTCGACGTATACCGGCGCGCGCTCGCGCGGTCCGGAACGGTCGTGTGACGCGTCCTTCCATGGATTTCGTTCTCACGCTCCACAGCCACCTCCCGTACGTACTCAATCATGGCCGGTGGCCGCACGGCAGCGACTGGCTCTGTGAGGCCGCCGTCGACACCTATCTGCCGCTCCTCGAGGTGCTGCAAACGCTTGCCGCCGAGTCGGTGCCGGCGCCGGTGACGATGGGCATCACCCCGGTGCTGGCCAATCAGCTCGCAAGCCCGGGGTTCGTGACCGAGCTGGAGGCCTTTTTCGACCAGCGACTCACGACCTGCGCGGAGGCGCCGGCCTCGCTCGCCGCGACGGGCGACAGCGCCCTGATGCCGCTGGTGGAGTACTGGCGCCTCCGGCTGCTGCGCCTGCAGCACCGCTTCCACGAGAGTGGCGGCGATCTCAACGGCGCCTTCCGCGCGCTCGAAGCCGCCGGTCGGCTCGAAATCATCGGCTCCGCGGCCACCCACGCCTTCCTCCCACTCCTCGCGCGCGACGAAAGCATCCGCCTGCAGCTCGCCGTCGGGGCGGCGGAGCATCGCCGCCTCTTCGGGCGGGCGCCCACCGGATGCTGGCTACCCGAGTGCGCCTATCGCCCCCGCGGGCCGTGGGAGCCATGGCCAACCGCGCCGCGTTCGGGGATGCGCCGTGGCATCGAGGAGCACCTCGCCGACGCGGGGTTCCGGTATTTCTTCGTGGACTCGCACCTGGCAGCGGCCGGACGGCCACTGGGCCTCTCCGGCGATCCCGCCGGCGACCCCGCCCTGCACGAGGGAGGACACGATCTCCCCGACGAGGCCCGCCGCTCGCCGTATCAGGCTTACCGGATTGCCAACACGCGCGGCACCGCCGACATCGCCGCCTACGTGCGCGATCCTCGCGCGTCGATGCAGGTGTGGAGCCGGTTCCAGGGATATCCTGGCGACGAGGCGTACCTCGAGTTCCACAAGATGCGCTGGCCCGGCGGACTGAAGTTCTGGAAGGTGACCGGGCCCGGCGTGGATCTCGGCGCCAAGGAGGTGTACGAACCGGCCCGCGCGGACGCCCGTGCTCGCGACCATGCGGAGCACTTCGCCGGATTGCTCGACGGAATCGCCGTGTCGGAATCCCGGTCGAAGGATGGCGTCATCGTCGCCCCGTTCGACACCGAGCTCTTCGGGCATTGGTGGTTCGAAGGGCCCGGCTTCCTCGGCGAGACCTACCGGGCGCTGGCGCACGCCGGGAGTCCCCTTCGCCCCGTGACCGGTTCCCGTCATCTGGCCGAGCATCCGGCGCGCACGCGGATCCGCCTCCCGGCGGGCTCGTGGGGGGCCAACGGTGATTTCAGCATGTGGCTCGGCGAACGCACCGCGTGGACCTGGGAACGCCTCTGGCCCCTCGAGGCATCGTTCTGGGACGCCGCACCACGCGCCCTCGCGTCCGCCGCGGCGCGACCGGTGCTGGAACAGGCGACGCGGGAGCTGCTCCTCGCGCAATCCTCGGATTGGCAGTTCATCATCTCGACCGGCGCCGCCGCCGACTACGCCGAGCGACGCTTCACTGAGCACTGCGCCGACGCCGAGGCACTCGTCGCGGCGCTGCATGACGGCACCGACGAGGCGCTGGAAGCTGGGCGGGGGAGGGCGGACGCCCTGGCGCGGCGTAACAATCTCTTTCCCGACGTCCTTCCCGCGGTGGCCGCCGCACTCGGCGGCTCGCGCTCACTCATCGTCGGCTGAACATGGCGCCCATCCGATTCGCCTTCGGCCTCCATCTCCATCAACCGGTTGGTAATTTCGACCACGTTTTCGCCCAGCACGTGGAGGACGTCTACCGTCCCCTGCTCGAGACGCTCGCCGATCGCGAGTTCCTCCCCGTCGCGCTCCATCTCTCAGGCCCCCTTCTCGAATGGCTGGAGGAGCACGAGTCGGGCTATCTCGACCGCCTCGCGCGGCTTGCGGCCGATGGCCGGGTCGAGATACTCCTCTCCGGCTTCTACGAGCCCGTACTCGCCTCCCTGCCCCGCCGCGACCGTGTCGAGCAGATCGAGTGGATGCGCGAGGCGGTGCGCTCACGCTTCGGCGTCGAGTCGGCAGGGCTCTGGCTCACCGAGCGCGTCTGGGAGCCGGAGCTCGCGGCCGACCTGGCCGACGCGGGCGTCCGCTACGCGCTCGTCGACGATCGGCACTTTCTCACCACCGGCTTCGGGGCGGAGCAGCTCCATGCGCCGTTCTGGACCGAGAGCGACGGCAAGCGCGTCGCCCTCTTCCCGATCGATGAGCGTCTGCGGTACCTGATCCCGTTCCGCCCGCCGGAGGAAACCGCGGACTATCTACGCGAGCTGCGCGGGGCCGGCCACGGGCTCGCCGTGCTGGCGGACGATGGCGAGAAATTCGGCGGCTGGCCGGGCACGAAGGAGTGGGTGTACGGACAGGGGTGGCTCGACCGCTTCATCGCGACGATCGGCCGGCTGGTGGAAAATGGCGAAGTCACGCTCAGCCGTCTGGACGAGGCGCTCGGCGCGGTGCCGAGCGGAGGGATCGCGTATCTGCCGACCTGCTCGTATCGAGAAATGGAAAGCTGGTCACTGCCGCCCGACGCCGCGCTCCGGCTCACGCGGCTCGAGCGCGACCTCGGCGAGGCCCGCATCGCGGGCCCCGACGGGGCGCTGGTCCGCGGCGCGCACTGGCGCAACTTCCTCGCGAAGTACACCGAGTCCAACCGCATGCACAAGAAGATGCAGGCGCTCTCCGCGCTCTGTCGCGAGCTCGGAAATCCTGCCGGGCCGCGCCGCGCGATCGGGCGCGCGCAGTGCAACGACGCGTATTGGCACGGTGTCTTCGGCGGACTGTATCTCCCGCACCTCCGCGACGCCATCTGGCGCAATCTGGCCGCCGCGGAAGCGGAGCTTCGCCGGGGAAAGGGCCTCGCGTGGGACCGCCTGGATTTCGACGGCGACGGGCACGAGGAAATCTGGTTGCACTCCGCGGCGTTCTCCGCTCTCGTGAGCCCCGACCGCGGCGGGGGCATCGAGGAATACACCATCTTCTCGCGGGGAATCAACTACGCCAACGTCCTCACCCGCCGGAGGGAAGCCTACCACGACCTCGCGCTGGAGCGGCAGGAATCGGTGGGTCATTCGGACGGCGGCGCCAGCATTCACGACACCGAGGCGGGCGTTCGACTCGATCAGCGCCCCCCGGTTGACTCGGAGGATCGCGCCTTCGTGGTGGACCGGGTGCTGCCGAAGGGAGTGGGTCTCGAGGAATACGCGGGGGGATCGTATTGGCCGGTAATGTCATGGGCCAGGCGCGCCTGCGAATGCACCGTGGGCCGCCGCAGGGGGGGCGTCGAGATCGACTGCGTCGTGCCGGGCGGCCGCGATTCGTTGCAGAAGAAGATCCGGTTCGAGCCCGATGGCCGTATCGTCATCACCTACACCTGGGATCCCGCCATCGCCGACGCCGGCGATCTCTTCGCACCGGAATTCTCCCTCGCCTCCCCGCTCGAGATCCGGACGACGCCCGAAGCGGAGGAATGGCGCTTCGCCATCGAAACCGTCGCCAAGTCGGAGCGCGGACTGGACCGCACCCGACAGGGCGAGTCGGTAACGCTGCGCTGGCCCGTTCACCTCGGCAAGGC
>JBDTTA010000132.1:0-7345 GCA_039930845.1 Gemmatimonadales bacterium
CCCCACCACCGCCGGGTCCTGGATCCCGAACACCGCGAGCAGATGGTCCGGGACGAAGAAGAAGAGCAGACCGATGTACGAGAAGTTCGTGGAGGGAGCCAAGGAGGGATTCCGGACTCGATCCTGGTCGCACAGGGTGAGAACCGAAGCGTCGTGGCCGTCGTTGACCTTACGTTGTAGCGGCTGAGCTCGGGTCGGTTTCCTCCTGCAATGCCCGCCGCGCGGTTCGAGCCACCATCACGCTGACCGCGATGGTGGCCAACAGGCCGACGGCGACGAAGACCCAGTAGGTGGTATCGTGCGGCACGGCCACGCCTCCGGCCAGCGCCGCCACGTCGCCCGCCACCTTGCCGTAGTACACGTACAGGAGCGTGCCGGGGAGCATGCCGGCCGAGCCGAGGAGGAAGTCCCGAAGGCTCACTCCGGTCAGGCCCAGCGAGTAGTTCAGTAGACTGTAGGGGACCACGGGCGTGAGGCGGAGCAGGAGCACGAGTCGAAGTCCCTTCCGGGCGAGCGCGCGGTCAACCGCGGCGAGCCGGCCGGTGCCGATCCGTCGCTCGACCAACCCACGGGCCACATATCGCGCCACCAGGAACGCCGCGGCGGCGCCGAGCGTTGCAGCCAGGAATACCACCACCGTTCCGCGGACCAGGCCGAACAGCGCGCCGGCGGCCAGAGTCAGCACCGACCCGGGTATGAGAAGGACGGCGCCGACCACATAGACGGCGGCGAAGATGACGGGAGCCCACGCTCCCAGTCGGGAGACCTGCTCGGCGAGCGCAGGCAGCAGTGCCGCGGCCCGACGGCCGAGCACGATGAGCCCCACGATCAGCGCGAGGATCGCCAGCAGCTTGAGTCGGCGGAACGTTGGCGGAGATGGTTTTTTCATCATTCCTGGCGGTCGGAGTATGGTGCCCGTCCGGAGCCATCGCAATGCGCGCGATGGTTACACACGCTCCAGAATGGAGGCCACTTCCCCAGTGCAAACGTCGCCTGCTCTGGTCGCTCCCGGCGACGAGCACAACGCTCGCCTGGTCGCCAACGTCCACCCCTCGGGGTGGCACAACCCCTCGCCTCCGCGCCAGCGCTATCACCTCGTCGTCATCGGCGCCGGCACCGCGGGCCTGGTCACCGCCGCCGGCGCGGCAGGGCTGGGCGCCCGCGTGGCGCTGGTCGAGCGACACCTCATGGGAGGCGACTGCCTGAACGTCGGCTGCGTGCCGTCGAAGGGAATCATCGCGGCGGCGCGGGCCTGGCACGATGCGCGGACCGCGTCGTCCCGATTCGGAGGCCCCGTCACCGTCACCGATCGCGGTGACTTCGGCGCGGCGATGGAACGGATGCGGCGCATCAGGGCCGATCTCAGCTCGCTCGACAGCGCCGAGCGGTTCGCCCGACTCGGCGTCGACGTCTATCTCGGCCATGCTCGCTTCACCGTGCCCGATCGGGTGAAGGTAGGGGACAGTGTCCTGCGGTTTCGCCGCGCGGTGATCGCGACCGGCGCCCGGGCCGCCGTCCCAGCGATACCCGGTCTCGACGAAGCGGGGTACTACACCAACGAGACCATCTTCACGCTTACTACGCTGCCGGAGCGCCTTCTGGTTCTGGGCGCCGGCCCGATCGGCTGCGAGCTGGCCCAGGCGTTCGCCAGGCTGGGGAGCCGGGTCACCGTCCTCCACCGAGGTGATCGTGCCCTCCCGCGTGACGATCCCGACGCGGCCCGGATCGTCGAGGCCGCGCTCCGCGCCGATGGAGTGACCCTGGAGGTCGGCGCGGAGGCGCGGCGTGTCGCCCGGGGTCCGGGAGGAACCCGGGTTCAATTCACCCAGAGAGACCGGGCCGGCGAAGTCGAATGCGACGCCATCCTGGTGGCCACGGGACGCACGCCCAACCTCGAGGATTTGGGTCTGGAGGTTGCCGGCGTAAAGACCGGAAAACGGGGCATCGTGGTGGACGACCGGCTCCTCACCAGCAACGGCCGGGTGTACGCCATCGGCGACGTGTCCTCCCGCTACCAGTTCACCCACGTCGCCGACTTCCAGGCGCGGCTGGTCATCGCCAATGCGCTGTTCTTCGGACGCGGCCGGGCCAGCCGGCTGGTGATTCCCTGGGCCACCTACACCAGTCCCGAGGTCGCCCACGTCGGGCTGACGCCCGAGGAGGCCGAGCGCCGGGGAGTCGCGATCGAGACGGTTACCGTCCCCTTCGCCCACGTGGACCGGGCGGCGCTGGCCGGCGACACCGAAGGGTTCCTGCGGGTGCACCTCCGGCGCGGGACCGACACACTCGCGGGCGCCACCGTGGTCGCGCCGGACGCGGGCGATCTCATCGCTGAGGCCGCGCTCGCCATGACCAATGGGCTCGGCTTGTCCGCGATGGGGCGCACGATTCATCCCTATCCGACGTTCGCGGAGGCCTGGCGCAAGGCGGCCGATCTCCGGCGGAGGGAGAAGCTCACCCCATTTGCAAAGCGCATCCTGGGCCTGTGGTTTCGCGTCTTCGCCTGAAGGAGCGGGGCGGCGCCGGATCGGGGCTGTTCAGCTGCATCGCAGTGGCACTCGCTCTCACCGTGGGATGCCATACGCCGCCGAGAGACGCGGCGGCGGGCCTCGCGCGGCTTCCGTGGGACAGCGTCCTCGCGCGGGCCAAGGGCAACACGGTCGTGTGGCGCATGTGGCGGGGCGATCCCTCCGTCAACGCATTCGTGGACCGGTGGGTCGGGCCTCGGCTGAAGGAGCGGTACGGCATCACGCTCATCGCCGTGGAGGGCCAAGGACCCGAAATCGTCAACCAGCTGGTGGTCGAGCGTGAGGCCGGGTCATCGGGCTCCGCCGATCTGGTCTGGATCAATGGCGAATCCTTCGGCCAGCTTCGGCGCGAGAATCTCCTCGACGGGCCGTGGGCCGGGTCGTTGCCCAACGGCCGTTATGTGGACAGCAGCTCGTCGATCATCGCACGCGACTTCGAGCAGGACCCGGCCGGCTACGAGTCACCGTGGGGACGGGTGCAGTTTACCCTGATCTACGATTCGGCCCGCACGCCGAATCCACCGAGGACCGTCGCGGCGCTGGGAGAATGGATCCTGGCGCATCCCGGGCGCTTCACTCACGACCAGCAGTTTACCGGCACGACCTTTCTCATGACCTTGCTCTACGCCCTGGGTGGCGGGGTAGGGCAGTATCAGGGCGGCTTCGATTCGCTTCGGTACGCGAAGGGCAGCGCGCTGGTCTTCCAGTGGCTGGAGCGGCACCGAACCGCGTTCTGGCGCAAGGGGGAGACCTACCCATCGGGCGTGGCCGAGCTGCACCGGCTCTTCGCCAACCGCGAGGTGGACTTCTCCATGTCCTACAACCAGAACGAGGCGCTGGCCAAGGTGCGGCAGGGAGTCCTGCCGGCCACGGCGCGCCCGCTGCTGCTCGAGGACGGAAGCATCGCCAACACCCACTTCCTCGGGATTCCATTCAACGCCACCCATCCGGCCGGGGCGTTGGTCGTAGCAAACTTCCTGCTCTCACCCGAGGCCCAGCTGGAAAAGCAAAGACCCGATGGGTGGGCCGACGGCACCGTGCTTGCTCGGAGCCGCCTGCCACCGGAATGGGCGGCGCGGTTCGATTGGTCGTCCGAGGACCCGCGCGTGCTTTCTCCCGACTCGCTGGCCAAGTATGCCCGGCCCGAGGTGTCGCCGGGATATCGGGAGCGGTTGTCGGCCGACTGGCGCGCCCGGATTCGACACGCCGGGATCGAGAAGTGACCGCCGCCTCGCGCCGCGGCCTGCTCGCCGCATTCGCCGTGTCCCTGCCGGTGCTGGTCGGGGTGGGCTACAGCACCCTCGCGAGCCTCGGGTTGACCGGCCCGGGAGCGGCGGGAGAGGGTTCGGCTCGCATCGCGCGGGTTCTCGGCGAACCGGTCGTGTGGACCGGACTCGCCTGGTCGCTCTGGATTGCGGCCGCGTCCACCGCCCTGGCCACCGCGGCCGCCGTGGTGGTCGCCGTGCTGTTTCGTGGCGGCGCACGGAGTGACCGGGTCGCCCGGCTGTTCGCGGTGCTGCCGCTCCCGATTCCTCACCTCGCGGCCGCGGTCGCCGCGCTGCTCCTGCTGGGGCAGAGCGGACTGCTCGCCCGGCTTCTGACCTCGCTCGACCTGCTCACCGGTCCGGGCGACATGCCGGCTCTGGTGTACGATCGGCCCGGGGTAGGGCTCATCCTCACGCTCGCGTGGAAGGAGTTCGCATTTCTGGCCCTGGTCGCGTTCTCCGTGGTCGCCACCAGGGGCGGGCGGCTGGAGGAGGTAGCGCGAACGCTGGGGGCGAGGCCGCTCGCGGTCTTCCGCCGGGTCACCTGGCCGCTGCTGTGGCGAGGGCTCCTGCCGGCGGTAGTGGCCGTGTTCGTCTTCGCGGCGAACACCTACGAGGCGACGGCCGTGCTCGCGCCCAGCGATCCGCTGGCGCTCCCGCTCCTCACGCTCGAACGCTACACCGATGCCGATCTGGTTCGCCGGGGTGACGCATTCGTGCTGGTCCTGCTCGGCACGGCGGTGAGCCTGCTCGCGGTGGCGGCCCACGAGTGGACCCGAGGTCGCTGGGATCGGCTCGAGCCATGACCGGACGACTGCCCGCCCGCACCGTTCTCCTGGCAGCGCTGATGCTTTCGGCCCTGGCTCCGCTCGGGCTGCTGCTGGTCGCGTCGCTCGGGCGCGGCTGGTTCTTTCCCGCGCTGTTTCCGCCTTCGGTGACGCTGGAGAGCTGGGGTGACGCCTTTCGAGGTGGACGCATGGCGGTGGCGCTGTGGACCAGCCTGGGGCTGGCGGTGTGCACCGGCCTGGCCGGCGCCGCCGTGGGATGGCCCGTCGGACGGGCGCTGGCCGATCTCCGCGGATGGCCGCGACATCTCGGTGCCGCCGCGGCGTTTCTCCCGGTCGCGGTCCCACCTGTTGCCCTGGCGACCGGCCTCCAGATCTCCGCGTTGGCTGTTGGCGTGGCCGGCACGCCGGGCGGCGTCTTCCTCAGCCACCTGATCCCCGCGGCGGGTTACGCGGCGCTGTACTTTCTCGGTGTCTTCACCCTCTTCGACCGGCGGATCGAGGACGAGGCGCGAACGCTCGGCGCGCGACCCCGAACCGTGCTGTGGCGAGTGACCCTGCCGATGATGCGGCGCGAGGTGGGGCAGGCCTTTCTGCTCGGGTTCCTGGTCTCCTGGGCCCAGGTCGCCACTACGCTGGTCATCGGCGGCGGCAGGGTTCGCACGCTGCCGCTCGAGGTGTTCGCCTACCTCCAGGCGGGGCAGGATCGGTACGCGGCCACCGGCGCGCTGCTGCTCGTGATCCCGGCGCTCCTGATGTTGGGCGCCGTGCAATTCGCCGTGGAGCGCGCCGAGGCCACGCCGCTGTGAACGCTCCCGCTCTGGAGATCGCGGGTCTGTCGGTGCCCTTCGGCGATGCGCCGGGACTCCGGGACATCGGATTCGCGCTGGACCCCGGCGAGCGGCTCGTGCTGCTGGGCCCGTCGGGCGCAGGCAAGACCACGCTGCTCCGCGCCATCGCGGGGCTCGCGCCGACCGCGGCGGGGCAGCTCCGCATCGGCGGACGCGACGTCACGGATCGCCCGGCCGAAGCGCGCGACGCGGTATACCTGCATCAGACGCCGCTGCTCTTTCCCCACCTGAGTGTATTCGAGAACGTGGCGTTCCCGCTGCGCATCCGCGGATGCCTGCAGGTGGAGATTCAGGCGGCGTGCGCCGAGCTGCTCGAGAGCGTCCGGCTGGAGGGCCTGGCCGACCGGCGCCCGCACACGCTCAGCGGAGGACAAAAGCATCGCGCGGCGCTCGCGCGGGCGATGGCGGCACGCCCTGCAGTGCTCCTGCTCGACGAGCCGCTGACGGCGCTCGATCCCTCCCTCCGCGAGGAGGTCCGCGCCACCCTGCTCTCGCTCCAGGCGCGATACCGACCTGCACTGGTGATCGCCACTCACGACCTGGAGGACGCCGCGGTCCTCGGCGAGCGGATCGGGATCCTGCTTGGCGGGACGCTGGCGCAGGTCGACCGACCCGAACGGCTTTTTCAGCGGCCTGCCTCGCTTGCCGTCGCCCTATTCCTCGGTGTTCCCAATCTCGTCTCCGGATCGGTTGCCGACGGAGAGTTCCGATCCCCGCTCGGCCCAATTCCGGCCGGCCCAGAGTCGCTCGGCGGCCCGGCGACGGCGGCGTTCGGCGCCGACGCGCTGCGTCCCGATCCGTGCGGTTCACTCCGTGGTGTCGTACGGAGCGTCCGCTACGGCCCGAGAGGCGCGACGCTCCGGGTCGACGTGTCCGGCCTCGATCTGGATGCTACGGCGGGAGGGGGGGCGATGCCGGAGACCGGCGACGAGCTGAGGCTTGGACTGGAGCGCGATCGGATCACCATCCTGCACGGCACCACCCGGGATGTTTGATCAGTGGCTGCGGGAGCTCAAGGATCGGCTCTTCGCGCCGGTCGCGCTCCTCATCGGACGGCAGTTGCATCCCAATCTCATCTCTCTGCTCGCGCTCATCGTCGGCCTGGCCGCCGCGCTGCTCGCGGCCCGGGGACGAACGTGGCCGGCCTTCGCTGCCTGGGTGATCAACCGAATGCTGGACGGCGTCGATGGCAGTGTCGCGCGCGCCGGAGGCAAGCAGAGCGATCTCGGCGGATATGTCGACACCATGGTGGATTTCGTGGTGTACGCGGCGGTGCCGCTGGGCGTCCTGCTGGGACATCCGTCCGAGCCTGCGTGGCGCGCCGGCCTGTTTCTCTTTGCCACCCTGTATGTCAACGCGGCCTCATGGATGTATCTCTCCGCCGTTCTCGAGCGCCGCAGCCAGGGAGTCGAGGCGACCGGGGAGCGCACGACGGTGACCATGCCGCCGGCCATCGTGGCAGGGACCGAGACCGTGGTCTTCTACTCCCTCTTCCTTCTGGTCCCGGCCTGGGTGCCTGAGCTGTTCTGGGCCATGGGGTTTCTCCTTCTGTGCAATATCGTGATGCGGCTTGTCTGGGCCGCAAGACGACTGTGAGCGGAGTCTGCATGCGGGTCACCCGGCGATGTCTCCCGAGCCTGGCGATGCTGTCGCTCGCCTTGGCGGCAGCCGGTTGCCGGGGCGGAGCGGCTATGCCAAAGAGCCAGCAGGCCCGCCTCGAGCAGCAGGTTGGGCCGGTCCACGTCACGATCGATTACCGTCGCCCGGTGGCGCGCGGGCGGCGCCTGTTCGGCGGCATCGTGCCCTACGGCAAGGAATGGGATCCCGGGGCGGACGCGGCGAGTACCATTCAATTCAGCCGCGACGTTTTGCTGGAGGGCCAGCCGGTGTCGAGGGGCACCTACAGCATCTGGGCG
>JBDTTA010000133.1:0-7255 GCA_039930845.1 Gemmatimonadales bacterium
CTCGACGAGCCGCATCACCTCGTCGCTCACCGCCTTGAGCTCCGCCCGCGCACCGACATGATCACGCCGACCCTCGTTCGACTCCGCCACCGACGCGTCGAAGTCATCCACCGCCGCAGCCAGATCCTCGAGTAGCCTGTCTGCGAGGCCGTGCTTTGCCAGCTGCTCCTTCTGCGCCTGGCCCTGCTCGAGCATCTTGCGCGCGTGGGTCCGGAACGACTCGTTGGTGGCACCCGCCGGCGACAGCTCGAACCGCTCGGCCATCCCCGGCTGCTCCGTCGCCGCCACGTCGGCTACCGTCACCAGATGCCGCAGCAGCTCGCGGTGCAGCCGCCGCCTGAGCGAACGCCGGCGCACCGACGACGCATGGGTCGTGAGAAAGCCGCCCTGTTCCTGCTTCGCCAACCCCTCCATGCGGGCGACCTTCTCCTCCAGCTGGCCAAGCACCGGCGCGTAGTTCCCGTCGGCGGATGGATGCGCGCGGCTGAAGTCCCGCACGCGCTCGGCCATCTCCATTCTCCTGCGAACGATCCGGTTCATACGACGCTCCTCTCGCACCTTTCACCGAGCGGTGATCGGGAGCCACCCGATGTGCAGTGAAAACGGATCCGCTCCGGCACGACTCCCGACCGTCGGCCGGACGCCGAAGCCGCAGAAGCGAGCGGCATGCCACGCTCCGCGCACCATCGACCACGCAATCCCCTACAGTGACACTACTCCGGGATGCATCGAGCGATATCTGCCAATGAAGGAGGCAAACGCGAGCGTGACCAGCCGCGCCTGCGCCGCCGAGCTCCCCGCAGGCGGCCCCATGAATCCGGGTCGTACAACGAGTGACGCAACGTCATTGATGAACGGTCCGTGGGAGCCGATGAGTGATAGAATGCGTCGCGGGAAGGCCCGAACGTGACGCGTTCAGGAGGCGATCTCAAATTTTTGCGACAGCACGCCGCCATCCGCGGATAACGTCCGCGGCCTGCCTCGACCCGCCGACTGAAACGACAAACCCGCTGTCGAAATCGGCCGACGCGGTGCATGGAGTGAACGGCCCGTCGTCGCTCGTGAACGTCCCGAAGCGCGAGGAAAACAACCTGATGCGCCCGAAGAACGGCGCGATGACGGTCACGAAACACACGGCTTCGAGGTTGAAGCGCCTGCGGTTGCCCTCGTTCGAGGACAGTGCAGGGGACACTCCGACGAGGAATTGCTATCTTGGATCGACCATGACCCGCCGCCCACTCTGCACCCGCCTCGCGCCCCTGTTCACCGCGATCGCCCTCCTGGCCGCGCCGCAGATGGCGTGCAGCCGGGTCATGCTGATCTCGAACTACGACGAGCAGATCGACCAGTCGTCGACCACGCTGCAGAAGAGGATGGACGCCTCTCTCACCATGCTCGCCGAGAACGAGGGGAAGCCGTCCGCCACCTACGACGCGAACCGGTCATTCTACACCGACTACGCGGTGGATCTCCGGTCACTCACCGTCCGCGCCGAGAGCTGGCCGAAGAACCAGCTCACCGAGCAACAGTTGACGCTGATGGGCGTCAACCTCGAGCCAGGAGACACCGATGTACGCCATTGCCATCCTGCGGTATCGCCGCCCGATCGAGGAGGTCCAGGCGGTGACCGAATCGCACCGGACCTACCTTGGCCGGCTCCATTCGGAGGGCGTGCTGCTCGTGTCGGGACCGCTCGACCCGCGCTTTGGCGGCGCGCTCATCCTTCGGGTTTGCGATGAGGGCGCACTGGCGGCCCTCGACCGCATCCGAGACGCCGATCCCTACGTTCAGGCCGGGGTCGCCCAGTACGAGCTGCTCCCCTGGGCGCCCGGTCTCGGCAAGGAAAAGCTCGACACGTTCTGAGGCGTCACGCCACGGCAGGTTTGACGATCAGCGCCGTGACCATGCCGAACATCCCGTGCTGGGACTCGGCGTGCGGGAGGATGTGGCAGTGGAAGGCCCACGTTCCCGGGTTCGTTCCCGTGAAGGTGCATCGGGTGGATCAGCATGCCCTCGTTCATGAACCTGATCCGCACCGTCTGACCCTGCCGGCAGGTGAGCGGCTCCGTCGCGGGGAAGCCCTTGCCGTTGAGCGTGTAGCCATGTGAGCCGTCGTTCAGCACCATGACGTAGTCCAGGTCCGCCGCATGGGCCGGCAGCGGCCGCTTTGGCTCGACGACGAACGCTCCAAGCAACCCGTTTCCCACCTGGATCGCGGCGTTGTGGTGGGAGTGGTACATGTGCGAGGCGGCGTTGGGCACGGTGAACTCGTAGGTGTAACTCTCGCCCGGTTTGACCGGCGGCTGCGTGATGTATGGCACACCGTCCTGCGCGTTCGGTAGCTCGACGCCGTGAAAGTGGATCGATGTGGATTCGGCGAGTTTGTTGTGGAGGTGCACGCGCACGCGGTCGCCCTGGCGGACCCTGATCTGCGGTCCCGGCACCTGCCCGTTATATGCCCACGCCCGCACGACGCGCCCCGGCTCGACCTCCCACTGAATTTCTTCGCTCGTCAGATCAAAAACCTTGACGCCCTTCTCCATGCGCGGCGCGAGGAGCTGATTGCCCTTCCCGGCCGTCTTCGCCGGACATGCCGTGATCCCCTTTTCATGCATCGCATCCATCGCGTCGGCCGCCTCGCGTGCCGTCGGTCTCTTCGGCGGCACCGAGTCGGGCATGGCGGGCCGCGTCGCCACGGCCGCGGGCTCCCGTGCCTTCGACTCCGTGCACGCACCGAGCGCGGAAACGACGGCCGGAAACGCCACCGCCGAGATGGCACCCTTGTGTATGAAACTGCGACGGGAGGTGGCGTTCTCGAGAGTGAGGTCGGACATGGAGCCCTCATGATTGCGCGGTTGAATGGAAGCGGACCGTAAGCGTAGGACGCCCATCATGAAGGCTGGTAAAGACGAATCGTGAAGATCCGTTCCTGGTGCCGGAGCCTCCCCCGCAGCGCCGCAAGACTCTTTCGCAGGCCCTTCACGAGTTCTTCATCTCCGTCACCGTAGCGTATCGTCACCTCTTCTGGAGCCGTCAGGTGACGACACTCGCCCTTGGGCCCGCCGCAGCCGCCGATACCAGCGTGGCTATCGCTATCTCCTCGGCCCACGACCAGTGGTTCGAGCAGGTCCACACCCACGTCGGACCGGCGACCGATTCAGGCGCGGACTTCTGGGATCGCTGGTCGGCTGCTCGCTATCTGAACGATGAGTTCGTCCTTCGCTTCCGGCTGGAGTGGGAGCTTCTGAGCTCGATGACGGACGTGCTCGAATCGAAGGCCGAGGCGCAACTCATCGCGCAGGCGGCTCGCATCGAGAGGGTCCGCGCAAGAATCGCCCGGAACGGTGGTCGCCGGGGAACGGGGGCGATCGTTTCCGACGACGTGGCGACGCTGGTACGCGATCTGTGGGGCTGGTGCGCCCGGATCGAGCGCGCCGTCGCCGATGTCGGGTGGGACATCCTCCCACCGCGCGCACAACGGCTGCTCGATCGGCTGGTGGCGTACGAGCGTCCGGCCACAGCGGCGCCCGCCGAGAAGCTGTTCCCGCATCCCGATCCCTGGAGAAGTCGATGAGCCGAGCGTCGTTGAGATGGGCGTCACCCGTGGTGTTCATGCTTCTCGCGGCCTGCGGAAAGTCGGAACCCGGACGGACCGGCGGGGACACCCCGCAAACGCCCGCCGCCGCTGCCGCCGGGACAGCGCAGGCCGCCGCGTCGTCGGACCCGAGGGCCGCGATTTTTCTGGAAAAGGGGTGCCCGCAGTGCCACACGATCTCGGCACTCGGCATCAAGTCGCAGACGGAAGTCGGCCCCGACCTGACGTTCGCGTACACCGACGTCCAGAGCCGCTTCAACGTGAAGCTCGAGGAGTTCCTGCATAACCCGACGGGAACGATGCAGATGGTGCTGAGCTCGCAGATCAAGCTGAGTCCGGAGGAGCGGGACTCGGTGATTCACATTCTGAAAGGTCTCCACGAAGAGGCCGAGAAGGCAGAAGGGCACGAATAGCATGTCCACCGTCTCATCCCCAAAGGAGCATCCGATGTTGCGCCGTTTCGCGCTCGTGACCCTCGTCGCCCTCGGCGCCTGCGCGCCCAAGTCCACGCCGGAGCCCGGGGAGAACGCCGCCGGCCGGCTCGCCGACATGCGCGACGCGGCGCAACGGACCTTCGTCGAGCCGGGCAAGCTCGACGAGTTCTATCTCTTCTACAGCGGCGGCCACTCCGGTCAGGTCTACGTGGCAGGTGTGCCTTCCATGCGCCACATCGCGACCATTCCGGTCTTCGCTCCCTATCCCGCCACCGGCTACGGCTTCGACGAGGAGTCGAAGAAGATGCTCGGCGGCTACACCTGGGGCGACGTGCACCATCCCGCGATTTCGAGGACGAAAGGCGACTACGACGGCCGCTGGCTCTTCGTGAACGACAACGCCAACAACCGGCTTGCCCGGATCGACCTGCGCGACTTCAAGACGAAGCAGATCCTGGGCCCGATCCCCAACTCGAGCGGTAGCCACGGCTCGGCGTTTCTCACCGACAACAGCGAGTACGCGCTCGTGGCCACCCGCTTCTCCATTCCACTCCCGCGCGGCAGCTACGCCCCCCTCGGCAAGTACGCCACCGAATTCCACGGTGCGTTCACCGGCATCAGGATCGACAGCGCCACCGGCACGATGTCGGTCGGCTGGCAGATCGTCACGCCGCCCTTCGATTGGGACCTGGCCTCGACCGGCCGCGAGATCTCGAAGGATTGGGTGGTCTGGAGCTCCTACAACACCGAGCGCGCCACAGGCCGGCTCGAGGTGACCGCGAGCCAGCGCGACCGCGACTACATGGCCTTCGTGAACTGGCGCAAGGCCGAGGCAGCCGCGGCGGCGGGCAAGGGGAAGATCGTTGACGGCGTGCGCATGATCGACCCGCGCGACGTGCCGGGCATGATGTACCTCGTGCCGCTGGCCAAGAGCCCGCACGGCGCCGATTTCTCCCCCGACGGCCGCTACGTGGTGGGCAATGGAAAACTGGCGCCCTACGTGACGGTCTACGATTTCGAGAAGTTCCTGAAGGCCGCCGGGTCGGCGGACACGACGGGGAGCGAGGACGGAATTCCCGTTCTGCGGTACGAGAGCATCAGCGTGGCGGAGGTGCCGGTGGGGCTCGGCCCGCTGCACACCCAGTTCGACGATCAGGGTTACGCCTACACGTCGCTCTTCGTCGAGTCGGCCATCGTCAAGTGGAAGATGGGTCCGTTCGACGGGCACGATTCGTCGCTCGTCGTGGCCAAGATCCCGGTGAACTTCTCCGTGGGCCACCTGGTCGTGGCCGGCGGTGACACCCGCCATCCCGTAGGCCGCTACCTCGTCTCGATGAACAAGCTGTCCAAGGGGCGGCATCTCAACGTCGGGCCGTCGCAGCCCGAGTCGAGCCAGCTCATCGACATCACCGGCAGCGGGATGAAGATGATCTACGAGTCCTACACCGAGCCGGAGCCGCACTTCGCCCAGCTCATCAAGGCCGACCTGCTCAAACCGATCGAGGTGTATCCCAAGGCCGAGAACAAGGATCGCGACGCCATCTGGGCCGCCGCGGACGGCAAGGCGGTGCGTACCGGCAACCGTGTCGAGGTCAAGCTCTTCGCGATCCGGTCGTATTTCTCGCCCAACGAGATCGACGCGCAGCAGGGCGACTCGGTCATCATCCACGTCACCAACGGCGAGCAGGAGCGCGACATGCTCCACGGGCTCGGCATCTCCGGCTACAACATCAATCTGGTGATGGATCCGGGTGAGACCAAAACCGTCCGCTTCAAGGCCGACAAGCCGGGCGTCTGGCCCTTCTACTGCACCAACTTCTGCTCGGCGATGCACCAGGAGATGGCGGGCTATCTCATGGTGAAGCCGGCCGGCGGCGCGCAGGTAGCGCAGAAGTAGATGTCTCTCACTTCAACCGGTGTCACGTCATGTCGCTGACCGACTGGTTCGGACGTATTCTCTCCCCCCGGGCACGGCTCGCCGTGCTCGGCGGGGGCGTGGTGCTCCTCGTCGCGCTGCTCTTCCCCTTGTGGCAGATCACGATGTTCGCCCAGATCTTCCCGGAGGGGATCCGGATGTCGGTCTTCGCCCACAAGCTGGTCGGCGGGAACGGGGGAGCCGACCTCCAGGGGATCAACATCCTGAATCACTACATCGGGATGCGGGAAATTCGTGCGGCCGACTTTCCCGAGATGAAGTTCATTCCTTTCGCCCTGGGACTCTTCTTTCTCCTCGGCGTCCGGGCGGCGGTGTTCGGGCGGGTCCATCACGTCGTGGACCTGCTCGTCCTCTTCAGTTATTTCGGGCTCTTCTCCCTCGGCTCGTTCTACTACCGGATGTACACCTTCGGGCACCAGCTGAATCCCGAGGCGCCGATCAAGGTGGCGCCGTTCACGCCGCCGATCTTCGGGCACCAGCACATCGGCAACTTCGAGGTCTACAGCTACCCCGGCCCGGCGACGTACCTGCTCGCGGCGTACGGGCTCGTCCTGGGCGTGACGCTCTGGCTCTCGGTCCGGCGGGAGCGCCGTGCTGCTGTCGCGGCAGAGCGCCTGGCCGCTGCGTGATCGCCCTCATGCTGGTGCTGCTCGTCGGCGCGCCCGACACCCTTCGTCTGGGGCCGGGCGTCCACCAGGGGCCGCTCGTCATCACCCGGCCGACCGTCGTCCTCGGGGAGCCCGGTGCGGTGCTCCGCGGTACCGGGACGGGAAGCGTGCTGGAGATCGTCGCGCCGGGCACGATGGTGCGTGGGATCAGGATCGAGAATGGCGGCCGCGACCTCGACCGCGACGACTCGGGCGTCATGGTCCGCGCGGACTCGGTGACGCTGGAGGACGTGCAGGTGCGCGACGCGCTGTTCGGCGTCTACCTCGACAAGGTCCGGCACGTCACGCTCCGCCGGCTCGATATCGAAGGGCCCCGCGGCCTGCGGGAGGGCCAGAGCGCCAACGGCATTCATCTCTTCTACTCCCGCGACATCGTCATCGCCGACAGCCGCATCGCCTGGGTCCGCGACGGCATGTATTTCGAGTACACTGACAGCGCGCGAGTGCGCGGCAATCGCGTGACGCACGTCCGCTTCGGACTGCACTACATGTTCAGCCACTTCAATCTGTTCGAACGGAATGTCTTCGATCGGAGCGCGGCGGGGGCGGTGGTGATGAACTCGAACGGGCTCGTCATCCGCGACAACGTCTTTGCGTGGAATACCGGCGGGCGCTCGTTCGG
>JBDTTA010000134.1:0-7226 GCA_039930845.1 Gemmatimonadales bacterium
GGCTCGTCATCCGCGACAACGTCTTTGCGTGGAATACCGGCGGGCGCTCGTTCGGTCTCGTCCTGCAGACCGCCAACGAGCCGCGCGTGGAGGGCAACCTCTTTGTCGGCAACGGCACCGGCACCTTCTTCGATAACGTGATCCACGGCCGCTATACCGGGAATCTCGTCGCCGGCAACTGGCTCGGTCTCCAGTTGTTCGGCAACAGCGAGGCAACCCAGGTCACCGGGAACGCGATGATCGGAAATACCTTCGACGCCTCGGGCGGCGCCACCCCGGGCGCGTACGTCTTCTGCGCACGAGGCGACGGCAACTACTGGCATGCGGCGGAAGGCGATGGCTACGACCTGGACGGCGACGGAGTCCTGGACCGCTCCTACCAGGCGAGCTCCCCGCTGGCTGAGCTGGCCCGCAGCCGCGAGGGCCTCCGCCTCTTCCTCGGCAGTCCCGCCGCGCGGGTGCTCGACTGGGCGGAACGGACGTTTCCGGTGTTTGCAATGGATCAGGCGGAGGATGCGTGCCCGCTGGCCCGGGCGCCATCGCTCCCGGCGATGGCCGCGCTTCCGGACGAGGGCGACGACGCTGGGACGGCAGGCCAGTATGCCGTCGGGGCCGCCACACTGTTGGCCGGTGCAGGGATCCTCGCCGTGCCCGTTCGCCGGCGCGAGGCTCGTCGTGCAAAGGAGCCGAGATCGTGATCAGACTCGAGGAGCTGCACAAGTCATACGGCGGGCGAATGGCATTGGCGCCGCTGTCGCTCGACGTTGCCGCCGGCGAGGTGGTTGCCGTGGTCGGTCCCAACGGCGCAGGCAAGTCCACCACGCTGCGCGCTCTCGCCGGTATCATCCGCCCGAGCGGCGGCCAGGCGTGGATTGCCGGGCACGACATCGTGATGCAAGCCTCCGCGGCCCGCCGACACCTGGGCTACCTCTCCCAGCGCCCCGGCGTTCCGCTCTCCACCGTCGTGGCCGACCTCCTCGCGCTCGTCGCCGGGGTCCGGGGAGTCCTCTGGAATGAGGCGGTCGAGGCGGTGACCGCCGCCGGGCTCGAGGACCGGCTCGGCTCCACGCTGAACGAGCTGTCCGGCGGCCAGCGTCAGCGAGTGATGCTCGCGATTGCCACCCTGGGGCCGATCACCGCTCTCCTCCTCGACGAGCCGAGCATCAGCCTGGACACCGAAGGCTCGGAGGAAGTTCGCCTCACCATCCGCAGGGCGCGGGAGCGAGGGGCCGCCGTGCTCTTCGCCTCGCACCATCTGCACGACGTGGCCGCGCTGGCCGACCGGATTCTCGTGATGACCCTGGGGCGGGTCATCGCCCAGGGGACGCTCCCGGAGCTGGCGGTGGCCGCGGGGGTGCCATGGAGTGGCGCCGATGCGGCCGATCCGCCGATCGAACGGATCTACCGGGCGCTGCTCAGCCGCGGCCCCGCCGCAAGCGAGAGACGACTCAACCTCGTCCGGGGCGACGCGGCATGAGCGACAGCCTCGCGCTCTTTCGGTTCGAGCTCGCCGCCGCCCGCCGCGGGAAGGCGGTTCCACTCTTCGCGGTCGGATTCGCGCTCGCCAGTGTTGCGGTCGCCCTCGTCGGCCTTTCCGCAGGTGGAGTCGTGGTGGTGCAGGGATTCGCGCGGACCTCGGTCAGCCTGCTGCAGCTCGTGGTATGGGTGGTGCCCATGCTGGCGCTGCTCACCGGCGCCGTCGTCGGCTCCGAATGTCATGAGCTCGAGCTCGTCGCCGCCCTGCCGGTGAGCAGGCGCGCCGTGGTCGCCGCCCGCTGGCTGGCGTGGAGCGTGACCCTGGGGGCCGCGCTCCTCGTGGGGCTGGGCGCGGCCGGTGTGGTCATAGCGCGGCTCTCGGGGGGCGCGAACGGTTGGCGCTACCTCCGCCTCATCGGCGTCGCCGAGCTCGTCCTCGTGGCCACGCTCGCCCTCGGCATGTGGATCGGGGTCGCCGCGCGGACCCGGCTCAGGGCGGTCGGCGTGTCGGTGGGGGTGTGGTTCGTCCTGGTGATCGGCGTGGACCTGCTCGCGATCGGCGCGCTGGCGATACTGCCGCCGGGGCGGGCGGGCGGGTGGCTCTCGATGCTTCTCATGGCTGACCCCGTGGACAGCGCGAGGGCCCTTGGTTTGTCCCTTTTTCAGACGGACGTCGTCGCGGGCCCGATGGGAGCGGCGTTGCGGCAGGTGCTCGGCGGGGCGGGGGCCTGGGCCCTCGCGGGAGCGCTGGTCGCGTGGACGCTGGTCCCGTTGGCGATCGCCGGCCGACGCTTCGCTCGGAGCGACCTGTGAGCTGGGCCCATCTGCATCTCGCGCTCAACCACGTCCCCGTGATCGGACTCCCCATCGCCCTCCTGTTGCTCGCGGTGGCTCTGCTGCGGCGGAGCACCGAGCTCGCGAAAACTTCCTTCGCGCTGATCGCCCTGCTCGCGGCCGTCACCGTCGTGGTCCAGCTCACCGGGGAGTCGGCGGAAGAGCTGGTCGAGCACCTCCCCGATTTTTCCGAGTCACTGGTGGAGCACCACGAGGAGGCGGCCCTGATGGCTACCATCGGAATGAGCGTCCTCGGGCTCGTGTCGCTCGCGGGGCTCGTGCTCTTCCGGCGTGCCGCCACCATTCCTTCATGGCTTGGAGGCGGGATCCTGTTGCTCGGGCTTCTGGTGGGCGGGCTCATGGGATGGACCGCCAATCTCGGCGGCCAGATCCGGCACACGGAGATCAGACCCGTGGGTGTAACGACGAAGAGCCTCTATCCTCCCCGCGCGAGCCGAACCGCCGCCACCACGATCACCACGCCGATGAGCGCGTTGAGTCGCGCGACCCGGGCGGCACGCGCGCGAAGCGCCAATGCTTCGGGGCTGCCGGGTGTTGCCCGGCCGGCGCGCGGGCCGAGCGCGAAGTCGTGCACCGCGCTCACGACGATCATCGCGGCCACGGCGCCGAGCTTCCAGGCGAGGGCGTGACCGGTCGAGGTCTTCCAGAACGCGGGCGAGCCCAGCACACCGTCCCACATGAGCCAGCCGCGAAAGCGAAGATTCACGACGCCGGTAGCGAACAGTACGGCGATGGCCCACCAGCCGAGCGCGCGAAACCGCAGCCCGAGCGTCGTGAAGAGCCGCTGCCGCAATTCCAACGGCTCCACCTGGCGCAGCACCGGCGCGCCCACAAGGCCAAAGAAAAACATTCCGCCCAGCCAGAGCACGGCGGCCAGCAGATGGACGGTGACGTTGGCCAGATAGATCTCACGCATCGGTCAGCCGGCCCCGAAGATCTTCACGCGCGGCCACGCGTGGAGGGCAAAGGTGAGAGCCGCCAGTCCCTCGGCGGAGCGCCCCAGCAGTGCCACGATGGCGGGCGCGCCGGTCGCGCCGCCGATCGCGGTGCCGAGCACGCCGGCATTGAGTAGCGCGAACGCCCCCCACGCCAGCTCCTCCCGGCCGCGCTCCCGCCCCGAGCGGAAACGTGGCAGGATCCAGAACGCCATGCCGAGCGCGAGCTGCACCGTCCAGCCGAGGAGGAGAAACTCGATGTGGACGGGACGCAGCCGGTACACCCACTCCGCGAACGGCACCCCCCGGTTGGCGAGCATGAGCGCACCGGCGAGAAAGCCGGCGGCGAGATAGAGCAGCGACGTGCGGATCATCAGCACGCTGAGTCGCGGCACCGCTCAGCGCTCCCGCACGCGCGGCCAGGTGTTGGCCACGAAGGCGAGCCCGGCGAGGAGCTGGAGCACCGCGGAGAGGACTAGCAGCGGCCCCCCGCGCCCGCCGACCGCGTGCCACGGTTCGACGATCGCACGCAGCACGAGGCCGCTGTTGAGTAGCCCGAACGCGGCCCACCCCATCGGCTCGCTGCCACGCGGCCGCTCGGCGGAGTAGCGGGGAAACATCCAGTAGGCGACGCCGAAGATGAGCTGGGTGAGCCAGCCGAGGACGAGGAGATGGAGATAGGCGGGCCAGACCGCCCGCATGATGGGATGTTGTGCGGCGGCGGGCGCCTGCATTGCGATGCCGAGCGCCAGCGCGGCCACGAGATAGAGCATGGCCGCCCTGATGAGCCAGCGAGTTACGCCGGGCATGAGGTGCGGTGCTCCCTCAATCCCTTTCCTCCTTTTTCTCCTTTTCCGCCTTTTCCTCCCTTTCCGCCTTTCCCGCCTTTCCCGCCCTGAGCACGCCGATTGCCCCCTTCGTCGCGTCCGCGAACGCGTGCGTGACGAACGGATAGTCGCCCGCCTCCTTCAGGCGGACCTCGAAGATCGAGCCGCCGCCCACGGGGATGTTCACCGTCTGGACGCCGACCAGTGGGTTGGCCTGCGACCCGTCCTCGAACACCCGCTCGAAGATTCCACCCACCACGTGGAAGGACGAGATCCGGTTGGGGCCGGCGTTCACCACGTAGAGCCGCACCAGCCCGCCGACGGGGACATCGAGCGGATGCTCGGCGTACTGGGCGACCCGCCCATTGAAGACGACGTGGTCGGGGGAGAGGGTCAGCAGCTTTTCCCAGTCGAGGGAATAGGCGCCATCGGCCCCCGGCTTGGGCGTGAAGTAGAACTCGCTCTGGACGAGCACGAACTCCTTCGCCTTTGGCCTGGGAGCGGCGGGATCGACGACGAGCGCGCCGTACATGCCGTTGGCGATGTGCATCGCCACCGGCGCGGTCCCGCAGTGGTACATGAACGCACCGGGCACGTGAGCGACGAACCGGTAGTGCATTGAGTCCCCCGGCATCACGTTCACGTAGTACTTGCTCGGCGCGATCTCCGCGGCGTGGAAATCCATGCTGTGAGGAATGTTCGAACGATTGATGAGGGTGAAGTCCACCGTGTCGCCCTGCCGCACGTGCAACGCCGGGCCCGGCACGCCGCCGTTGAAGGTCCAGGCGGCGT
The DNA here is from genome assembly GCA_039930845.1 of Gemmatimonadales bacterium. GTDB lineage: Bacteria > Gemmatimonadota > Gemmatimonadetes > Gemmatimonadales > GWC2-71-9 > CAVVWJ01. The sequence continues at coordinate 4,886 of JBDTTA010000134.1, forward strand.
AGGTGACGCCGGGCGCCACGGTCACGGTGACGTGCTTGATCTCGAGGCGGAGATGGTGGAGATGGCCCCGCTCGAGCGGGGCGAGAGCGGCCTCCACCGGTGCCGGCGCCGCGTTTGGTCTGCCCACCGGCGCCTCGCCGTGGGAGACATTGGCCGGCGGAGTGGTGTCCGGGCTCTGAGCCGCGACGGCGGGAGCAGCCACGGCGGCATTCTCATGGTGGCGCTCCCGCGGCTCGGTCCGGCACGAGAGCGTCGCGAGTACAGAGAGAGCCAGGCAGGCATTTCGCATTTCAGAAATCCTCCGGATTGGACCTATCGCGCGGTGTATCCGCCGTCCACGACGAGCTCGCTGCCGGTGACGAACTTTGACTCGTCCGACGCGAGATAGAGAATGGCATAGCCCACGTCGTCGGGGTCGCCCAGGTGGCCCAGCGGGTGCAGCGCGTCGAGCGCGCGGCGGCGTTCGGCCAGGTTTCCCGATGCACCCAGAAAATTCTCGACCATGGGCGTCCAGATGAACCCGGGATGCACCGAATTGACCCGGATCCGGTCGGCGGCGTAGAGCAGCGCATCGGTCTTGCTCATCAGACGCACCGCGCCTTTCGACGCGTGGTATGGTGGACTGTCGGGCGCGCCCACGAGCCCGTAAATGGACGACAGATTGATGATGCTGCCGCCGCCGGCCCGGCGCATCTGGGGGATCGCGTGCTTGGTGCAGAAGAACACGCCTTTCACGTTCACCGCCATGAGTGCGTCCCATTCCGCTTCGGTGATTTCATGCGTCGGCTTGTTGACGCCCGAGATTCCGGCATTGTTCACCAGTACCGTGACGGGACCGAAGGCCTCTGCCACCTTTGCGAACACCGATCGCACCTCGTCCTCCTTCGACACGTCGAGGTGCCAGAAGCCGGCCCGTCCGCCCGCGGCCTCGATCTCCTTCACCAGCCGGGCGCCGTCGTCGTCGTGCACGTCCGTCACGGCGACCCGCGCGCCCTCGCGCGCCAGGAGCATCGATGCGGAGCGCCCGATACCCGCCGCCGCACCCGTGACGAGTGCGACCTTGCCTTCGACTCTACCCATTGTATGCCTCCACGGCCACGCCGACCGGTTGCTGTAGTGGTGGAAACGTGGCCCGGAGTGCGTTGAGAATCACCGCCACATCGATGCCTTCCTGCAGCAGCGCCCCGGCGATCGGCTGGAGATAACCGAAGCTCGCGACGATCATGGCCGCGCCGCTCAATCCAAGACCCACACCGATGCTCTGGCGCGCGATCCGGAGCGTACGCCTGCTGATGTGGATCGAAGTTTCCAGGCGTACCGGGTCGTCCGCCAGGATCACGGCGTCCGCCGCTTCGGCCGTGATGCCCCCGCCGCCCGCGAGCGCGATGCCCACCGTCGCGCTGCTGAGCGCGGGCGCGTCGTTGGTGCCGTCACCCAGCATGACGACGCGCTCCTTCTCCTCCATGAGCCGATGGACGAATGCGACTTTCGCTTCAGGGAGGAGATCGCCGTAGACTTCGTCGATTCCGACGGCGCGACCTACGGCGGCGGTGTTTGCCTCGCTGTCGCCCGAGAGGAGGAGGATTCGACTCACGCCGAGCGCCCGCAACCGGGCGATGAAGGGCCGCATCCCCGGCCTGATCTCATCGGCGTATTCCACGATGCCCGCGGCCTCCCCATCCACCGTGACGAACGCCCTGAGTGCCGCGGCGGCGCTCGTCTCCAGCATTCGTTCGAACCCCGCGCCGGCACCGGGACTGCGGCCCACGACGAAGGACCAGCCGCCGACTGTGACCGCGCGGCTCTCGACGCGACCCCAAACGCCCTGGCCTGGGGCCTCGGTGATGTCGTTTCCATCCGGCGTCTGAAGCCCTCGTGCCGTTGCCGCGTCTACCAGCGTGCGGGCGAGCAGATGGCTCGAACCGTGCTCGACCCCCGCCGCCACGCGAAGCACCTCATTCGAACTCCATGGTGCGTTCGCGACGACCCGCGCCACCCTGGGCCGCCCCAGCGTGAGCGTTCCGGTCTTGTCGAACACGGCGGCGGTCACGTCGCCGAGCTGTTCGAGCCCGCCGCCATGCCGGAAGATGATCCCATGGCGGGCCGCGCGATTGATTCCGCCCATGATCGCCACCGGCGTTGCGATGATGAGCGGACAGGGGGTCGCGACCACCAGCACGGCGAGCACCCGGAGCGAATCGCCGGACAGCAGGTACGCCGCGAGACACACGAGCAGCGTGGCCGGTGTAAACCAGGTCGCGTAGCGGTCGGCCAGCCGCTGCAGCGGCGCCTTGCTTGCCTGGGCGGTGCGGACCAGCTCCACGATCTTCGCATACTGGCT
>JBDTTA010000135.1:0-7201 GCA_039930845.1 Gemmatimonadales bacterium
TCGAAGCCGAGAGTGACCCCGAGCATGCGCTGAAACGGGCGTCGGTGGAAGATTTTGATCTGATCCTCTGTGACGTCCGCATGCCCCGGATGGACGGCCTCACCTTTCTTCGTCGCTACCGCGCCGATGAAGGCGCCGCCTTGCTCATCATGATGAGCGCATACGGAAACGAAGACGCCGCCATCGCCGCCATGCGCGAGGGCGCGTACGACTATCTCCAGAAGCCGTTCCGTCCCGACGAAGTCACCATGACCATCCGGAAGGCCGCCGAGCGGGAAAAGCTGCGCCGCGAAGTGGAGGAGCTGCGCTCGAGTCTCGGTGCCGGCGTCGTGCAGGACCTGGTCGTGAGCGAGAGCCGAAGCATGCGCGATCTCCTCGACCTGGCCAGCCGGGTGGCGCGCCACAGCACCACCGTGCTCATCACCGGCGAGAGCGGCACCGGTAAGGAAGTGCTGGCGCGCGCCATTCACCGGATGAGCCCGCGCGGCGAGCGAAACTTCACCGCCATCAATTGTGCCGCGATCCCCGAGCATCTCCTCGAGAGCGAGCTCTTCGGCCATGTGAAGGGCGCCTTCACCGGCGCCACGGCCGATCGCGCCGGCCTGTTCGAGCTGGCGCACGAGGGCACGCTGCTGCTCGACGAGATCGGCGATCTTCCGCTCGATCTCCAGGCCAAGCTGCTCCGCGTCCTCGAGGAAAATGCCATTCGGCGCGTCGGCGGGCGGGAGGAGCGGAAGGTGGACGTGCGCGTCATCGCCGCCACCGCCAAGCCGCTGGAGCAGGCAGTGGAGCAGGGCCAATTCCGCGGCGATCTCTTCTACCGGCTCAACGTCGTGCGGCTCCATTTGCCGCCGCTTCGCGAGCGGCCTGAAGACGTACCAGCGCTGGTCGCTCACTTCGCGCGGATGGTTGCCACCAAGCTGGGACGTCCAGTGAGTCTCACGCCCGCGGCACTCGCTGCCCTTACACACCATGCATGGCCCGGCAACGTCCGCGAACTTCGCAACGCAGTCGAGCGCGCGGCCGTGCTCACCAGCGGCGCCTCCCTCGATGCCAAGGACTTCGCCATCGGCAATGGAAACGGCCACGGCAGCCCCGGTTACGTGAACGGCGCCGTCCCGACGCTTGACCTCAAGAGCCAGGTCGAAGCCATCGAGCGGAAGGCAATCCAGAAGGCGCTCGAGGCCGCCGGCGGAAACCGGCGCCAGGCGGCGGGCCTCCTCGGCATCAGCCTGCGCACCCTCTTCTACAAGATGCGCCGCCTGCCGGTACACTGAGCCGAGCGCAACGAGCTGCGCCTGATGCCATCGGTTGCAGCGCCATCGATTGCCATTTCATCGTCAACATCATTTCGGGGCGTGCGTTAGCTAGTGGTCCCGGTCATGCATTGCATCCGCGCATGATCATTCACCGGCGGCGCGGCTTCACCATGGTCGAGGTCATGGTGGCCATCGTGCTGCTTACCGTCGGGGTCATGGCGCTCGTGGGGTCGTCGGCCATGGTAAGCCGTATGATCGGCAGGGGTCGCGAGTCTACTCTCGCCGTTCAGGTTGCCACCGCGCGGGTCGAACGTCTCCGCCGCATCGCCGCATCCACCACCCCCCGTTGTTCCTCTCCCGGGTTCACCACCGACAGCGCAATCACCGCAGGCGTCTCCGAGCGGTGGATCGTGGACCCGCCGGCCGCTTCCGGGCTCTCCCGCGGGGTGAGCGTCATCGTCACCTACCATGACGCGCGCGGTCTGGTGCACGATACCCTTCGCACGGTGGTTCTCTGCGGATGACCTCCCGCCGCCGCGGGTTCACCCTCGTTGAGATGCTGGTGGCGCTCGTGCTGGTCACCGCCGTCGTTGGTGTTACGTACGCGCTCCTGGTGCAGAACCAGCGCGTGTCTCGCGCGCAGATCGAGCATGCCGGGCTCCAGGACAACGTTCGGACGGGGGCCCTCGTCGTGGCCAACGAGCTCCGTGAAATCGGGTACGACTCCATCCCGGTGAGCTCCGGACTCGCGGTCTCGCCATCGGTGAGTCCGGATCTTCTGGTCATGCTGTCCGGCCGCCTCGAATACAAGGCCATGCGCGGCATCGGATTCACCTGTACGGCCCCGACGGCAAGCGAGCTCCGCCTCCAACGCACTACCGTGCTTGGGGCGCGCCAGCCGCAGGCCGGTGACAGCGTCACCGCGCACGTCGAATCCGATTCTGCCACCGCCACCGACGACGCGTGGGTGCACGCCGTAATCACCAGTGTGGGTAACGGCGTGTGCGCCGGCGGCAGCCCGGCGGTGTCGCTCCAGGTGGCGTACTCCGGAGCGGTGGGCGCGTTGGCGCCGGCGAAAATGTCGGTCGGCGGGCCCGTTCGCTATTTCGAGGTGATGGAGCTGAGATACTACAAATCGGGGGGCAAGTCCTGGCTCGGCTCGCGCTCGGTGAGTGCCGGCGGCGTCATCGAGCCAATGCTCGGTCCCCTCGCCGACAGCACCGCCGGCGTACGAGGGCTCACCTTCACCTATCTCGACCGCAACGGCGCCCCTGCCGTTCTTCCCAACGACGTGCGTGAAATCGCCTGGACCCTCAAGGGCGTCACCGGCGGGGCCGTGAGAAACGCCGGCACGGCGGCGCTCGCGGTGGACAGCCTGGCACTCTCGACGAGCGTGGCCCTCAGGAACACCCTCCGATGACAGATCGCCGCACGGGCGAGAGGGGAATGGCGCTGGCGCTCGCCATCTTCGCGCTGGTCGTCGTCGGCGCGCTCGTGGCGGCGGCGTTCGTCGCCGGGCATATCGAGCAGCGTACCGGTCGAGGTACGCTGTACGCCGCTCAGGCGGCCGATGCGGCCGAAGCAGGCGCCGCGCAGACGATCGCCGATTGGGGCGCGCTCGGGCTCAACTCCCTGGCGCCCGGCGCCACGGCGGCGCTCCCGCAGGTGACCGTGGCGGGGCGGAGCGCCTTCAAACCGGCAGTCACCCGGCTCAACGACCAGCTTTTTCTCGTGCAGAGTCTCGGTACCAGGGGCAACGCTGGTGGTGGCACATTGGCGCGGCGGACTGTTGCCATCGTGGCTCGGCTCGCGTCACTCGGCGGCGGACCGGAGGCGGCGCTCACCGTCGCCGCGCCGGTCGATGTCGGCAGCCAGGTCGTCATCAGCGGAACCGATTCGCTGTCCATGCGAGGAGGAGCGCTCGACTGCGCCCCCGGGCACGAGCGGCCTGCCCTCCTCAAGGTGGGCGCGTCGTCAACGGCATTCGCCATGTTCGGAGAGGTCTCGTTTGACGAGCTCAAGGCGCACGCCGGCATTGTGCTGCCCGATACCACACTCAACTCCGCGCCGCACCCGACGGTCGCGGCAACACGGCAAACGTGTGATGGGGCAGATCCATCCAACTGGGGTGAGCCGAGACGGTCAGCGATGTCGGTGGAGGCGTGCAAGCGCTACTTCCCGATCGTCTACGCCCGGGGACCACGGCTCACGATTGCCGCGGGGGGCCGGGGACAGGGAGTTCTACTCGTCGAAGGCGACCTCGACATTTCCGGAGATTTCGATTTCACCGGGCTCATCGTCTCCCGCGGGGGCATACGAATGTCGGGATCGCGCACGCGCGTCACGGGCGCCATCATGGCGGCGGGGGCCGATGGTCGAAACGTCGTCGCCGGCACGACCACCATTCAGTACTCGTCCTGTGCGCTCAAGGAGGCCCTTTCGGGTGCGGCATTCGCCGAGCCGCTCGGCCAGCGGAGCTGGGTGCAGGTGTACTAACGCCACCCCTTGCAGTCCCCTCCCACTGCTGCATCGCGAGAAAGGGCTTGCGAAAGAGAAGAAAGGGGCTCGCCAACCCCGCGAACTACCTCGCTCCACTCCGCGTTAGAACGCTACCCTCCAACTACTTAGCCAAGTGCAATTTGTGTGGCACATCGGTTGCCCATCAGCGGCCGACTACCCTCACGCCCGGCATCTGCCGGTAGCCGAGGCGGCAAAGCTGGCTCGAGCCACCCCTCAACAAGCGGACTCCTATGGCACTCTTCGGGCGCAATGCGACGACGGTCGGCCTTGATATCGGGAGCGGCCTGATCAAGCTCGTCGAGATCTCCCACGCCTCGGGCGGACCGGTGCTCACCAAGGTCGCGTTCACCTCCGTGGTGAACGACGCTATCGTGGAGGGCGAGGTCATGGATCCAGGTATCGTGGGCGAGGCCATCAAGGGTCTCATGGCATCTGCCGGTATCAAGACCAGGAAGGTCGTGACCGCCATCGGCGGGCGCGACGTGATCATCAAGAAAATCGCCATGGACCGGATGAAGGAAGCCGAAGCGCGTGAAGTCATCCGCTGGGAAGCGGAGCAGCACGTGCCGTTCGACATGGACAACGTCGAGCTCGACTTCCAGATCCTCGATCCCGAAGGAGAGGGGCTGCAGATGACGGTGCTCCTCGTGGCCGCCAAGCGCGAGCTGGTCGAGCACAAGATCGCCCTGCTGTCCGATGTGGGCCTGGTGCCGAGCGTCATCGACGTCGATGCCTTCGCCCTCCACAACGCTTTCGAGATCAATTACCCCGAAGCCATGCACGGCGTAGTCGGCCTGGTCAACATCGGCCACGAAACCACCAACATCAACATTCTGGACGACGGCGTCCCGGTGCTCACCCGTGATATCCCGGTCGGCACCCGTCGCTTCAAGGAAGATCTCCAGCGTGAGCGTGGCCTCTCCGCCGAGGATGCCGACCGGCTCCTCCGCGGCAACGAGTCGAGCGAGGTGCTCGATCCATTCCTGGAAACCCGTGGCGAGGAGCTGGCGGTCGGCATCGAGCGCGCCGCCGCGTTTCTCCAGTCGGCCAGCCGCTCGGCCGGCGGTATCTCACGGATCTTCACCACCGGTGGCGGTGCCAGGATTCCGCGCCTCAACAAGGTGCTGTCCGACCGCCTTCGCGTTCCGGTCCAGCTTGCCAATCCGATCGAGAAGCTGCAAGTGGCCGACGGCGTCTTCGACATGATGCCGGTGGATGAAGTCGCGCCGTTGCTCATGCTCCCGATCGGTCTCGCGCTGCGCAACGCGGCGTAACCCTGACACCCGGACTCCACGACCGATGATCACCGTCAATCTCCGACCCGACCTCAAGCGCAAGCGGGCGCGGCCGTTTCTTCAGGGCGCAGCCGAAGGCATCAGGGGACTGGGCAGCAAGATCAAGGACCCGATCCTCCTGGTCGCCATTCTGAGCTGGGTCGGCGTACTCGGCTGGCTGGGCTCCGTGGCCGTCAACACAAGCCACGAGCTCTCCGCCCTCGAGCCGCAACTCGAGCAGACCCGCGCGGAGCACCGGCGCTTCAAGACCTTCCTGGCCGAAAAGCGGCATCAGGAAACCATTCGCGATTCGCTGGTCTCGCAGATCGGCATCATCCGCGGCGTGGATGGCGATCGCTACGTGTGGCCGCATCTCCTCGACGAGGTAACCAAGGCGCTTCCCGCCTATACCTGGATCGTGGACATGGGCGGCGCGGCGCCTCCGCCGCCACCTCCGCCGGGCTCACCGCAGGCCGGCCAGCCCGACGTTGACACCTCGAAGGCGGCGGTTGCAGTGGTGCCCGCCATTCAGTTCGAGGTCAACGGGCGCACGGTAGACATCCAGGCATATACCCGGTTCCTCCGCCAGCTCGAGGCCTCGCCGTGGATCACCGACGTTACGCCGGTATCCGCGCAGACGGTCGTCGAGAAGGAGCGGCCGGTCACGGCGTTCACCATCCGGGCCACGTACAAGCAGGCGGACTCGGCGTATCTCCGGACGGTTCCCCTCAGCCAATCGGTGAGGTAGGCCCAGATGGCTTCCATGACGTCACAGAAATCCGCAACGCTGCTCATGATTCTGCTCGCCGGGCTGGTGGGCTACATCGGGTACACTGGTGCGGTCATCAATACGCTCGGTGTTTCCGGCCTGTCCGCGCGGCGCCTGCAGGTGGTTGCCGTGAAGGACACCATCGCACGCCTCCAATCCGCCACCGACAGCGCCAAGAAGGAGCTGGCGCGCGGCACGGTCGAGGATCTGCGCAAGCGGCTGGAAACGTACCGCGGCAGCCTGGCTCTTCTCCGCCGCCTGGTGCCTGAGCGCAATGAGGTGCCCAATCTGCTCGACGATATCTCGAGCCGCGGCAAGATCCGCGGCGTGACGGTGTCGCAGGTGGTGCCGCTCCCGGTGGAGCCGGGCCCCGCGCCGTTCAACACCTACAAGTACAACATGTCGGTCATCGGCCGCTACGATCAGATCGGCGAGTTCCTGGCCGATGTCGCGAGCCTGCAGCGCATCATCGTGCCGTACGATCTCAAGGTCGCGGCCACGAACACTCAGGCGGCCAAGGCCCTCGGCGATACGAGCGGCTCCCTGCTCGAGGCAAAGTTCCAGGTCCGCACCTATGTCAAGTCTTCCAGTCCGGAGGGAGAGGCCAGTGGCACGTAACGCTCTGCTCGGGTTTGCCCTGCTTGCCGCCGCGAGTCTGACGCTTGGCGGCTGCTCGGGCAAGGCGGATGAGGCGCAGGCGGCTGACGCTCAGCTCGCCGCTCTCCGGGCCCGCACCGACAGCCTCCGCAAGGAGCACGTTCACAGCGCTCCGGCCGCCACGGCCGACAGCACCGTCGCCGACTCCGCGTCTCTCGCGGCCACCCCGGCAGTTGCCGCCGTGAAGAGCGATTCGGCCGTCCTGGCCGAGGCCGAAGCCGCCCTGGCCGACTCGGTGTCGAAGGCGCGTGAGATCGAGGTGATGCGCGAAACCTTCGCCTACGCCGGCGGAACGCGCGACCCGTTCTCCTCGCTCATCAACTCATCGAAGAACGGCCCCGAAATCGCCGATCTCGATCTCGTCGGCGTCTACCAGGATCTTCGCAGCCCATCGAACAGCGTGGTGGTGTTGCGGGAGAAGGTCTCCAGCAAGCGTCACAAGATGCGCGTTGGAGATCAGTTGAGCCGGGCCAAGCTGGTGCAGATCCGGGCCCGCGACGCGGTGTTCACGATTCAGGACTTCGGGTTCGAGCGCCAGGAAACTCTCTCGCTGCGTAAGCAGGAGGACGTCACGCCATGACCGGATTGTATCGCTTGATGCTTGTCGCCGCCGCGGCTCTTGGCGCGGCTTCCCCGGTCCTGGCCGAAGGGCCCGGGAGCGGAGAAGTCACGGCCGTGAGTCTTTCGCCGGCCGCCGGCAAGACCGAGGTGGTCGTCACGGT
>JBDTTA010000136.1:0-7174 GCA_039930845.1 Gemmatimonadales bacterium
ACTACCGACCTCACGCTTATCAGGCGTGCGCTCTAACCACCTGAGCTACAGGCCCCGGGGAATGGGGCAAGCTAACCGGCCGCCACACGGCGTCAAGTTATTGTCTGTGTTGGGCGTACACGCCGAGCGCGAGGTGGGCCTGCTCACCGTTCCTCGTCCTCCTCCAGCTCCTCGAACTCCTCAAGCTCCTCGTCGTCGAGCTCCTCCTCGTCGTCGAGCTCCTCATCATCGTCGAGGTCGTCGTCCTCATCCTCATCGTCGAAGGTGAAGCCGTCATCCTCGAACTCGTCGTCCTCCTCATCGAACTTGCGACGCAGGGTCGTGGCCCCCACCGACGTCTCCCAGGCCAACATGATGTCCTCCGCCATCGAGAGAGTGTTGCAGCCGCTTCAGGACGCGTCCGCCACCCGGGCAGCCCGGGCGGCCTTCTTGCGGTCGTTGGCCGTCAGCACCCGCTTGCGCAGCCGGATCGTCTTCGGCGTGACCTCGATCAACTCGTCTTCCTCGATGTACTCGAGGGCATACTCGAGCGTGATCTGGCGGGGCGGCTCCAGAATGACGTTATCGTCCGACGCCGTCGTCCGCATATTGCTGAGCTTCTTTTCCTTCGTGACGTTCACGTCCATGTCTCCCGGGCGCGAGCTCTCTCCCGCGATCATTCCCTCGAACACCTGATCGCCCGGGGAGATGAACATCTGCGCCCGCTCCTGCAGGTTGCCGAGTGCGAAGGCGACCACCGCGCCCTCGCGGTCGGCGACCAGCACGCCGCGCTTCCGGCCCGCCAGCGGGCCCGCCCATGGGCCGTAGTCGAGGAAGCGATGATGCATGATGCCGTTGCCACGGGTATCGGTCAGGAATTCCGACCGGTAACCGAAGAGGCCGCGCGCCGGGATGCGGAAGGTAAGGCGGACCATGCCCTGCCCCGGGTTCCGCATCTCGGTCATCTCGCTCCGCCGCGGTCCCAGCTTTTCCATGACGACGCCCATGTACTCTTCCGACACATCGATCGTCAGCTCTTCGTACGGCTCCAGCCGCTCGCCGTCGGGCCCGAGCCTCGTGATGACCCGGGGCCGCGAGACCTGGAACTCGTACCCCTCCCGCCGCATGGTTTCCATCAGGATGCCCAGGTGCAGCTCGCCCCGGCCCGAGACGCTGTGGGTGTCGGGGCTGTCGGTTTCCTCTACCCGCAGCGCGACGTTCCGCTCGAGCTCGCGGTAGAGCCGGTCGCGTAGCTGGCGGCTGGTGACGTACTTCCCTTCCCGCCCGGCAAAGGGGCCGTTGTTCACGATGAAATCCACCGAGATCGTCGGCTCCTCCACCGCGATCCCCGCGAGCCGCTCGCGAGTGTCCACCGCGCTGAAGGTCTTCCCGATCTCGATCGTTTCGAACCCCGAGAGCGCCACGATATCACCCGCCGACGCCGACTCCACATCCACCCGGCTCAGCCCGTCGAAGGTGTAGAGCTTGGTGACGCGGTTGTTCTCGAAGCCCTCGTCGGCGACGAGTCCGGGCTCGCCCAGGGGCAGGAGCGTCACCTGATCGCCCACGCTGACCCGGCCCCGCTCGATCCGGCCGATGGCGATGCGGCCCAGGAAGCTCGAGAAGTCGAGGGTCGAGACCAGCATCTGGAACGGCCCCTCGGGATCGCCCTTCGGCTCGGGCACGTGCTCCAGGATGGCCTGGAAGAGCGGCTTGAGATCGGTGCCGGGATGATCGAGCTCGGTCGTGGCGGTGCCGAAGCGGCTCGACGTATAAAGGAAAGGGGCGTCGAGCTGGTCGTGGGTGGCTTCCAGATCGATGAACAGGCCCAGCACTTCGTCATGCACCCGGAGCGGCTCGGCATCGGCCCGGTCGATCTTGTTGATGGCGACGATCGGCTTGAGACCCAGCGCCAGCGCCTTGCGGGTGACGAACCTCGTCTGCGGCATGGGCCCCTCCGCCGCGTCGACCAGGATCAGCACACCATCGACCATGCGCAGGATCCGCTCCACCTCGCCGCCGAAATCGGCGTGCCCCGGCGTGTCCACGATGTTGATCTTGACGCCATGCCAGCGGACGGCGGTGTTCTTGGCCAGAATGGTGATGCCACGCTCCCGCTCGAGCGGATTGGAATCCATGACCCGCTCTTCGACCTGCTGGTTGGCGCGGAACGCACCCGCCTGTCGAAGCATCTGATCGACCAGTGTTGTCTTGCCGTGGTCTACGTGAGCGATGATGGCCAGATTCCGGATCAAACGACGCTTCCTTACCGCTTCGAGGAACAACGATTTACGGCCGGGCTCCCGGGTCCGCGGCGCATATATAGACTAGCCAGTGCCAGCCCGCAAGAAGCAGCCTCACACGGGGGCTGGAGAGGGTTTGGGGCGCTGAACGATCAGCCGTGTCTGTGGCCGGCATGGGAGCGGGGACCCGACGGCACCCCCGCCACTTCCCGCTCCTCCTCGCACTCGTCGCACATCTCGAGCTGGATCGTGACATGGCCGATGCCGAGCGCGGAGAGTTCCCCGCGGATGGTCTCGAGGACGCCGGGGTGTGCCCCGAGATCGGGAACGATGGCGTGGCCGCTCATCGCCACGACCCCGTTCACCACCGTCCACACGTGCAGGTCGTGCACTCCGGTCACGCCGGGCACCGCGAGGATCCGCCGCTGGACCTCGCGCATCGAGACATGGCCGGGGACGGATTCGAGGAGGATGCTGGTGCTCTCCCGCAGCAGCCGCCAGGCCCCCGCCAGAATGAGGAGCGTCAGCACGATGGAGACGATCGGGTCGGCCGGCAGCCACCCGGTGTACCGCACGATCAGCGCGGCCACGAGCGCGCCGATCGAGCCGAGCGCGTCGCCCATCACGTGCAGGTAGGCGCCTCGCGCATTCAGGCTGCCCTCACGCGACCCGTGCAGCAGGCCCAGGCTGATCAGATTGACGACCAACCCCGCCGCGGCCACCACCAGGAAGAGCCCGGTCCGGATCGGTTCGGGATTGTGGAGGCGCTGGACGGCCTCGACCACGATCCATGCCGCGATCCCGAACAGGGCGGCGCTGTTCACCAGCGCCGCGAGGATCTCCCAGCGCAGATAGCCATAGGTCTTGGTGTCGTCGGCGGGGCGCTGGGCGACCCAGGCCGTCAGCAGAGAGAGACCGAGGGCGCCGACATCGGTAAGCATGTGGCCGGCGTCGGCAAGGAGCGCGAGCGACCCGCTGAGCCAGCCGCCCACCGCCTCGACCACCATGAACGCGCCGGTCAGCGCCAGAACGGTCCACAGCCGCGGCATCGGGGTGGTCTTGCCCCGCTTCAGATGGGTGCAGTCGCCCTGTCGGGTGGCCATGGGGGAAATGTACTAAGGCGTCCGGACCCGCACGGCCTCGGCGTGCCCATGCAACCCCTCGGCCTCCGCGAGCGCAATGATCGCCCCAGCGTCGGCAGCTAGCCGCGCCGCGGTGTAGCGAATCACGCTGGTCCGCTTCACGAAGTCGTACACCCCAAGTGGGGAGGCATAGCGCGCCGTGCCGTTCGTGGGCAGCACGTGGCTTGGCCCGGCCAGGTAGTCGCCCACCGGCTCCGGCGTGTCGTCGCCCAGGAAGATCGCCCCGGCATGCCGCACCGACGACGCGATCCGCTCGGCGCCCTCGGCAACCACCTGCAGGTGCTCCGGTGCGCGCCGGTTGGCCACCTCGATAGCATCCCGCATCTCGGGTACGAGGATGACCAAACCGTGCCGCTCGATCGCCGCCCGGGCGATCGCCGCCCGGGGAGCGCGCGCCAGTGCCTCCTCGAGCGCCGGCGGCAGCGCATCCGCCAGCGCCGCATCGGTCGTGACACACCAGCAGACGGCGTCTTCGTCGTGCTCGGCCTGCGCGAGGAGATCGGCCGCGATCCGCGCGGGCCGCGCGCTCGCGTCGGCGATGATGAGCACCTCGGTCGGCCCCGCGATCATGTCGATGCCCACGTCGCCCACCACCTGTCGCTTGGCCTCCGCCACGAATCGGTTTCCCGGCCCCACGATCTTGTCCACCCCCGGAATCGTCGCCGTCCCATAGGCGAGCGCCGCGATGGCCTGGGCACCCCCGACCCGGAAGACCCGTGTGACCCCGGAGAGCGCGCAGGCGGCCAGGACCGCATCGGTGGCGCCCGACGGCGGGACCACGGCGATGATCTCCTGCACCCCCGCCACCAGCGCCGGTACCGCGTTCATGATCACGGATGAGGGGTAGGACGCCTTGCCGCCAGGGATGTAGAGCCCCACGCGGTCGAGCGGCGTCACCTTCATTCCCACGACGCTCCCGTCGGGCTCCGTGATGTGAAACCCCGGCTCGCGCTGGTGCTCGTGGTAGGCGCGAACCCGGTCGACCGCGCGGCCGATCGCCGCCCGAAGAGCGGGGTCGAGACGCTGGAGGGCCGCCTGCCAAAGCCCGGAATCCAGCGACCACGCCGAGGGCGCCAGGTCCACGCCGTCGAATTGCAGGCTATACTCGCGCACCGCCGCGTCGCCCCGCTGGCGCACCGCGTCGAGAATGGCGCTCACCGCCTCGCGGGTGGCCGGATCGCTGGCCGAGCGGCGAGTAAAGAGGGCATCGAGCGCGTCGAAGGGCGGGGCCGACAACCGGCGGATCACCGCGTACCCTCGCGGTAACACCTTCGCGGCACTAGGCTTATATCGTATGCAAACGGCAGAGTCGCCCCCAATCGTCGTCGGCCTGGCCGCGGTCGTCGTCCTGGTTCTCGCCAATTCCTTCTTTGTCGCCGCCGAGTTCGCGCTCGTCGGGGCACGTCGGACGCGCCTGGACGAGATGGCCCGTGCCGGGGATGGCAAAGCTAGGCTCGCGCGCCGCGCGGTTCAATCGCTCGACCGCTACATCTCCGCGACGCAGCTCGGCATCACGCTCGCCTCGCTCGGACTCGGCTGGATCGGCGAGCCCGCCCTGGCGGGGCTGATCGGCAACGCATTCAGCTGGCTGCCGGCCTCGCTCGCGACGGTCGCCACTCACGGCGTGGCCTCCGCCGTCGCCTTCATCATCATCACCATCCTGCACATCATCCTCGGCGAGCTGATGCCAAAGGCGCTGGCGCTCCTCTACCCCGAGGTCGTGAGCACCTGGGTGGCCGCCCCGCTCATGGGGTTCGCGTGGATCATGGCGTGGCCGATCGCACTGCTCAACTCAACGGCCAACCGGCTCCTCCGCATCATCCATGTCAGTCCCGCGGGCGAGCACGAGCGTCTCCATTCGCCGGAGGAGATCCGGATGCTCGTCGAGCAGAGCGAGGAGGGCGGCAGCCTGCTCAAGCAGGACGCCCGCCTTCTCGAGGGCGTCTTCGAGTTCAGTGAAAAGACCGCGCAGGAGGTAATGACGCCGCGTACGCAGATGATCGCCCTCGACGCCGATCTCACTGTCGAGCAGGCGGCCGACGAGGTCGCCGTCGCCCGACGCTCGCGGTACCCGGTGTTCATCGAGAGTCTCGACGAGATCGTCGGCGTGGTGCACGCCAAGGACATCCTGACCGCCATCCGGTCGAAGCCCGGCCAGAAGGTGGGCTCGATCATGCGGTCACCGCTGTTCGTTCCCGGCACGCGCGAGGTGGAAGACGTGCTGGCCGACATGAAGCGGCTGAAGACCCACCTCGCGGTGGTTCTGGACGAGTACGGCGGCACCGCGGGCCTCGTGACGATGGAAGACCTGCTCGAGGAGATCGTCGGCCCCATCTTCGACGAGTACGACCCGCAGGACAAGGCGTTCCAGAGCGGCGGCGCGACGATCCTCGACGGCGCCATGCCGATCAGCGAATTCAACTCGGAATTCGACGCGACGATCGACGACACCGACTATACGACGCTCGGCGGCTACGTCTTCGGACAGCTTGGCCGCCTGCCCCGATCCGGCGACCGGGTGACTGTCGGGCCGCACATCCTCGAGGTGACGGAAATGGACGGACGGCGGGTGAAGGCGTTGCGTCTGCATCACGCCGAGCCGACCGCGGAGCAGACCGACGCGCAGCAGCCCAACGCCGCACCCGGCGCATGACGCGCCACACCGTCGCCGCGCTTCCTCCCGGCGCGCTCGACCTCACCGGCGAAGCCGCTCGCCGCCGACGCGTACTCCAGCGCACCGCGCTCGAGACCCTCGATCAGGCGGGGTACCAGGAGCTGCTCCCGCCCACGTTCGAATACGAGGACACCTTCCTTCGCGCCGGTGGCACCGGTGTCGCCGAGCGCCTCGTGCGCTTTCCCGACCGCGACGGCAGGATCCTCGCGCTCCGCTACGATTTCACGGCCAGCCTCGCGCGCGTCGCCTCGACCACCTTTGCCGGCGCCGAGGGACCGCTTCGGCTCTGCTATTCCGGCAACGTCTACCGCCAGGAGCCCGAGCGCGGCGGCCGGCCCCGCGAGACGCTGCAGGTGGGCGCCGAGCTCCTCGGCCAGGGCGATCTTGCGGCCGATGTCGAGATCGTGCGGCTCACCGTGGCCTTGGTGGCGTCCGCGAAGCTCGGCGATTTCCAGGTCAACCTGGGACACGCCGGCGTGCTCGCGCCCGGGCTCGGTGCGGTCGACGCGGAGCTGCGCGAGCAGGTGCGCCGCTGGATCGATCGCAAGGACAAGGGGAGCCTGCTCCGCGCCATCGGCGATGCGCCGGGGGACGCGCGGACACTCGCCACGCTGCCCTTCGTGATCGGCCGACGAGAGGCGCTCGAGGGCGCGCTTCCCACCGCGCCGCCAGCGGCACGGCCGGGCCTCGAGCACCTCCTCGCGCTCGACGCCGCGCTCACTCCGCGCGAGCGCGGGCATGTCGTCTACGATCTGGGCGAGGTGCGCGGCCTCGACTATTACACCGGCGTCCACTTCGAGGTGTACATCGCCGGGGCGGGCCGGGCGGCGGGAGCGGGCGGTCGCTACGACGAATTGATGGGGCGCTTCGGGCGTCCGATGGCGGCGGTGGGCGTCTCGCTCGATCTCGACACCATCGCCGAGGCGGCGGGTTGAGCCGCCTGCGCGTGGCGCTCGCCAAGGGCCGGCTCTATCTGCCATCCGTCGAGCGGTTCCGCCGCGCGGGCGCCGAGCCGCTCGCCGACGCGGGACGCCGGCTCCTCATCCCCTCGAGTGATCCCTCGATCGAGTTTCTCGTGGTCAAGCCGGGCGACGTGCCCGTGTACGTCGAATCCGGCGCCGCCGATCTCGGCGTGA
>JBDTTA010000137.1:0-7162 GCA_039930845.1 Gemmatimonadales bacterium
CGGTGCTGTCGCTCTCCGCGCGGACATTGTCCGGCATCTGGGCCGACATCATCTCAGTCGGCCAGGCACTCGGGCTTGAGGAGCCGGCCCGCGAGCTGGTGGCCGAGCTCCGCGCGCGTCTCGAGCGACTCCGAGCGGGCGCTCCCCGACCCGCTCCGCGCGTGGTCTGCCTCGAGTGGCTCGATCCACCGTATCTCGCCGGGCATTGGGTCCCCGAGCTGGTTGCGGCCGCGGGCGGCCGCGACGTGGGCGCCGAACCCGGCAGCCAGTCTCGCGTCGTACCGTGGGACGAGATCGTGAAACTCGAGCCCGACCTCATCGTCGTCATGCTCTGCGGGTTCGGCGTGACGCGTGCGCGCGCGGAGCTCGCCGCGCTCGAAGACGACGAGGCTCGCATTCTGCTCGCGGGCGCGCCGGTCTGGGTGATCGACGGCAACGCCTATACGTCGCGCCCCGGTCCGCGCGTCGTGGATGGAGCCGAACGACTCCAGTCTGCCATGATCGGACGTCCGACGCCGGGGCTCGCGCGATGGACATGAGCCCGTTCCGGGGCTAGACATCCACCATCGGCGCCACAACCTTATGCCCTCTTCACCCCGGCCACAGACCATGAGCCCCGAGTCCCTGACGTTCCTCAAGTCCCTGCTCGACACTCCCGGCCCATCCGCCTTCGAGGCGGCACCGGCGAAGGCATGGCGTGCCGAAGCGGAACGTTTCGCCGACAAGGTGTTGGCCGATGCCGCGGGCAACTCCTTCGCGACCGTCAATCCCGAGGGGCGCCCCCGGGTGATGTTCGCCGGGCACATCGACGAGATCGGTGTGATGGTCTCCTACATCGACGACGACGGCTTCCTCAGCTTCGACACCATTGGCGGCTGGGATCACCAGGTATTCGTCGGGCAACGGGTCCAACTGCTTGGACGGCAGGGCGAGGTGGCGGGCGTGGTGGGAAAGAAGGCGATCCACCTGATGGAAAAGGAAGACCGCGAGAAGGTCTCCAAGGTCGAGGAGCTCTGGATCGACATTGGCGCCACCACCCGCGCCGAGGCACAGGCGCGGCTCCGGATCGGCGACCCGGGGGTGCTGGCGGCGGGAGTGCTTGAATTTCCCAACGGCCGCATCGTGAGCCGGTCGATCGACAACCGGATCGGCGCGTTCATCGTGCTGGAGGCGGCCCGGCTCTACTCGCAGGGCAAGACGAAGGGCGCCGCGTCGGTGACGGCGGTGGCGACAACCCGCGAGGAGATCGCGGCCACGGGCGGCGGGGCGCGATCCTCCGCGGCCACCCTCGAGCCGGACGTCGCGATCGTGGTGGATGTGACCCATGCGACCGACTACCCCGGCATCGACAAGCGGAAGCACGGCGACTACCGCCTCGGTGGCGGCCCCATCCTCTCGCGCGGCGCGTCGGTGAGCGAAGTGGTGTTCGAGCAGCTGGCCGCCACCGCGGAGTCCGAACAGATTCCCTATTCGATCGAGGCGGCGTCGCGCGACACGCACACCGACGCCGAAGCGATCTTCAACGCGCACCGCGGCATCGCCACGGCGCTGGTGTCGGTGCCCAACCGCTACATGCACAGCCCCAACGAAATGGTCGTGCTCGAGGATCTCGATCGCACGGCCCGCCTGCTCGCGGCCTTTGCCTCCCGCCTTCGCGCGGACACGGATTTCGTGGCCCGATGAACTGGCGATGGATCGTCCTGGCCCTCGCATTCGGCGGCGCGCCGGAAGCCGTCGCGCAACAGTTCGGTCGTCCGCCCACGACGATCGACCGGCCGACGCCGCCGCAGCTCCTGGCCATCGACGACATCAAGTTCCTGAGCGACGACCGGCTGGCGGGGCGCATGACTGGTCAGCCCGGCGCGGACACGGCCGCCGCCTATCTGGCGCGGCGGTTTCGTCAGGTCGGATTGCAACCGGCCGCCGGCGGCTGGTTTCAGGCGTTCACCATCGCCAGGAATTCTCCAGCCGGCCAGCGGGCGCACGTGCTCGGCGCCCGGGGCAACAACGTGATCGGCCTGCTGCCGGGGCGAGACCCGGTGTTGCGCAATGAGGCGGTGATCGTCGGGGCCCACTACGACCATCTCGGGCTCGGCGGCTTCGGCAGTCTCGATCCCGACAGCACGGGCAAGGTTCACAACGGCGCCGATGACAACGCGTCGGGCACGGCGATGCTGATTCAGATCGCGGCGCGACTGGCGGCGTCCCCGCCGGCGCGCACCGTCATCTTCATCGCGTTCAGCGGCGAGGAGCTCGGCCTGCTCGGTTCCTCCTACTACGTTCAGGAGCCGATCTACCCCCTCTCCACCACCGAGGCAATGATCAACCTCGACATGGTGGGACGGCTGCGGCAGGGACGGTTGATCGTCTACGGGAGTCGAACGGCAAGGGAATTTCCCGCGCTTCTCGATTCGCTCAACTGGTATGCCGGCTTCGACCTCAAGGCGCAGGGCGATGGCTATGGACCGAGCGACCAATCGCCGTTCTACGCCGCCGGCCGGCCCGTGCTGCATCTCTTCACCGATCTGCACGAGGACTATCACCGCACGACCGACGACTGGCAGAAGATCAATCTCGACGGGTTCAAGCGCGTCACCGATTTTGCCGTGGGCATCGTGACGGCGATCGCCAACCGCCCGCGGCCGCTCACCTTCGCGGCACCCGCGGCCCTCGAGGCCGCCTCCACCGCCCCGGCGGCCACTCCCGGGTACGGCGCCTATCTCGGCACCGTGCCCGATCTGCTGGGTGACGCCGGTGGAGTCCGGCTGGCCGGTGTGCGCGCGGGAAGTCCCGCGGAAAAGGCGGGGCTCCAGGGAGACGACGTCATCACCCGGATAGGAAGTGCCGACGTCACCGATCTGCAGGCGATGACCGACGCGCTCCGCAGCCACCAGCCGGGAGACACCGTGGACATCGTCTTTCGCCGGGGCGAGCGGATCACGACCGTCCGGGCCACACTCGGCGTCAGGGGAGGATGAGATGGCGGTACTGCATGCGGAAAAAGTGATCTCGATGCTTCGCGGCGCCTTCGCGCGAGAGGTTGGACGCGCGGACCTGTTACGGATAGCCGCGGAACAGATTCGCGCTGCCGGAGAGCCGTACTCTTCCGTGTATCTCTACATGTTGCATGGCGACGAGCTGGTGCTCGAGGCGGACGCGGGTCGCGGCACCGATCATGTGCGCATCCCGGTTGGCAAAGGCGTCTGCGGCACGGCCGTGGCAACAGGACAAGACCAGAACATTCCCGACGTCCGGGCGGTTTCGAACTACATCTCGTGCAGCACCTGGACCCGCTCCGAGCTCGTCGTCCTTATCCGGCGCGGCGAGAACATCCTCGGTCAGATCGACGTGGACAGCGATGCGATCGACCCCTTCACCGCCGAGGAAGAGGCCGAAGTGCGGCGGGTGGCGGACGCAATCGCCGTGTTGATCTAACCCGCCCCGTGCCTGCCGAGGGTGACGCCACCGAAGCAATGGTGCCGATCCGTGACGTCGCGCTGCTGGTCCGTCAGGTTGGCCGGGGCCACCCTGCCATCGTCCTGCACGGCGGGCCAGGCGCCGACCATGAGTACCTGCTCCCCGGATTCGACGACCTTGCACATGGCCGGAGGTTGATCTACTACGACCAGCGGGGTGGCGGGCGCTCCCCGGTGGCCAGGAGTATTCCCGTCGGCTGGACCGAGCAGGTGGCCGATCTGGAAGCCCTTCGTGAGCACTTCGGGCTCGCGCGCATCACGCTCGTGGGTTATTCCTGGGGCGGGCTCCTGGCCATGCTGTACGCGCTCGAGCATCGCGACCGCGTGGAGCGGGTGGCGCTCGTCTCTCCCGCCCCTGCCTGGCGCGCCGCGCGCGAAGAATTCGAGCGCACATTCTCGAGGCGCAATCTCGATCCCGTGTTTCAGGACGAGCGCAGGAAGTTGCGAGAGAGCGGCCTCCGTGAGCGCGACCCCGAAGCGTTCCAGCAGCGGATCTTCGAGCTGTCCGTGGCGCCCTACTTCTTCGACCTCGCCCGGGCAGGGGAGCTCACTCCATTCCGCGTGACGGGACGGACCCAGCAGGAGGTCTGGTCGAGCCTCGGCGACTACGACCTCCGGCCTCGGCTCCCCGAGCTCAACGGCATCCCCGCCCTCGTGATGCACGGGGAGAACGATCCGATTCCCATGTATGCCGCGAGGGCAACGGCCGAGCTGATCGGAGCGACATTCCACCCACTGCCCCGGTGCGGTCATGTACCGTATATCGAGGCTCGATCGGCCTTTGTGGAGCTCCTCGACGGCTTCCTTCCCCGGTAGGGCCGGGCCCCCCGTCTTCCTGCTATCTTTTTGGCATGCCCCACCCCACCCCTCTGGATCTGGTGTTCTCCCGGTTCACAGGCACCGTCTTTCCCGCAATCCAGAAGTCGATCGAGCGGGATGGAATCGAGCCAACCGATCGCGATGCGTTCCTGCTGCTCCCTGACGCAGTGACACTGCTGCACGATCTGCGGCCGGACGAGGGACTTGGCGAGGGGATGGATTATCTGGTGGCGTTCGTCCACCACGCATACCTCGCGTGGGAGGCCGGATCGCTCACCCTCTCCCTGCCGTCGGACCGACTCGAGACACTCCTCCACGCAGATGACCCAGCGACGTCCGACCTCGCCGAGGTGCCGAGGGCGTACTACGTCGAGTTTCCGGGACGCCAGGTATGGGCGAGCGTGGTCGACGATGAAGCCGTGGAGCCGCTCGATGGGTGCTTCGTGCACTCTACTCCCGGCGGCAGCCTGCGGGTGCTCGGCATTTTCGGTTTCCGGCCGGAGCGGGCCGGCTTCAGCGAAGTGGAAGCCATCGGCCCCCGGCCCGGAGCGCTGCGGCGACCCGATGGTACGCCGCTCTTCTCGTCGACCCTCGGTGCCAAGCATCTGCACTCGCTCGTCGGAGGCGAGGAGCTGCTCGAGCTGGGCTGGCGAACGCTGGATCACGCGCGAGATGCGTGGGCGCGGGTGGCGTGATGCACATCCTTCAGGGCTACATGGACAAGAAGGCCGTCGCCCAGGTGCTCGAACAGATCGCCGCCTTCCTCGAGCTCAAGAGCGAGAACCCATTCCGTGTGCGCGCGTTCCGCACGGCCGCGCGGGCGGTGTCCGGTTTTCCGGGAGATCTCCGCGAAGGGATGGAGAACGGCGCACTCGCCGCCACCAAGGGAGTGGGCCCGGCCACACTGCAGATCGTCAACGAGATCGTCACCACCGGTCGTGCCGGAATTCTCGAGGAGCTGCGCGAGCAGATCCCGCCGGGGCTCGTGGAAATGCTGGCGATCTCGGGACTCGGTGTCGCGAAAATCCGGCAGATCCACGACGTCCTCGATATCGACTCGCTCCCCGATCTCGAGGCGGCGGCCCTCGACGGACGCCTGGCGCGATTGCCGCGATTCGGGCAGAAGACCTCGGAAAACATTCTCAAGGGCATCGCCTTTCTCCGGCAGGCGAGCGGATTCCGGCTCTCCCATCACGCCGCGGACGAGGCCGAGGGACTCCGCACCGCGCTCGAACGAATGCCCGGCGTCATGAGGGCGGTGGTGGCGGGGGAAGTCCGGCGCCGCACCGAGATCGTGAAGGACCTTGTCCTCGTCCTGATCGTCGATACCTCCCCGGCAGACGTGTTCAGGCGGCTGAGCCAGCTCCCGGGCGTGCACGAGTTCGCGGGACAGGACGAGCGGCGGGTCACGCTCCGGTTTGCCGGCGGCGCGAGCGCGCAGATCGTGGTCTCGGCGGCGGTGAATGCCGGCGCCGTGCTGGTCCAGGCCACCGGCAGCGATTCGCACCTGCGGATGCTCGCGCAGCACGCGGCCGAGCACGGCTTTGCCTTCAACGGCGCGGCGCTCTGGCGCGGGAGCGAGTTCGTTCCCACGCCGGACGAGGAAACGCTCTACGAGCGACTGGGACTGAGCTACATCCCGCCGGAGCTGCGGGAGGGCCAGGGCGAAATCGAAGTCGCCTCGCGCCACGAGCTGCCCCGTCTCCTCGAGCGCAACGACCTCCGCGGATTCCTCCATTGCCACACCACGTATTCGGACGGATCGAACTCGGTGATGGAGCTGGCCCAGGCGTGCCTGGCCGAGGGATATCAGTACGTCGGCATCACCGATCACAGCCAGGCCGCGGCGTACGCCGGTGGCCTCAAATCCGACGACCTCGCGCGCCAGTCGGATGAGATCGATGCCGTCAACAGTGCGTTGAAGGACATTCGGGTGCTCAAGGGCGTCGAGGCGGACATCCTGCAGGATGGCCGCATCGATTTCGAGGACTCGGTGCTGGCACGGCTCGATTTCGTGATCGCGTCGATCCACAGCCGGTTCAACATGTCCGAGCGTGAGATGACCGCCCGGATGCTCGCAGCCATGGACAATCCGCACCTCACGATCATCGGACACCCCACAGGCCGGCTCCTCCTCTCGCGCGATCCGTACGGGCTCGATCTCGATGCCGTGATTGACAAGGCCGCGGCAACCGGCGTCGCGCTCGAGGTCAACGCCGACCCCCACCGGCTCGATCTCGACTGGCGGGTACTGCGGCGCGTCCGCGATCGTGGGGTGGGAGTCTCGATTGGCGCCGACGCCCACAGCGCGGCGGGGCTGGCCAACGTCGATTACGGCGTCGGCATCGCCAGAAAGGGATGGCTCGGCGCCACCGACATCCTCAATGCGCAGCCGCTGGACGGGTTCCTGGCCCGCGCCCGGCGGAGACGATCGGGTTGACGCGGGAGACGAAAGCCCGGCGTGCCAGCAGGGCAAAGCTGATCTTCAAGCGACTCGCGCGGACCTACCCCGACGCGAAGTGCGCGCTCGATTACCGCAATGCGTTCGAGCTGCTGTGCGCCACGATTCTGTCGGCCCAGTGTACCGACGCGCGGGTCAATCTCGTCACCCCCACGCTCTTCGCCCGCTTCCCGACGCCGCAGGCGCTGGCCGTGGCTTCCCCCGGCGAGGTCCAGGACATCATCAGATCCGCCGGGTTCTTCCGGAACAAGACGAAGAGCCTGATCGGCATGGCCCGGGCACTCATGGCGGATTGCGGTGGCGAGGTGCCCCGGTCGATGGAACAGCTCCGGCGGCTGCCGGGTGTCGGCCGGAAGACGGCCAACGTCGTACTGGGCAATGCCTACGGCATCAACGAAGGCATCGC
>JBDTTA010000138.1:0-7089 GCA_039930845.1 Gemmatimonadales bacterium
GCTCTCCCATGATCCCGACGCTGGCGCCACCGTAGACCAGCTCGATCCCCTCTGCCGCCAACAGCTCGCCGAGCTGCCGGGCGGCGGTGCCGTATTCGGGGCGCGATCCGGCGTTGGTGCCGCAGAAGACGCAGAGCCGTCGGAAGGAGGGTTCGGTTGTCATGGGCGGAAATTAGTGGAGGCTATTGGCCATTGGCTATTGGCCGCTAGTCGCTCGCCAGCGGCCCGGGCGTAGATCAGCTCGTAGGGCGATCGCTGCGCGATCGAGCCAAGCCACCCCGCCGCCTCGCGGGTGCGTCCCAGCTCCCGCAGCAGCTCGGCGCGAAGAAAGCGGGACGAGGCAAGTGAGAAGAAGGGCGAGGCGATCGTGAGCTGAAACCAGAGCTCCGGCCGCGAGCTCTCGAGCAGTGCGAGCGCCTCTCCCGGCCGTCCATCTGCTCGCGCGATCGTCGCCCGCAGCTCCGCCAGCATATTGCGCAAGAGCCCTCCGCCAACCTGCTCGAGGAGGGCCAGCTCCTCTGCCCACCCTCCTGCACGTTCGACATCTCCCAGTCTCACCTCGAGCAGACCCAGAAGCCAGGCGCGAATGCCGGGGTGGAGATCGTTGTGCATCGCGAAGATGAGGAAGTTGCTCGGTGGGGGCGATCTCACATCCCACCGCTCCAGCGCATCCCGAATCCTTTCGATCTCACCCTCCGGCGCCGGGAGGAACGACAGCGAGGCGAAGAGCGCCTGCATCTCGAGTCCCCAGGTCGGGTCGAGCGCTTCGGCCAACGCGAGCTCGGCCCTCGCTTCCTCCATGCGTCCGCCGGCCACCGTCAGGCAGGCGACGAGGATGTGACAGAGCGCCCGCATCTCCGGCGAGCGCGCCGCCTGGATGAATCCCCGGGCCAGTCGTTCGGCGCCCTCGAGATTGCCCGAGTACAGTGCGACGTCGGAGAAGGCGATCGCCACCGTGATCGCACGGGCATGTTGCAGCTCCCCGGCGACCAGCGTCATGGCGGCCGCATCCCGGTTGGCGTAGGCCCGCAGCGCGCGCATCGCCAGCGCCTGATCGCCGTCGGGACTCACCTGGAGAATCCTGTCGATGAGGCGCAGCATCTCGTCTCGCCGACCCTCGATGGCGGAGATCCGGACGAGGTGCACCATCGCGGCCAAATGCCTCGGATCGAGGCGTATGACCCGCTCGAAGGGCTCGCGGGCTTCCGCGGCACTCCGGCCACGCAGGGGATTCGAATGGAAGAGAAGGTCACCGAGGTGGAACCAGGCTTCGACGTCGTCGGGGTAGCTGCCCGTGATCGTGTTGTAGAGCGATTCGGCGTCGGCCACTCTCCCGTGCAGCCACGCGCGTTGCGCGGTGAAGACGAGTTGATCGTGGGTCGAGAGCCGCTCGCGGTGCTCGAAGCCGCGATCCGACACCTCCCGGGCGAGATCGGGCAGCGCGCACCCGGCCGCTGCCGCGGCCAGGCGATAGTGTGCGAGCGCGAATGAAGGATCGGCCTCCACCGCCTGCTGGAAGGCATCCATTGCGTCGAAGTAGCGCCCGCCCCGCAGCTTCTCCTCGCCGCGCAAGTAGGCCTTGAGCGCGTCGAGTGACCCGGTGGTGAGGGCGGCGAGGTGAGTGAGACGAGTGCCGCGTGACACGCCCTCGGCGGCCAGCAGCTCCAGGGCGATCTCGTCCACCAGCGCGAAGATCGCCGCCTCGTTCTCCGCCGTGGCGTCGACGCTGGCGATGACCGTGTCGTCCACGCCGTAGAGCGTGGCGCTCGCGCGCAACCGCCCCCCCGCCTCGACGATCGTCCCCGCCAGATACCTTCCGGCTCCAAAGTACGCCGCCACAGCCCGCCCCTCGGACAGCGATGAGCGAAGCACGGCGCGGGCGTCCACCGTACGGATGGGGCCCGCGCCGTCGAGTCGAGTGGCGAGCAGATCGACCATCCCTTCCCGGAGGTAGGAGAGCCTGGGATCGCCACGGACGGAGAAGGGGAGGACGACGATCGTCGTTGGGGACGCCGGTGGGCTCGGGCGCGAAGTCGTCGCCTCGGCGCGGGACCGGATCCGCTCGACGAGCGCGCGGGTTTCTGCCGACGGCTCGAGGTCGAGCTGCTGCTGCATCCGCCGGGAGTGCTCCTCGTAAGCACGGAGAGCGGCGGGCCGGTCCCCCGTCAGATCGTAGAGTCCGAGAAGCCGGCGCAGCGCGGGCTCGTCCTCCGGCTCGAGATCGACCACCCGCCGGGCCCAGGCCGTGGCGTCTGCCAGCCGGCCCTCGGTCTCGGCTCGTGTCACGAGTGAGCGGGCCGCCGCGGTTGCCCGCTCGCGCACGGCGCCACGCTCGCGGTCGAGCCATTCCTGAAAGTCGGGCGATGCGCCAGCCACGTGCAGCCCCTCGAGCAGGATGCCACGGTAGAGCCCGACGGCATCCTCGAACTCGCCCTTCGCCGCGCCCCGCTCCAGCTCGGCGGCGTCGCACCAGAGCAATTGCTCGGACACGCCGACCTCCTCCTCGCCGCGTCCCGTCACCACGTCGGCACCCAATTCGACGCGCAGAAAATAGAGTGCGCGCCGCAAGGCGGCCCGCGCGTGCTCTTCGTCCAGATCGGGCCAGAAGAGGGCCAGCAGGGAATCGCGGCGATGGAATCGGCGTGGCGAAGCCAGCGTGAGGTAGGCCAGCAGGCCGAGGCGCTTCGGCTGCCGCAGCACCGCCCCGAGCTCCTTGCCTTCGTGGTCGCGAAGGTCGAGTGCGCCCAGTGTATGAAGCCGGATCATCGCGTCCTGCGGAGAGGGGGCAAGACCGGGGTCACGTGTGGGAAACGCCAAAGGAACGGCGGCGTGACAGTGTGAGGAACCTACGATCCGCTGCAAGCCCCTGCAATGGCGGAACGGTAGGTCCACTCCCGGGCTCTCTGGAGGTCGCCATGCCCAGTATCTCCCTCGCTCTCGTCCTCGTTCCCCTCTGCGTCGCGTCCGCCCAATCGCCGCAACTTTTTCCGCCGGAAGAGACTCTCGTCCCCGCCTCGCCGGCGGAATCCCTTCGCGTGACGATGGCCGGAGAGGGACCCACCGTGGTGCTCATTCCCGGGCTTTTTGGATCGGCCTTCGGGTACCGGCATCTCCTGAAGCTCCTGCCCGCCGCCGGCTATCGCGCTGTCGTCATCGAGCCGCTGGGCATCGGGCGGTCGCCGCGCCCCCGGCACGCCGACTACTCGCTCACTGCGCAGGCCGACCGCATCGCCGAAGTGCTCCGTCGACTCGGTGCGCCGGCCTCATTGATCGTGGCGCACTCAGCAGGTGTGTCGATGGCGCTGCGCCTTGCCTATCGCCACCCCGAACGCGTGGACGCGATTCTGGCCCTCGATGGCGGCCCAGCCGAGCGCGTCGCCACCCCGGGATTTCGTCGCGCCATGCGCTACGCGCCGTGGATCAAATGGCTCGGCGGGGTAAAGCGGATTCGCCCCCGGATGAGGAAGGACCTCATCGCCGCATCGGGCGACGCCTCCTGGGTGACCGATTCGGTGATGGACGGATATGTCGCTGGCGCCTCCGCCGACCTCGAGGGGACTTTGCCCGCTTTCCTGGCGATGGCCGAAGCGCGAGAGCCCGAGCGGCTCGCCCCGCACCTTCCCGAGATCCGCTGCCCTGTGCGGCTGGTGCTGGGGAATGCGCCACATCAGGGCGGCATAGAGCCGGAGTCGGTGCGCGAGATGCGCGAGCGGATTCCCGGTTTCGAGATCGACACCATCGCCGGTGCCGGGCAGTACCTCTTCGAAGAACAACCCGCCGCCGTTGCGGCGATCATCGTGCGGGCCATGGGCAAATCGCTCGCCGTGACCTCGTCCCTCCCTCCGGGGTCACGCTGAGCCACACAGGGCGGCAACGGGCGGTCTCGAGCTTGGTCTCATCGAGCTCTGGACCGCCCGCCCCCGTTCGTTCCCTGGAAGCGGTCCGGGGCTCCCGACCCGGAGGGGGCCATGCGGGAGGAGCCGTACGACGCGATCGTGATCGGGAGCGGGTTTGGCGGGGCGATGACTGCCCATGTGCTCGTGGAGGCGGGGTGGTCGGTACTGATGCTCGAGCGTGGTGACTGGGTCGAGCGAGGCGCGAGCAACTGGGCGGCCGAGAACGTGGGCCCGCTCACCGAGCACTACTCGGCCGACTTTCGGACCTTTCACTGCGTGGGCGGGCCTTCGGTGTTCTACGGTGGGGTCGCGTTCCGCTTCCGACCCGAGGACTTCGAGCACACGCCGGAAATCGCGGGCCGATCGGGCGCCCGGTGGCCGTGGAATTACGGCGAGCTCGAGCCCTACTACTCGGAGGCCGAGCAGCTCCTCAGCGTAGCGGGGACTGCCGGAGCCGATCCGACGGAGGGGTCGCGCAGCCGGCCGTATCCGCAGCCACCTGCCGCGCTCGCGCCGGTGTCCGAGCGCATCGGCCGGGCAGCGCGCGAACTCGGTTGTACGCCGTTTCCACTCCCCCTTGCCATCAATCACACACGCCGGCCGGGCCGGATGACGTGTGTCGCATGCGGCACGTGCGACGGCTTCGCCTGCGCCATCGAAGCCAAGAACGATCTGGCGACCGTCATCCTGCGGCCGCTTCAGCGGCGCGGGCTCGAGCTCAGGGCGGGATCGGTCGTCAGCCGACTCATCGCATCTCGCGGCCGGGTGACCGGGGTAGAGGCGGTCGATACCAGCACGTTTCGGACGACCAGGTACAGGGCCGGCGCGGTGATTCTCGCGGCCGGCGCGCTGGCGACCCCGCATCTGCTGCTCGCCTCCGGTCTGGCCCGGCTCAACCCCGCTGCAAACGCCATCGGCCGGTACCTCATGCGACACAATAATCAGATCGTATTCGGGGTCTTCCCGGCGCCGCCGAATCCTGGTGGCGGCTTTCACAAGCAGCTCGCCGTCCACGACTTCTACTTCGGCCATCCGTCGGCGGGTCCATTCGGCAAGCTGGGTGGGATCCAGCAACTCGCCACCCCTCCAGCAAGCCTGGTACGGGCACAGCTGCCTCGGCCGCTCCGCGCCATCCTCACCCCGTGGGTGGACCACCTCACCGGCTTGCTCACGATCGCGGAGGACCAGCCGCGCGACGAAAACCGCGTCGAGATCGACGCCGCGGCCTCCGATCGTTTCGGATTGCCGGGTCTTCGGGTGACCCATGGCTACAGCGACCGCGACCTCGCCGCGGGCCGCGCATTGACCGGCCGCGCCCGGGCGATTCTCAGGCGTGCCGGAGCGTGGGGGTTCTATCGCCACCGGATCGAGACGTACTCCCACGCGGTGGGAACCGTCCGGGCCGGTCTCGACCCGAACACCTCACCGCTCGACGGCGATTGCCGCTTCCGCGGGCTCGACAATCTCTGGGTGGTGGATGGGAGTGTGATGCCCACCTCTGCCGGCGTGAATCCCAGCCTCACCATTGCCGCGATCGCCCTTCGCGCCGCCCGGCATCTCGTCGGATCGCCCTCTCCTCATATGGAGGCAGAACGCCATGTCGCGATCACCGGTTAGTCTCGCCTTCCTCGGGTGCGGAGCGATCACGCGGCAGCACAGCCGGACGCTCTCCCGATTCGGCGGCGAAGTCAGGTGCTTCTACGCGAGCCGCACACCCGCGGCAGCCGCCTCGTTTGCCGAGCGCTATCGCGGCGCCGGGTGGTTCGATTCCTATGACGCTGCCATTGCGGACTCCCGCATCGACGCCGTCGTGGTAGCGACGCCTCCCACGACCCATCTCGAACTGACACTCGCTGCCCTTGCCGGCGGCAGAAACGTCATCGTGGAGAAACCCGCCTACCCGCACTCGGCGGACGTCGCGATGGTACGAGCGGCGGAGGTGAGGAGTGGGCGCAGGGTCATGGTGGCGGAGAACTACTGCTACAAGCCGCTGGCGCGCGTGCTCCGGCAGGTGCTCGCGTCGGGGGTGCTCGGCGAAGTGCGATTCGTCCATCTCGACGCCGTGAAGCGGCAATCCGACTCGGGGTGGCGGGCGGACGGCGAGCTGACGGGCGGCGGCGCCCTTCTCGAAGGCGGTGTTCACTGGATCGACCTTCTGGCTAATCTTGGCCTTCGTATCGAGACGGTGCACGGATTCCGCCCCGGCGATTGGCAGGGGCACGAGCGCAGCATGCTCCTGGTCGCGGAATATGAGGAGGGGGCGATCGGCACGCTGGCCCATTCGTGGGAAGTGCCGTCGCCGCTCCGCGGCCTGCGGATGTCGCGCATCTACGGCACGCGCGGTTCGGTTGCGTTCGAGTCCAACGGGTTGTTCGCACTGATCACCGGCTCCCGCTTCCGGTTGATCGTGCCTGGGTGGCGTGACATCGGCGGCTATCGCGCAATGTTCCGCGACTTCCTGGATGCGCTGCGTCACGGCACTGAGCCGATCATGACGCTCTCCCGCGCGCAGCGCGGGCTCGAGCTGGTTGAGGCCGCCTACCATGGCGTTGCGCCATGCTGACATTTCTGCTCCTCACGCTGTGGTGTCATGGCCCACTTTCGCCGATTCTCCCGGCGGCGTACGAGCCCATCCTTCTCCTGTACGGCCAGCTCTACCCGCCGCTGGTGGTGGCCGTCGCGGGCGCCGCCGCCAGCGCGACAGCGGAATGTCTCAACTACTACCTGTATCGGGCGATGCTCGCCGGCGCCCACATCGACCGCGTGGTGTCGAGCCGTACGGGGCGGGCCGTGACCCGGATGTTCGCCAGGCGACCGTTCCTGACGGTGTGGATCTGCGCCTGGTCGCCGTTGCCCGACTGGGCGGCGCGGGTGCTCGCCGTCCGTGTCGGATACTCGATTCGTCGCTATCTCACGGCCGTGCTCGCCGGCAGGATCCCCCAATTCTGGTTCCTGGCGGCAATCGGCATGCACTGGGCGCCATCGGGCTGGACGGTCGCGACGATCGTAGTCGTCTCCGCGGCGGCGACTCTCGCGGGGATGTTTTTCCGGAATCCGCGTAGGCAACATCTCCGCGTGGCGGGTCGGGCGACCCTGCTCATCGTGGGAGCTGCGGTGACCCCGCCGGCGCTCGGGGTACTCCCCCATGCAACGGAGACCGGACAGCGATAGCTTTGGGCGATGAATCTGCCAG
>JBDTTA010000139.1:0-7072 GCA_039930845.1 Gemmatimonadales bacterium
CTTCGCCAGCGCAGTCAACACCAGCACCTCCTGCTGCCGGCTTTCGATCTTCTCTGGGGCTATCTCCGCCAGCCGATCCAGCGAATCCATCCATCGCCCTTGCTCCTGCAACACCTCCACCAGAAGGAATTTGGCCTCCGTCGCCTGTGGCTCGGTCAGGCCGGGCAATGCACTCGACAGCGCATGCTCCGCCACATCCGGCGCACCCTTCCGAATGGCATCCCGGGCACCGTCCAGCAGATACGGCGTGGCTTCGCGCTCCCGCCCTGCCCGAATGCAATGCCACGCGATCTCCAGCCCGGAGGAGGCTTCACGTTCCTGCAGTCCGCTCAAGAGGCGATCCCCCACCTTCGAGTGCAGCGCCCGCCGCAACGATGTCGGCACACTTGCATACGCGGATGCCCTGATCAGCTCGTTGACGAACTCCAACCCATGACTGCCGTCCCGGAGCACGCGTAGCTCCGCCAGCTCGCTCAGTCCGGCCATGGTCTGGCCCAGCGAGAGATCGATCAACGCGTACATCGAGAGGTCGTTGAGGCGGCGGCCAAGCACGGCGGCAAGATTGAGAACGTTATGAGACTGGGGATCCAGGGTCCGCAGGATCCGCGCAATGATATGACGATACGTCGACGTCGGATCGCTGCCACTCTCCAGCTCGGCAGTCATCGCATCCACCGAGAGCGCCAGCGACTGATCGCGATTGGCCTGCCAGTCCTGCGTCAACAGTTCCAGCACCATCGGAAATCCTCCCGCGGCTCTGAGGAGCGCGCGACGGATCGACGCATTCGGCTGGGGTTCGTCCGACGGAACGAGGGCCGTCAACAGCTCTCCGCTCTCCTCCATACTCAGCGGCATCAGCTCGACCTCGCGAATGCCCAGCGACTCGCCGCTTTCGCGCAATCGGGCCGCCTGCGGGGAATGGGCCAGCTCCCCGGGCCGCGCCAGCAGCAGGACCATGATGGTCTGGCCACGCGCCCGGCGCAGCACGAGATGCAGCACCGCGAGACTCGCCTCGTCGGCCAGATGCAGATCGTCGACGACGAGAATGACGGGATGCTCCTCCACGATCGTGGAGAGCATCTCGTGAAATGCCTCGGTGAGACGGATACGCGCCGTCTCGCCCTGGCTGTCGTGCGATTCAGGAAGCCCCGGAAATCTCCGCCGCACCTCGGGAATGGTTCGGGCGATCTCGGCGAGCGTCTCCGGCGGCGTCGCGGCCACGCCGGGACGGTCGAGCAGGCCGTGAATGAGGCCGCCAAGCGTGGAGTAGGGGATGTCACGCTCGAGATCGTAACACTGCACCCGGCTGACGGTCGCGCCCTCGAGCGCGGCCGCGGTGGTGAGCCGCTGCACGAGCGTGGTCTTGCCGATGCCCGAGTCCCCGAGCACGAAGGCGTGGGCCGCATGGCCCTTGCGCAGGCCCTCCCACGCCTCGTACAGCACGCGATGCTCCGCCGTTCGCCCGATGAAGGGCCGGCCCTTCCACTGGCCGGGCGGGGACGGCACTTCGGCGAGCGGCGTGCGTTCCCACCCACGCCGCCGCAGTTGCGTCGCGATGCCCTCGATGTGATCGGACGGCGCCGCGCCCAGCTCCTTGTCCAGCTTTTCCTTCCAGGCCTCGAAGATCTTGAGCGCGCCCACCCGGTCGCCGGCAAAGGCGCGCGCTTCCATCATGGCCCGGATCGCCTCCTCACTCAGCTCGTCGAGTCCGAGCATCCGGTCGGCGAGCTGCTCGATCTGCCGGGTATCTCCGTTGCGCCGGCAGCGATCGATCAGGAGAACGAGCGCATCCTTGATGGACGGCAGCAGCCTGGCCTGCTGGCGATCCTTCCACATGCCGAACTCGTTGGCGCCCGGGATATCGAAGCCATCGAGAAAATTCTGGACCTCGAGCGGCGAGGTGACTTCGGAGCCCAGGACGTCGCCCCCCAGCAAACGGTCGAGGTCGAGCCGCAGCCGGCCCGGCGTGAGTGCCACCTGCTCGCGCGTCGTCTGCAGCACATCGGCGCCGAGACGGGGCCGCAGCACGGAGAGCGCCGTGGCCAGCGAATGTCGCGCCTCCGCCGATTTCACTTCCGGCCACAACAGATCGGCAAGCGCCTCGCGGTGATGGTGCTGGCGAACCTCGACCGCCAGATAGACGAGCAGCGCGAGGTGCTTCTTGGTGCGGAAACGGATTGGCTCGCCCGCGGCAGAAAAGAGCGCGGGCATACCCAGGCATTTGAGATAGCGCGAAGACTCCATACCGGCTCGCAAAAGGCGTTGAGAGGAGTGTAAATGCGCCCTGACAACCGATCATCAAACGAATCTGGGGATGGGGGCGAGATCTGTTGATGGTGGCCCGCAGGATGGGAGGCTGCAAGGGCGGAAAATGCGACATCCGGGCTGGCTAGTCCTCCTCCGGGCGCCCGAAAATGAGCTGAATGATCTCCCGATCCTCAGGCTGGGCAACGACATACACATGGTCGCCAGGCTGCAGGACGGTGGTCGGTTTGGGAGGGACCAGGAGATCGCCCCGCACGATCAGCGTGACCGCCGCCCCCTCGGGAAACTCCAGCGCCTCGAGCGGCACCCCCGTGACCAGCAGCGCCTCATCGATGTGGTACGACAGCAGGTCCCCGCGCAGCGGCAGCCGCGATTCGATGGCGAGCACCGCCTGCGGCGCAGGCGGCTCCGACGTCTGGAGGCCCAGCGCACGAGTCACCCGCGCCACCGTGCCGCCGGGGATCAGCGCATTGACGACCACGATGAAAAAAACGAGATGGAATATCCGCTCGGCCCCCGCCGCGCCGACGAGCACCGGATAGGTGGCCAGCACGATCGGCACCGCCCCGCGAAGGCCGACCCATCCGATGAACGCGACCTCCTTGGCGGGGTAGCGGAATGGGAGAAGGAGCAGCAGCACCGTCAGCGGCCTGACCACGAACGCCAGCAGGAGTGCGAGGCCCAACCCCAGCCAGGCGACCGCGGCGAGTCCCGATGGGAGGACCAGGAGCCCCAGGAGGAGAAACATCCCGATCTGTGCCAGCCACGCCAACGCGTCGTGCACGCGGAGGAGTCCTGTCCGGTAAGGGAGCTGCCCGTTGCCGAGGATGAGACCGGCCAGATACACGGCGAGGAATCCGCTTCCCAGCAGCAGCGTGGCCACCCCGAACGCCAGAAATGCGAGGCCCAGAGTGACGGCGGGATAGAGGCCGCCGGTGGGAACCTGCAGCCGCTTGAGCAGCTGGCGCCCGCCGTATCCGACGGCGAGTCCGACTGCCGCGCCAACGACGAGCTGTACCACGATCTCGAGCGCCAGCTGACCGGCGCCGAGCGATCCACCCTCCATCAGGTTCCGCGTGAGCGTCATGGTGAGGATGACGGCGGCGGGGTCGTTGATACCCGACTCCACCTCGAGCGTGACGCCGACCCGGCGCTTGAGATGCAGCCCACTCCCCCGCAGCACCGCGAACACCGCGGCGGCATCGGTGGACGATACGACGGCACCGAGGAGCAGCGCCTCCGGCCAGCTGAGCCCCCAGAAATGCGCGGGGACCGCGAGCAGCAGCGCGGTCATCCCCACGCCGGCCGTGGCGAGCAGGCCGGCCGGCGCCAAGATGCTCCGCACCGCGCTCAGCGACGTATTGAGCCCGCCGTCGAAGAGGATCGCCGCGAGCGCCACCGAGCCCAGCCGAAAGGCGAGCCGGTAGTCCTCGAAGACGATGCCGCCCACCCCTTCGGAACCGGCCAGCATGCCGAGCACCATGAAGACGAGCACGACGGGCACGCCTATCCGCTGCGAGGTGCGGCTGAACAACACGCTCACCATCAGCAGTATGCCGCAGATGGTGAGGAGGAGGGCGATCGAGCCGGGTTCGGCGCTGGGCATGGTGTGACCGAGGTTAGCACACGGCTGGCGCCGCGCGCCAGACCCGGCGCATACTTGAGGAGATATGGGACACGAATTCGTCGCGACCGTCGCGCTCATCGGGATCGTCATCCTCATCGCCTCGCTGCTGTCGGGTGCGGTCGAGCGAACCGGACTTCCTCAAGTGGCCATCTTCCTCCTCCTCGGGGTGGCCTTGGGGCCGACGGGGCTGGGGCTGGTCGATCTGACGCTCGAATCGGATTCCCTCAAGGTGATCGCCACGCTCGGCCTGCTCCTGGTGCTCTTCACCGACGCGATCGGGATGGACGTGAAGGAGCTGGGACTCCAGCGAAGGCTCGCCCTCGTCATGCTTGGGCCCGGCACCCTCGTCCCGGCCGCTCTCCTCGCCTTCGCGGCCTGGCAGCTCCTCGGCCTCTCGATTCCTGCTTCCGCCATACTCGGCGCCGCCCTTGCCTCCACCGATCCGGTGCTGCTGCGCATGCTGGTGCGGCACCCCTCGATTCCTCCGACAGCGCGCCTGGCGCTCCGCATCGAAAGCGGGATGAACGACGTCATCCTTCTCCCGATCGTGGTGCTCAGCATGCTTGCGCTCGGTGCGGGGATGCGGCCGGGTGAAGACCCGCATGTCGGCCGTCACGTGGTCGGGCTCTTTCTGCTGGGGCCGGCGCTTGGCGTGACCGTGGGTTACATCGCCATCACGCTGCTCGACCGGGTGCGGAAGAAGGTGGGTGTGCGGCGGGACTACGAATCGCTCTACGCCATCGGCGTCGCGTTCACGGCGTACGCCGCCGCCGAGGCGGTGGGCGGCAGCGGCTTCCTGGCGGCGTTCGCCGCGGGACTCACAGTGGCGGCGCTCGATGTGGAGCTGTGTGACTGCTTCCTCGACTACGGTGAGGCGTCGGCGGAGATGTTCCTCCTCCTCACCTTCGTCGCGTTCGGCGCCTCGCTCATCTGGACCGGGCTCGAGGTGATCGACGGGAAGATGTTGCTCTTTGCCGGCGTCGCGCTCGCCGTGCGCACCCTCGTGCTGCTGCCGGTGCTCTCGGTCGGAGGCGTGCACGGA
Source organism: Gemmatimonadales bacterium (assembly GCA_039930845.1). GTDB lineage: Bacteria > Gemmatimonadota > Gemmatimonadetes > Gemmatimonadales > GWC2-71-9 > CAVVWJ01. The sequence continues at coordinate 4,935 of JBDTTA010000139.1, forward strand.
CGTGACCGGTGGATCATCGCCTTCTTCGGGCCGCGGGGCCTGAGCTCGCTGCTGCTCGTGCTGCTGCCGGTGTTCGCCGGGGTGGCCGGCAGCGAACGGCTCTTCGCAATCACCTGCCTCGTCGTGCTGCTCTCGGTGGTGCTGCATGGGGGTGGAATTGCGCTGTACCTGCAGAGAGCGCGGAGAGTCGCAAGCGAGCAGGTGGCACCGTCCGTCGCCGTCGCGGTGCCGTCCGTTGCCGCCGCGGCCCCGTCGACGGAGACCGTCGAGGAGAAGATCACTCTCGACGAAGTGAAGGCGCTCATGGCGGCCGGCGCCCCGCTCGTGCTGGCCGATGTCCGCACCGAGCGGAGCTACCGCGAGGACGCGCTCCGGGCCGCCGGCGCGATACGGCTTCCGCCCGACGACGCGGTACGGGTCGCGCGCGAACTGCGGCTCTCACAACACGCGACGCTCGTGCTGTACTGTGCGTGAAAGGACGAAGCCACAAGCGCCCGTGTGGCGCGAGAGCTTCGCAGGGCGGGCTGGACGAGGGCGCGTGCGCTCCTCGGTGGCTGGGCCGCGTGGCAGGAAGCCGCCATGCCCGTGACGAACCGCAGCGACGTGCACCCCTCCTGATCCTTCTCCGCCCCTCCCCGGGGCACGCCCGTTGCCTTACGAGTTGTGCCGGCCTCGCTCCGCAGTCTCACCCTGAGACCGCCATCGCCGGCACCTCACGCAACTCAATGCGAACTCGTGATTTGGGGCAATCCGCCCGGGGAGCCGGTTCCTATGGCCATTTCGCATTCCGCAATGCGTCGCCTCGCTTCGTCAGTGCTGCTCGCATTCGGGCTTGCCGCCTGCTCCCACGACGAGGGGCCAAGCCAGTTCAATCCTGACGGCACCTCGGCGGACCTGGCCAGCGCGCAGGTGGCGTTCGACTCGCCCGTCGCCGCGAGCTTCGACGCGGCCGGCGCGCAGATCTCGGGGATGCTCGGAGGAGCGGCGCCGGTGGTGATGTCTCCCGCGACGGCACTGCTGCACCCGGCGACGGCGCGGGGGTACGCCGCATCCGTCGCGCGATTGTTGCCGCGCACCGGACACGGCCTCAGCGCTTCGGTCGTCGCGATTCCCTCGACGGCCCTGGGTGTCACCTTCGCGTGGGATGCGGACAACGACGTCTACGTCGCGTCCGATGTGCCGGGCGCGCCGGCGAACGGCGTTCGGTTTCTGTTGTATGCGGTGAACCCGGTCACCCACCAGCCGGCCGAGCCGCTGGACGAGCTGGGCTATGTGGAGGTGACGGACGTGAGCTCCGGCGCGGTCCTGGGGACGCGCGTCGTCGTCGTCGCGGAAGATGTCACCTATCTCGACTATACCGTGAGCGGCAACGGCACCAGCAGCTCGGGAACCATCACCGTTTCAGGACTGGCGTCGAACGGTACGACGCGGGCCAACTACACCCTGCAGACCTCCATCGCGCAGACCTCGAACGGGATGCTGCTGACGCTGGACTACACGTTGAAGATCCCGTCGCGCGGCTTCACCGTCAATTACACCGCGACCTTCGGCAACATCTCGCCGCAGCAGGTGGCGGTGACCCTCGACTTCTCGGTCAGCGGCCGCAACGGCGCCGTCACCGTCTCGGGCACGTATGGCGCCTCGGGTGGCACGTTCACGGTCAAGGTCAACGGGTCCATCTTCGCGACGGTGGTACTTGGTACGAGCGGCGATCCGGTGATCACCGGGGCCTCTGGTGAGCCGCTGACCCCGACCGAAGAGGCGGCGCTCCAGTCGGTGCTCGACTTCTATGACGGCTCGCTGTCGGTGTTCGACAACCTGCTCGCGCCGGTGAGCTGAGCAACCTCACCCCGCCAGCCACTCCTTGCCTCCCAACAGCTCCCGCACCAGGTCGTCGCTGGTGCGGTCGGCGGCCTCCGCGGCGAAGTTGGTGACGATGCGGTGCCGCAGCACCGAAGGCGCCACGCTTCGTACATCCTCGAGATCGGCCATCGGCCGGCCCGCGATCGCGGCCCGGGCCTTGGCGCCGAGCACCAGATACTGCGACGCGCGCGGGCCCGCTCCCCAGTCCACATATTCCTTTATGAGCGCCGGCGACTGCGGGTCGGCGGGGCGGGTCATCCGCGCGAGCGTCACTG
>JBDTTA010000140.1:0-7069 GCA_039930845.1 Gemmatimonadales bacterium
TGCTGCGGCATCCGCGATTCCTCGGCCTGCGCGAGGACAAGGAAGCCGCGGAGGTGCGGCGCGAGGGGTAGCAAAAAAAGGCGGCGCGCGTCAACCTGCGACGCGCGCCCCACCAACCCTGGCCTCCCAGTCAGGGCCGGCCCTACCTCACTAGGTACCAACATCGGGGATGCGGAGAGAGCAGGCTGTGTGGGAGGTCACATCGGGGTGAAAAAAGGCGGGTGGAACGGGCACAAGGCCCGTTCCATGCGAGATATTGAGAGATGGGATAGGTGATGGGATCAACAGGGGAGCCATTCCCGCCCGGCGCGTCCGGCCGCAGAGCCGGAGGCTCAGGGTTTGTTCGGACGTCTCGCAATCCACCGTGCAGTCGTGCGCCCACTGGGTTCCAAGATAGGGAGCCCCAATAGCGCCGCTGTGCGGTGGATCACATGTGCGTGCCGGCCATAACCCGTTGACTTTCCGCCGTTCCGAGCCCTAAATCCCCGGGCCGGCGAATCTCGCCTCAACCCGCTACCACTCAAGCGAGCCATGAACCCGAATTTCTACTCGACGATCGAAGGCGAGGGTTGATGCGGGCGCTGGCATTGCCGCTGATGCTGTCGTGCGCGGTGACGCTGGGGGTCGCGGCGCAGACCCCCGAGGATACAAGCGCGGTCGCGGCGGGAGAGGCACAGGACACCGTCGAGAGCTACTCGGCGCCCTGGCACACCAGCTACTTCCCCTACCTCACGGGCGGCGCCAACGACGGTCCAGTGCTCGCCGGTCGAGTGCGGTACTGGCAGCCCGCACCGTATGAAGCTCGCTTCACCACGAACGCGGCGCTCAGCTTCGACGTTGGCATCACCGCCCGCGGCAGCCGCTACGGGACCGTCCAGTTCCGCGCCCCGGGACTCTGGAAGGACTGGCGCCTGACGGTCCTTGCCAGCGCAGACCGGCAGGCCCGATACGGCTTCTTCGGGCTCGGCAACGACACGCAGTACGACAAGGACCTGGTCAACGACACGCAGCCGTTTCTTTATCGGATGCGGCGCACGCGCTATCGGGGCGTGGCCGAGGTGACACGCGTCGTGCACGGGCCGTTCATGGTCGCATTTCAGGCCAACGTCGAGCAGGCCCGTTTTACCTCACTCCCGGGACGGTCGATCTTCACCGACGCTTTTCCCTCGGGCGAGCTCGAACAGGACGATGCAGCGGGCCGGCTGGCGCTGGTCTACGACACGCGCGACACCGAATACAATACCCATCAGGGACTGCTGCTCGAGGCGGGCACCCAGGTCGGAAGCGGCGGCGGGGGATATACCAGGCAATACGTGATGCTGCGGGGCTACCTGACGGTGCGGGAGGGAACGGTCGCGGCGCTCAGGCTGGCGGGGTCGGGCATGGGAGGAAGGCCACCGCTCAATGCGCGCTTCTCGATTCCGGGGTGGGAATATGCCGTCCCGGTGTTCGGCGGCGAATCCTCCCACCGCTCGTTCGACACCGGACGATTCACCGGCAAGGGAGCGCTCTTCGGGAACCTCGAGGTGCGCCATGACCTGCTGCCATTCGGCGATCTCGGCGCGGTCACACTGCTCGCTTTCGTGGATGCGGGGCGGGTCTTCGAGCAGGAGAATTTCAGGCTGACCACCGAGAAAATGAAAGTCGGAGGGGGCGGAGGAGTCGCCCTCCGCATCCTCCGCTCGACCATTTTCACTTTCAACTTTGCCGGCGGGCCCGACGGCTTCAACTATTCGGTGGGCAGCAGCTGGATGTTCTGAGCGGGCGCGGTCACGGAAACGCCGGCGGCCGCGAGCACCTCGCGGAGCGTCGTCGCTCCCCTGTCGCGTGCATACCAGCTTCTGACCTTTGGATAGAGCTCCGCCTTGGGAACGGTCGGCCGGTTGGCCATCACCCACTCCTGGAGCACCGCGGGACGGGGACCCCAGTGCCCGATTTCGCGAAACTGCTCGTCGAGCGCGATAACGATCGGAATCGAGCGTGAGCCGTTGGTGAGGTACTGATCCATCACCTCCGGATGCTCATCACGCCGGATCAGCCGCAACTCGAATCCCGGCATCGCTTCCACGAAACGGGCCACCACGGGAATGCTGCTCGAGGCATCTCCGCACCAGTCTTCAGCGATCACCACCAGTTTACGGGTTGTCCCCGGCGTCACGGCCGCCAGCGCCCAGTCGGGCACGACGGCAATCTTGTGAAGCCCCTCCCAGAGCCCTCGCTGTTTCTCGCTTGCCGCCGCGAAATTCTCGAACGTCATACCCTTGTCCCACAACACTGCAAAGTCGATCATTTTTTCCTCCTGACCCCCAACAGGTCGGTCAGGAGGGAAGTTCCTCGATCTTGACTCCGCGCCGGCCCAGCTCGGCCACGTACGACTGGAACGGGATCGCTTCGTCCGGGGTGTGGACGCCCTTGAGGGATACGCGGCCATCCGACTGCATCTGCCCGGTGATGGACAGCGAGTAGCCGGTGGTGCGCATCATCGAGCTGATGCCATGGGTGCAGTCGTAGTAATCCATTAGTCGGAAGGTCACCGTGGTTTGCCGTCCATCCTTCTTTCCCGTGACCTTCACCTGCAGCGCGACGAGATCCTGGCCCTTCGGCTTGTGGAGCATCGGGTGCACCGCTGCGATGAAGAGGTCGCGCGGTACGACGCGCTGCCCCTTGACCAGCAACGGCTTGTCGCTGAGAAGGCCGAGCTCGCGGATCGGGCGCATGATGGCCGCGTGGCCCGGATAGCGGAGCGTCTTGTACTCCATCGCGTCGATCTTGCCCTGGTACGCGAAGGGGAGCGTGCTGATGCCGCCGCCGGTGTGGAACGCCTCGAGCGTGCCGATCGGCTGAGGGAACTCCACCTCTTCCAGCTCGCTGAGCGCGTCCACCTGGGTGGGTTGGCCACCCCGAAGCACCCACGACGGGGTGGTGTAGTAGTCGAGCGCGCCTTCGAGTGAGTAGACGATCTGGTAGTTGAGCGGCGGCTCCGGTTTCTGGGGCAGCCCGCCGACGTAGATCCTGACCTTCTCCGTCTGGTCGAGCCGCCGGATGCCTTCGGCTGCGAGGATGTTCACCATTCCAGGGGCGAGCCCGCAATCGGGGATCACCGAGACCCCGGCCGCGACTGCCTGCTCCTCGAGCTTCTTCTGCTCGAGCACGATCTCGGTGTTGCCGCCAAGATCCGAGAAGTGGCACCCGGCCTCGACCGCGGCCCGGGCCATGGGGCCATTATAGTAGTAGGGGATGGCGCTCATCACCGCCGTGTGGCCCTGAAGCGTTTTCCGCACCGCGTCCGGGTCGGTGACGTCGAGCTGCACCACGCGCAGCCGCCCCCCCCAGTCTCCCGCGAGGAACGGTGGAAGGTGGTCCGGCCGCAGATCGGCCAGCGTCACCTCCGTAACAGCGGGATTCTGCAGTAAGTCATACGCGCACGCACAGCCTTGTAGCCCGGCGCCGAGGACCAGCATTTGCATTGACAACTCCACCGAAGAGTGACGGATACACAGCCCCGGAAGATACCCGGGTCGGCCCGGCCGCTTCAACGGGGCGAAGCGCGGCGATGGGGCGCCGCCCGACCTACCGGCTCCGGCGTCCCATGAATGCGGTCATCTGCCTCGCGTCCGGCGGCCCGGTGATCTCGAGTCTCCGGCTCATCCCGGCGCCGAGCGGACGAACCTCTGCTCCCTCATGGGTGAAGTAGGCCACCGAGTCGGGTCCCCACGGCAGGGCATCGCGAGCGTTGCGGGCGAGCAGGTCCTGCGATCCACTCTTTGCCGCGGTACAGAGGGAGCTTCCTTCGCACGGCACGACGCGCGTGAAGGCGGGATCGCCAAGGAGCACCGCGAGGCTCGACTCCGCCATGGCGCGATTGGCGCCTTCCACCGGCCGCGCGTCGGCCGTGGCGGGCGGCGCATCGAAGCGGAAGAGGCTGGTTCCCGCGGCAACGATGACTGCGCGTCCACCCTCCGACCACGCCGCCTCCGTCGGCCGATTGGCGCCCTTCGGTAAGGCGAGCTCCCGCTCGGCGCCGTTGTTGAGATTCAGTACCCAGACCGTGATCGGTGTCGAATCGGTGAGCGAGCCCCCGCGAAGAAAGACGATTGACGTACCGTCAGGGGAGAGGCGGGGGCGCATCTCGCCGACGTTGGTGAAGGTGATCGGAATCGCCTCGCCCCCCTCGGCGCGCACCGCGTAGAGATCACCACCCGCGGGGCCGTTCCCCGCCACGAACACCGCGTACCCATCGCGCCCCACCTCGATTTTCCCTCGCAGCGGCGGGAGAGTACGGCCACAACCGGCCAGCACCCCGAGCGCCACCGCCGAACACGTTATCCGCCGGTACCGCCTCACGGAGCCCGTAGAAAACCGCGGATCCGATCGGCGTCCTTGGGATTCGTCTTCTTCCCCGCCGCATTCCTTGTCCAGAGCCCGGCCAGATAGGTCGCCGCGCTGTCGGGGGCGCCCGGCGTGAGCCACTGCCGCGCCGTCTCGCGAGCGACGACCGTCTCATCGAGGCCGTGCGCGCCATAGCCACTCTCGCCATACAGGATGACCGACGCGCCGGACACCGTGGCGGTGGGAATGACCGCTTCGACGTGCGCCAGCGACGTCCAGGGGAACGGACCGAGCAGCCGCGTGAAGTAGTCCAGCATCTCCGCGGCGCGGCGGAAGGGCCCCTGAGTGGCAAACGTCGAATCGCGCGACCAGGTCCAGACGGAAACCGGGACGCACGGCGAGGCGCAACCTTCCCGGCCGAGCGTTGCCACGGCGTAGGGACCTTCGGCACCCACGATGCCGGAAAGCGGGATCGCATGATCGGTGGTGTAGGTCGAGGTGATGTGCCCGTAGGCAAGGGTATCCGCTCCCGTGAGCTTTCCGTTGGCGATGGCCCGGTCGCCCGAATCCGACTGGATACGGAAAGTGACGCCGGCAGTCCGGAGATCGGCCTCGGGGACCGGAAGCCAGAGACTCGGGTCGACGGTCGATGCTTGCGCCACGAGTGCGCGAGCGCCGTACCGGTTGGGGCCGGCCCTCACTCCACCACGCGGCACACCGTGGTACCGGACGCGGGTGGTGAGGGTGTCGCCCGCGGCCTTCTCGTGCGGCACCAGCACGTCGCTGGGGCTTCGCGCGAACTGGGTGCGGGAGATCCGCGTGTTCGGCTTGCCGTCCACCAGCACGCGGATGACGCGGAAAGCGGAATCCAGATTCACGACCACGGGAAGTGACGATCCGAGGCGCCAGCTTGTCTCGACCTCGAGCAGCACGTGGGCCCCGGTGTCGCTCGGCACCAGCGTGATATCGTAGTGAGTCGGCGTATGACCGGGGGCGGACGTGGTGTCGGCCTGAGCGGCGACACCTCGGGTGCCCATCAGGAGTGCGATGAGCGCGAGTGACAGCGTTCGGCGTGTCATCATTTGCCCAGCCGGGCGCGATAGAACTCGAGGATCCGTTTCCACGCCTTCTCGACCTGCGGGCCATCGGAGCCCTGGCGCCCGGGTTTGAGGAAGCCGTGCCCCGTGCCGGGGAAGACCTCGGGAGTGAACGTCTTTCCGGCGGATTGCATCTGCACGGTGACATCCGGCAGCGAGCCGGTGATCCGCGCATCGTTCTCGCCGTAGATGCCGAGCACCGGCGCCTTGATCTGCCTGATCGCCGCCGAGTCCGGTGCCGGGCCGTAGCAGACCACCACCGCCTTGAGGTTCGGATTGTTGGTGGCGTAGCGGAAGCTCTGGCCGCCGCCCCAGCAGAACCCGATCGTCCCGACCTTGTCCTTATCCACCGCGGGAAGGCCGTTCACGTACGCGTACACCGCGTTGAGATCGGAGGTGACGCGGTCGGGTTCGAGATCGCCGATAAGCTGGCGCGCCGAATCGGCATCCGCCGGACTCTTCCCGTGCTTCGAGGAGAGGAGGTCGGGCAGGATGGCGACATAGCCCGCCTTGGCCAGGCGGTCGGCCACCGTCGGCTCCCAGTCGGTGAGCCCGTAGATCTCGTGAATCACGATCACGGCCGGGGCCTTCGTCTTTCGTTCCGGATACGCCACGTACGCGCGGATCGAGTCGGCGCCGTTCTTGACGTACACCCATTCGCCGTGCGTGGTCACGGGATCGAGGGGCGGATGCCGGCGGATGCTCCATGCGCCGGCGGCACCGAGCACGAGCGCTACGGCAAACACGATCAGGTAGCTCGCAACGCCACGCGGCGGGAAACTCAGCAGAAGTGACATGTCGGCCTCAACGGGTGGCGGCGGGCAGCGCGCGGAACTCCACGCGGTTTCCCAGAAGCAGCGGGATGGCGACACGGCCGCGCTTCGTATCCACCCCGATGTCCGCCGGCGACGGCATCTTGCCGCCGAAGGGGGTGAGCTTCCCGCTCTGCAGCGTGTTGAGTGTCGAATCGGTCCAGCTCGTCAGCAGCACGCGGTCGGGACCCAGCACCTCGACGCCGTCGATCTGTCCCGGCGTCTCACCGAGCGAGGTGAGCTTTGTCTGGCCCGGCGTCCAGGCCTGAAGCGTCTTCCCGGCGAAGGGGCCGACGATGAACCGATTGCCGGCCGTGTCCCACGCGATCCCGTTCGGCGCCGCGAGCGCGCTGGACTTGAGCGCCACCGTCGCCTTCCGGCCGGAGACCTTGAAGATCTGGTCGGGCCCCGTGTGTGCCATCCCACCCTTGCCGTCCGACCCGAATCCGGAGTCGGTGAAGTAGACGCCGTCGGGACCGGCGGCGGCATCGTTGAGGAACTTCGCCTTGCCCTTGAGATCGATGGAGGCGATGGGCTCGCCGGTCTTCCGGTTGAACGCGCGCACGGCGTCGAGATCGGCCACCCACAAGGTGTCGCCCACGATCGCCAGGCCCTTGGGCGCGTTGAGCGTCACGCCGTTTCTGCCGCCCATGATGAATTCCATCGAGTCCACCGTCTCGTCTCCCTTGAGCCGGGAGATGTAGCCGTTCCCGTCCCTGGCCATGGGGCCGCCGTTGACGTTGCTCACGTACCAGACATCGAGCTCGGCGTCGTACCGGGCCGACTCGGGATTCTTGAACCCTTCCAGCTTGTCGGGCAGGGCGGGAGCGG
>JBDTTA010000141.1:0-7019 GCA_039930845.1 Gemmatimonadales bacterium
ACTCGACGTCGAGCACCGGACCGATCACCTGGACGATGCGTCCGACGTTTTTCTCGGTCTTCGCGGGTCTGCCGGACTTCTTCGTCGCGCTCGCGGTTGCCATGCTTTCCTCAGACTGTTGGTGTTGTTGGGCGGGAGGGCGGTGACCGCCTACCCCTGCAACGCCTGCGCGCCGCCGACGATTTCCGCAATCTCCTGCGTGATCTGCGCCTGCCGCTGCCGATTGTACGTCCGCTTCAGCAGTTCGAGGATCTCGCCCGCATTGTCGGTAGCATTCTTCATCGCGGTCCGGCGTGCACCGTGCTCGGCGGCGGCCGTTTCCACCAGCCCCCGATAGACCGCGTTCCGCACGTAGAGCGGCAGCAGCTCTTCCAGAATCGCGTCGGCGCTCGGTGCAAGCAGATAGTCCCGCGAGGCAGCGGCGGTACCCTCGGGTGTCTCGATCGGAAGAATCCGGATAGTGGCGGGCGGGGTCTGGAGCGCGCTCAGGAAGCGCGCCTGCACCAGGTCCACGCTCGCCAGCTTTCCCTCGGCGAACGCCCCGACCAGCGGCTGGACGATGTCCGCCGCATGCTCGGCCGTGGGGCGGTCGCCCACGTCGATCCGTTCGGCGGCAAAGGTGCGGCCGAGATATTTGAAGAAGCCGATCCCCTTCTTGCCCACCCCGATCAGATCCACCGTATAGCCCTGACCCTCGAGCGACTCGATCCGGCGGCGCGCTTCCTTGATCAGATTGGCGTTGAACCCGCCGGCGAGTCCGCGATTCGAGGTGAGGAGGATGATCGCCGCGCGCTTCGGCCCGCCCCTGGCCGGCGCCGCGGGGCGCCGGAGAAGCGGAAAGCGGTCGGCGAGATCGGGCGTCACCAGGTCCGTGAGCACTTCGCGCAACGCGTCGGCGTAGGGCCGTGCCGCGATCACCCGGTCCTGGGCGCGCTTGAGCTTCGACGTGGCCACCAGCTCCATCGTCTTGGTGATCTTCCGCGTGTTCTGGACGGAGCGGATGCGTCCCTTGAGCTGCCGGCCCTTGGCCATCAGTCGATGCCCGTCATTCGGCCGAGAACAGTGGCTTGAACGCCGAGATGGCGGCCTTGATCCGGCCGGTCAGCTCGTCATCCAGCGCCTTCTTCGTCCGGATGTCGGTGAGCACCTGCGGGTGCGAGGCCTCGACGTAGAGCAGGAAGTCACGCTCCCACTGCCGGATGTGCTTCACGTCCACGTCGTCGAGATAGCCGTTGGTCACCGCGAAGATGATGAGCACCTGCTGCTCGACCGGCACCGGCCGGTACTGCGGCTGCTTGAGCACCTCCACCAGCCTGGCGCCGCGCGCGAGCTGCCGCTGGGTCGCGGCATCGAGGTCGGAGCCGAACTGGGCAAAGGCCTCGAGCTCGCGGTACTGCGCCAGGGAGAGCCGGAGCGGGCCGGCGACCTGCTTCATCGCCTTGATCTGCGCGTTGCCGCCGACCCGGCTCACGCTGATCCCGGCGTCCACGGCGGGGCGCACGTTCGAGAAGAAGAGATCAGTGGTCAGGAAGATCTGGCCGTCGGTGATGGAGATGACGTTGGTCGGGATGTACGCCGAGACGTCACCCGCCTGGGTTTCGATGATCGGAAGGGCGGTGAGCGAGCCGCCGGGCTTCGTGATGCGGGGATCGAACTTCACCAGCTCCTTGTCCTCGGAGATCTTCGCGGCGCGCTCGAGCAGGCGGCTGTGCAGATAGAAGACGTCGCCCGGGTACGCCTCGCGGCCGGGCGGGCGGCGGAGGATCAGCGATAGCTGGCGGTACGCCGCGGCCTGCTTCGAAAGGTCGTCGTAGACGCAGAGTGTGGCTTTCCCCTCCTCGTACATGAAGTACTCGGCGAGCGCGCAGCCGGTGTAGGGGGCGATGTACTGGAGCGGCGCCGGCTCCGACGCGGAAGCGATGACGACGATGGTGTACTCCATCGCGCCGGCGTCCTTCAGCTTTTCCACCACCGTGGCCACGGTCGAGCGCTTCTGGCCGATGGCGACGTACACGCAGATGACGCCGGTGCCCTTCTGATTGATGATGGTGTCCACGGCGATCGCCGTCTTGCCGGTGGCGCGGTCGCCGATGATCAGCTCGCGCTGGCCGCGGCCGATCGGAATCATGGCGTCGATGGCCTTGATGCCGGTCTGCAGCGGCTCCTTGACCGGCTGCCGCACGATGATGCCTGGCGCCACCATCTCCACTTGGCGCGTGTGCGAGGTGTTGATCTCGCCACGGCCATCGACCGGACGGCCGAGCGCGTCCACCACTCTGCCGAGCATGGCGGGCCCTGCGGGCACCTCGAGGAGGCGGCCCGTGCGGCGGACCTCGTCGCCCTCCTTGAGCTTGAGGTAGTCGCCCATGATGGCGGCGCCGACGTTGTCCTGTTCGAGATTGAGCACCAGGCCGGCCACCGTCTCACCGGTCTCACGGGCGGTGAACTCGAGCATCTCGCTCGAGACGGCCGACTGCAGGCCGTAGATGCGGGCGACGCCGTCGCGCACCTCGAGCACCGTGCCGACTTCCGCCACGTCCTCCGTGGAGAGATCGGCCGACGCGATTTCGCGCAGCAGGATCTCTTTGAGCTCGCCGGGACGAAGAATGGAATCGGTGGCCATGTCGGAGGCATCCTGGCTGAATGAAGGCGCTGGGAACGCTTGTGAAAATAATCACAAGATGGGTCTCCGCAAGACTGCCAACGGGTCGCAAAGATAGCGTCCCTGCGGGAAAACCGCCCTCCACGTATCAAGTGAGCCGGCTGCGCGTCTTCCCTCTGGCGAACGCCGAGAGCACCCCCCGCGGACCCAGGCCACCGAGCCCACGGGTCGGTACGCCGGCGATCCGGCGGGCGGTGCTGCTCAGGTGGCTGGGTGAGGCGAAGTGCAGCAACCGGACGACGGTGGGAACGCTGTATCCCGGGTTCGCCAGCATCTGCGCGGCACAGGCAACCCGGGTGAGATCGATCACCCGCTTGAGATTTGGCGCGCCGCCGGCGCCGAACTGACGGGAGAGGTGTTCGCGGCTCACGTCAAGCCGGCGCGCGAGTGTCGTGGTACGAGTGGGCCGCTCGACCTCGCCGAGGAGCAGGTCCCAGGCTCGCTGCTGAATCTCTTCGGTCAGCCGTAGCATGCGGGGCGCATCGGCCAGGGCCCGGCGCCGGTCCGCCGTGACCGAGCGACGCGAGACGATATCGCCCACGACCGCATCGTCCACCCCCTCCACCGCCACCGCCACCACCGCATGCTCACGGCAGGCCAGCAGCAGCTCGCAGTCGTCGGGACGGAAGGGAGCGTACGCGACGACGGGAATGCCGGGAAGGAGCGACCGGAGCGAGGCAAGCTCCGGCAGCCACGAGGCGTTGGGAGTGATGACGATGGCATCGATGAGCCGCCGCTCGAGCATGCGCCGGAGCGCGGCAGGGGTCCGGCAGGTGATGACGGAGGGACCGCCGTGCGGCAGCGTCCGGCGGAGCGCCAAAAGCGCGGTGCGACTCTCGAGCGCGGCGACGATGGCGGCCACGCTCAGCCCCCGGCGGCCGGCTCCACGGGCCGGCGAGGACGGCCCGCGCCGACGGCCACGAGCGTTTGCACCATCTCGCCAGCCCGCTTGAGCACGCCGCGAGCGTTGTCGTAACTCAGCAGCTCGAGCGCTTCGCCGAGCCCTCGCCACTGGCACGCCGTGATGCCTTCGGCGAGCTGGGGGGAGGCTTCGCCATCGGAGCTCTCAAACAGAAAGAAGTGGCAGTATTTGTGAATGTGCCGGCCGCGGAACCGGAAGTGCCAGTCGATGACCTTGATCGGCCCCTGCAGGCGCAGATCGGCCAGACCGGTCTCTTCCATCGTTTCGCGAGTGGCCGCCTCCGCCGGCGATTCCGAATTCTCGAGGTGGCCTTTCGGAAAGCCCCAGTTGTCGTAGGAGTCGCGGATAAGGAGGAACCGCGGCGGTTCCCCCTCCGGTCGGCGGAAGACGATTCCGCCGGCGCTGACCTCGAGCTCCGCGCGTCGTTTTCCCATCAGAACACCGAAATCTTGAGATACTTCTTGGGATGCTCCTGGATGTCGGTAATCAGCTCCCGGAACTGGATCATCGTCCTGGTGGTCTCGCGGTAGAGCGTGGAGTCGGTGGCGAGCATGCCGAGCGTCCCCCGCCCCTCCTGCAGCTTCGTCATCAGCGAGTCGGCCTGCTGGACCACGCGGACAAGGCTCACCTGGTTGTCCCGGGCGGCGGCCATCACCGAGCGCAGATCGCTCGCCGCCTGCCGGAGGTCGGTGCTCGAGGCGCGGCCATTGTTGAGAATATCCTTGAGCTGATTGTCGCTCGTGGCGGTATCGAGTCGCGCCACCGCGCCCTGGAACGTCCTGGCCACGCCGGCGAAGGCGTCGGATGTCGTCGCCACGTTCCGGCTCACCCGGTCGATCCGGTTGGTCTGCGCGTCGGCGAAGATGACCATTCGCTGCGAGATCGCGGCGAGGTCCTTCACGCTCTGCTGGAGATTCCTGAGGGCCGTGCTGTCGAACGCCTGCCCGATGCGCTGGGTGATGTCGCCGACGTCCCCGGCGATTCGGCTGGCCTGCGCGGTGAGCTGCCCGATGTCCGGGAGCGTGGCGCCGGGCCACGCCTCTCCGCCGGCGCGGTCAGATTCGGAGAGCGCTTCGCGGAGATTGGGGTCCGTGGGCAATGGCTCATAGGGGATGATGTTGGCGCTCCACTCGCCGAAGAGGCTGGCCGCGGCGGAGATCACCGCGGGCTTGCTCGGCAGCTCGACACTCCGATCGATGCTGAACTCGGTCTCCACCCACTCGTTCTCCACCAGCTTGATGGCCTCCACGCGTCCCACCTTCACGCCACGAAGCGTGACCGGCGCGCCGACGCCGAGCCCGCCGACGGTGCGGAACCGGGCGCTGTACATCTCTTTCTGCTTGTTGAGGTCGGTCTCGCTGAGCCACAGCGCCCCGACCACCACCAGCGCGAGGGCGGCGACGATGGCGAGACCGACCGCGAATTCATTGCCGCGTTTCACCCTGGAAACCTCCGCACCGGCGGGGCCGGCGCGATCTCGTCGGGCTTGCCATCGATGAACTGGCGCACCACCGGATCCGTGGTCGCCCGGATCTCCGCCACCGTCCCGGCCTGGCGAATGACGCCCTCGTCGAGCATGGCGATCCGGTCGCCGACGGTGAACGCGCTGCGCATGTCGTGGGTGACCACGAGACCGGTCACGCCGAGATCCCGGGTTCGAATCATGAGCTGGTCCATGACCGCCGACGTGATGGGATCGAGCCCGGTGGTCGGCTCGTCGTAGAGAATGTAGCGTGGCCTGAGCGCGATCGCCCGTGCGATGCCGGCGCGTTTCCGCATTCCGCCGGACAGCTCCGCCGGATACCGATTGGCCGTGCCGTCGAGACCCACCACGGCGAGGCTCTCCTCGACCCGCATGGCGATCTCGTCCTCCGGAAGGCCGCGCTTGACGAGTCCCAGCCGGATGTTCTCACCCACGGTCATCGAGTCGAAGAGCGCGGCGAACTGAAAGACGAATCCGACGCGTCCGCGCAGCTCCGCGAGCTGCTCGCGATCCATCTCCTGCACCGTCTCGCCGTCGACCTGGACCGTGCCGGCGTCGGGCTCGAGGAGCGCCACGACCATCTTGAGCGTGACGCTCTTCCCGGAGCCCGAGCGCCCGATGATGACGGTGTTCTGGCCGCTCGGCACCTCCAGGTGCACGCCGGCGAGCACCTTCGTCCCGTTGAAGGACTTCTCGAGCCCGTCGAGAACGATCATCCTAGAGGAGCACCAGTGCCCAGAACGCGTCGAGCACGAGGATGGCCTCGCACCCGAGCACGACGGCGCGCGTGGTGGAGCGTCCGACCCCCTCGGCGCCGCCCCGGGCGTCGAGGCCGCACACGCAGCCCATCAGCGCCACGGCGGCCCCGAACGTCGCGCTCTTGAGCAGGCCGAACCAGATGTCCTTGAAATGATAGAACTGCTTGAGACCCTTGAGGAACTCCGGGGTCGAGAGATCGAGCAGGTTGACCGACGTGATCCACCCGGCGCCGACGCCAACCGCCATGGCGAAGGCCGTCACCACGGGAAACATCAGCGTCGCCGCCAGGACGCGCGGCACCACGAGATAGGCATTGCGATCGTACGCCAGCGTCTCGAGCGCGTCCACCTGTTCCGTCACCTTCATCGTGCCCAATTCGGCGGCGATACTCGCGCCCACGCGGCCGGCCAGCGCCATCCCGGTGAGGACGGGGCCGAGCTCCATCATCACCGTCTTGCCGACGAGCGCCCCGACGAAGTAGAGGGGGACGGCACCGGTGAAGATGTAGGAGGAGAGGAGGGCGAGCACGATGCCGGTAAAGACGGCGATGAAAATGGAGATTGGGAGCGAATCCACCCCGAGCCGGCGCATCTGCACGGCGAGGAGTGGGGCCCAGGTGCCGACATCGGCCAGGGCGGTGGCGGTCTCGATCCCGCGCCGTCCGATCTTCGCGACGAGGCCGTCCGGGGAATGGACCCGGGACGCGGTCACGCCGCGAAGCTCGCCAGCGCGCGACCGACCTCTCCCTCTCTCAACCGCTTGAGCGCGCGATCGCGGAGCTGCCGCACCCGCTCGCGCGTGACGCCCAGCATGCCGCCGATTTCCTCGAGCGTGTGCTCCCGG
Organism: Gemmatimonadales bacterium; assembly: GCA_039930845.1. Taxonomy (GTDB): domain Bacteria; phylum Gemmatimonadota; class Gemmatimonadetes; order Gemmatimonadales; family GWC2-71-9; genus CAVVWJ01. The sequence goes on from JBDTTA010000141.1 coordinate 6,670, forward strand.
CCGCCGTCGAGGCCGAAGTAGAGACGCAGCACCTTCGCGTCGCGCGGAGGCAGGGTGCGGAGCGCCTGTTCGATCTCTTCCGCCAGAAACGTCTCCATCGCCCGCGCCTCCGGATCCCCCTGCTCGTCGACGATGAAGCGATCGATGAGCGTGCGGTCGCCGTCAGGGTCGAGGGGGGCGTCGAGCCGCACCTCGGTGGCGTTGAGCGCGGCGAGCGACTGCACCACGTCGACCGCCAGCCCGGTGGCGTCGGCGATTTCCTCGGGCGTCGGTTCGCGGAGGAGATCCTGGCGCAGGCTCTCGGACATTCGGACGATCCGCGAGAGATCGGCGGTGCGATTGAGCGGCAC
>JBDTTA010000142.1:0-7015 GCA_039930845.1 Gemmatimonadales bacterium
GGTCCCTGGCGGGAATCAGCCCGCAGGCCACGACTTTCTTGTGCTGTTTGTCGGCCACCTGGATGACGTGATCGCCGTTCCGAACGTCTGACAATCTGAGTGTCCCCTGCTGGCGCGTCGTCTTGCCGTCTGCATGCACCTCACCGAGACCCTCGACGACCCGGCCCGGCGTCGAGCAGCTTCCCTCCACCACCTGCATCCGGTACGCGTCCGATCCGCCCTCCGACTCCTCGCCCGGATTCAACGTCACCTGCAGGTTCGTCTCCTCGCCCCTGGGCGCCAGGTTGACCGTTCCGCCCACGCCGGCCGTAGTCATGGGGTCGAGATAGACGATGACACCAGCACCGGAGGTCTGGGCTTCCGCGCGTACGGGGAGGAAGCCGCAGGAAACCAGCGCCACCGGGATCGCGATACGGCTCAGTATCTTCCGCCTTGCCATATGCTTACCTCGTGGGTCAGAGGATGGCATCAAAGGTACGGCTCGGCGACTTTTGAGGCCGTGAGGCCGCTCACGAAGGCCCCGAAATGCTCCCGGAATGCAGTCCCCGCGGCTATCTTGGAGGTCTCAACCTACCCCCCGCGTGAGGGTTCCATGGCCACGGCCACTGCCGCTTCCCAGTTTACCGGCGTCGACTTTCTCAACCTCGACACGCTCCTCGCCGAGGAGGAGCGCGCGGTGCGCGACACCGTCCGTACCTGGGTGGACGAGCAGTTGCTGCCGGTAATCGGAGAGGCCTACGTCGAGGGGAAATTTCCGAAGCAGCTCATCCCGGGAATGGCCGAGCTGGGACTGTTCGGCGCCAACCTGCCGGAGGAGTACGGCTGCGCGGGCCTCAACAACGTGGCGTACGGGCTCATCATGCAGGAGCTGGAGCGGGGCGATAGCGGCATCCGCTCGTTCGCGTCGGTGCAGGGCGCGCTGGTGATGTATCCCATTTTTGCCTTCGGCTCGGATGAGCAGAAGAAAAAGTGGCTCCCGCTCCTCGCATCGGGCCAGGAAATCGGATGCTTCGGGCTGACCGAGCCCGATTTCGGCTCCAATCCCGGCGGGATGATCACCACCGCGCGCGAGACGAAGGATGGCTGGGTCCTCAACGGCACCAAGATGTGGATCACGAACGGCTCGCAAGCCACTGTCTCCATCATCTGGGCCAAGACCGGCAACGTCGATGACGTGAAATCGATTCGCGGCTTCGTCGTGCCCACTGACACGAAGGGGTATGCCGCCAGGGACCAGAAGGGGAAGCTCTCGCTCAGGGCCAGCGATACGAGCGAGATCCACCTGCAGGATGTGCATCTACCAAAAGACGCGATTCTCCCGAAGTCGGGCGGCATCAAGAGCCCGCTCATGTGCCTCACGCAGGCGCGCTTCGGCATCGCGTGGGGCGCCATCGGCGCGGCCATGGCCTGCTACGACGAGGCGTTGCGCTATGGCCAGAGCCGCGTGATGTTCGACAAGCCCATCGCGGGCACGCAGATCCAGCAGGTGCGACTGGTCGAGATGCTCACGGAAATCACCAAGGCCCAGTTCATGACGCTGCAGCTCGGTCGCCTCAAGGATGCGGGCACCATGACGCCGGAGCAGGTGTCGCTCTGCAAGCGCAACAACGTGGACATCGCCTGCGACATCGCGCGCGAGGCCCGGCGGCTGCTCGGCGCCAACGGCATCCTCGCCGAGTATCACTCCATGCGGCACATGGCCAATCTCGAATCCGTCTACACCTACGAGGGCACCCACGACATGCACTCGCTGATCGTCGGCCAGGCGATCACCGGGCTCGGCGCCTTCTAGTCTGTCCCCGCCGGTTTCCGTGACGAACCCGGCCCTGGTGCGTATTGTCTGGTGTGACCTCCCCTCCCCCCGTGCTCGAGCCTGATTCCGTTCCCTCCGCTCCGTCTTCCCACGAGGCGGAAGTCCGGTGCAGGGGTTGGTTCGAGGCCCACGGAACGGCCGTCTACAACTATTTCCGTTTCCATGCCCCCCTTCCCGATGTGGCCGAAGACCTGACCGCCGAGACGTTCTTCAAGGTGGTCCGCGCGTACGCGAGCTTCGATCCCCACAAGGGCTCGCAGAAGGCATGGATCCTTACCATCGCGCGCAACGTGCTGACCGACTGGCGGCGGCGCGGGCGGCTGCGGCAATACGTCTCGATCGGCTCGATGCACGACCTCGTGCATGATTGTCCATCACCAGAAGAGCGACTCCTCAAGGAAGAAGAAGTGGGCCGGCTCCTCGATGCGGTGGCCACCCTGGCGCCGGCCGACCGCGAGCTCATCGGACTGCGCTATGGCAGCGGAGTCGATACGGCGGAGACGGCACTGATCCTCGGCATCAGCGAAGGGAATGTCCGCACCAGGCTCTGGCGAGTACTGGATCGCCTTCGCAAGGTGATGCACGAGTGACCGACGACTTCGATCTCCCGCCCGAGCTCCGGAAACTTGACCACGCGTTAAGCGAGGTACGCTTCGAGCCCAGGGCATCGCTTGGTCCGGAGCTGATGGGGCGGCTGCGGCATGGCGAGCGGGCGAAGAGTGATGTCTCGTCGCGGCGCATCCGTCCCGCACTCCTGGCCGTAGCGGCGTCGCTGGTGCTCGCCGCCGCCGCCGCGTTTCTGCTCATGCATACGCCGAGCGTGATCGTCGATCGCTGCTGCTACGACCTCGATGGCGGCGGCGACGCCGACGACGGCGTGGTCCTGCTCGCCGAGCGGGATGCCAGGGTTCACAGGCTCCGCGTGTATGAAGACCGCGACGCTTCCGGGGCGTTTTCCGACGGTGATATCGTCCGCCTCGATCGCGGCGGCGAGCCCGCCATGCGCCCGGGTACCGGGCAGCATCTCGTCACGACCGAGCACTGTTGCCTCGACTTCGATGGCGGCGGCCCCGACGACGACGCGCTGCTCGTCATCGGAGTTCCGCCCGATCGGGTCATGATGGCCGCTATCTATGAGCGTCGGCCGGATGCCGCCCGCTCGCACCGCGGCGCCGACGCGTTCCCGCTCCGCTGACCACACCCGCATCGCGATCCTTCGAGGAATTCCACCGATGAGACTGACGTGCCTGCTCGTGGCCGCGGCGCTCCTTGCTGGGGCTGGCAAAGCCTCTGCCCAGCAACCCGACACGGTGCTCACGGATACGACCGCGCACGAGCTGCCGCCGATCGAAGTGGTGGGAAGCATCCGGCCGGCGGCCGGTCCCACCATCGGATCGGGCGTACCGGCTCGCGTTACCACGCTCAGTGCCGACCAGGTGGACGCCTACGAGCCGCGCATCCTCTCGGACGCGATCAAGAGCGTCGCGGGCTTTTCCACGTACGATGATCTGGGTAGTCCCTACAAACTCAACATCTCGAGCCGGGGCTTCTACTCCTCGCCGGTCGTCGGCCTCCCGCAGGGGATCGCCGTCTTCCTCGACGGCGTCCGGGAGAATGAGCCGGAGGCTTCGCAGGTCAATTTCGATCTCCTTCCGATGGACCACATCGACCGCATCGAGGTCCTCTCGGGCAACGGCTCCCTCCTCGGCCGGAACGCGCTTGGCGGCGCGGTGAATCTCGTCACTGCCCGCGGACACGGCCCGGCATCGGGCACGGTCGAGCTTTCGGGAGGAAGCTATGGCGCGGCGCGCGGCGAGGGTCACCTTTCCGGCGCTACCACCGGCGGCGTGGACTGGTATGCCGGCGGGAATTACAACCGCGAGGATGGCTGGCGGCAGGCCACCGGCGCCGAGCAGTATCAGGGCTTCGTCAACCTGGGCAAGCTGGGCGAAACAAGCGGCGTCCGATTCCAGGGGTTCTACTCGAGCTCCAATGCCAGGACCGCCGGCTCGCTGCCCGAGTCCATTTTCGGAGCCAAGGCAGATTCCAATTTCAGCGCGGGCGACTACGAGGATCTCTGGGCCTATCAGGGATCATTGCAGGCATACAAGCAGTATGGTCTCGGGCGCGCCTCGGCCACCATGTACTTTCGCCGCCACCGCGCGGAGCGGTACAATGTCAACCAGCCCGACGACCCGGACGTGTTCGGCGTGAGCTACAACACGAGCTTCGGTTATACCGCCGACTACCGCTGGACCACGGTCATCAACGACAGGACCGCCCTGAGCCTGCGCGGCGGAGTGGATGGAGAGATCACCCGGGTCAACATCGATATTTTCGCCGACTCCACCAAGTTCGGCGGCGATCGATCGCTCAGTACCCGCGTGCGGAGCCCCCTCTGGGATGTCGCTCCATTCGGCGGCGCGGATTTGACGATCGGATCCGTGACGCTCTCTGCCGGCGCCCGCTACGACTACGTGCGGATCCCGTTCGAGAACGCGCTCGATCCGTCGCAGGACACGGTGGGCACCTACAACCGGTTCAACCCGCGCGTGGGGGTGAGCGTTGCGGTTGCCCCGGGCGGATCGGTCTTCGCCTCCTGGGGACTGAGTTTCCGCGCGCCCGCCGTCATCGAGAACGCCTGCGCCGATCCGGAGTCGGCCTGCCCGCTGCCGTTCGCATTGGGTGACGATCCACCGCTCGAGCCGGTGAAGGCCAGTACCGTGGAAGCCGGCTTCCAGTACGCGGCCGAACGCTATTCGTTCTCAGGGTCGGTGTACTACACCGGTGTGAAGAACGACATCTTCCTGACACCGTTCCAGGCGGAGGATGAGCCGGCCGGCAGCACGATCGACGGATACTTCGTCAATCTCGGGAAGACGCGCCGGGCCGGGGTCGAGCTCGCGGCGGCCTGGCATTTCCCTGCCGGGCACACGGTGTATGCCAACTACGCCTTCACCCGCGCCACCTTTCAGAGCGCCGCGGATATCTTCAGCATCCGCTCCGCGGATGATCCGAGTGTCGTCAATCCCTTTCCCATCGACAATGCGGTGTTATCGGGCGATCGTCTCCCACTGGTGCCCGAACACCAGATCAAGTTCGGCGCGCTCGTGAAGGTTGGAGAGTACCTCTCGGTCGGCGCCGATGGCCGCTACATCGGCAAGCAATTTCTGCGTGGCGACGAGGCCAACGTCACGACGCCGCTGGCCGGCTACTTCGTCGCCGATGCTCGCGTGGGTGTCGAGTTCGGACGCTGGGAAATCAACGGGATCGTGACGAATCTCTTCCAGAACAGGAGTGCCATCTTCGGCACGTTCAACATCAATCAGGGGAACCCCGATGGCCCGACCGTGGAGCGGTTCCTGACGCCCAATCAGCGGCGCGCGTTCCGGCTCGTTGTGCGGACGACGGTTGGTGGGGCGAAAGCCCTTCCCGCCCTTCCCGCACGCAACTAGCTTTGCCGCGGGTTTGAGAGCCGTTCGGGACTTTTCAGGGAGTGCGTGTTGAAGATCGCTGTCTGCATCAAGCGTGTGCCCGACATGGAGATGCGGTTCTCCATCGCAACCGACCGCAAGTCGCTCGACCAGGGTGGTTTGAAGTATGAAATGGGTGACTTCGATGGGTACGCTCTCGAGGTCGCGCTCCAGCTGATGGAAAAGCAGGGGCCGGGCGAGGTGGTGGTGCTCTCGCTTGGCCCCGATGCCGTGCAGGAGATGTTGCGGAAGGGCCTGGCGATGGGCGCGACGCGCGCCGTGCAGATCAAGTCCGACGAAATCCCCTTCGATGGCCTGGCCATCGCGCACGCCCTTGCCGCCGAGCTCAAGGATGGCGGCTACGACCTGATCCTGTTCGGAAAGATGGCCACCGATACCGCCAGCGGCACCGTCGGCCCGATGACCGCCGAGCTGCTCGGCCTCCCCTGTGTGACCTCCATCTCGCAGCTCGACGTCTCAGCCGGGAGGGGCACCGCCCGCCGCGACCTCGAAGGCGCCGCGGAAACGGTGTCCTTCCCATTGCCCGCCGTGCTGACCATCGACGAAGGCATCGCCCGTCCCCGGCTCGCTTCGCTCAAGGGGATCATGGCCGCCAAGAAGAAACCGCTGGAGGTGAAGGCGGCGCAGCTCGGTGAAAGCCGGCTCACCGTCGAGTCCATGGCCCTCCCGGCCGATCGGCCACCGGGCAGGATCATCGGCGAAGGGGCCGACGCGGTGCCGGAGCTCCTCCGCCTGCTCCAGACGGAAGCGAAGGTGCTCTGATGGCGACGATGCTTGCGTTCGCGGAATCACGCGGCGGAGTGCTGCGGAAGGTGGCGTTCGAGGCGGTGACCGCCGCGCGCGTGGCGGCGGATGCATCCGGAGGCGGTGACGTGCACGCCCTGCTCGTCGGCGCCCCCGGTATCGCATCCCATGCCCAGGAGCTCGGCCGCTACGGCGCCGACCTGGTCGTCGTGGTCGAGCACGCGGCGCTCGAGCGATACAGTCCGGAGGTGTATGCCGCCACGGTCGTGGAGCGCGTACGGTCGGGCGGCTACCGCGCCGCCTTCTTTGCCGCGTCCGCCGAGGGGCGCGATCTCGCTCCCCGCGTCGCGGCCAGGCTGGGAGCGGGGTTGGCGTCTGATGTGACCGCGTTCGAGTTGCACGGCGACGCCGTCACGGCGAGTCACCCCGCCTACACCGGCAAGGTGATCGTCACACTGCGTCTCGCCGGGAGTCCGGCCCTTCTGTCGCTCCGGCCGGGTGCCATCACCCCCGTCGAGCAACCGCGAACGGCGCGCGTCGAGAGTGCTGCACCGGGGATCGATCCAGCCACTGCGCGGGTTGTAGTGACCGGAATGAGCGGGCGGAGTACCACCAAGCTCGATATCGGAGAAGCGCCGGTCATCGTGAGCGGCGGCCGCGGCCTTCGCGCGGCGGAAAACTTCAAACTGGTGGAAGACCTGGCCGACGCCATCGGCAACGCCGCGGTCGGTGCCACCCGTGCAGTCACCGATGATGGCTGGCGGCCCGCCACCGATCAGATCGGACAGACGGGCCGCCTGGTGAGCCCTGACCTCTACATCGCCGTCGGAATCTCCGGCGCCATCCAGCATCTTGCCGGGATGCGCACCGCGAAAACCATCGTGGCCATCAACAAGGACAAGGACGCACCGATCTTCAAGGTGGCCGACTACGGCATCGTGGGCGATCTCTTCGAGATCGTGCC
>JBDTTA010000143.1:0-6983 GCA_039930845.1 Gemmatimonadales bacterium
GGGGATGGCCCATACGCGCTGCCCGGCGACGGTGGCCGCGACGATGCCCGCGGCGTGGGAGAGAAAAGTACGGCGACTGGACATCGGTACGCTCCGGTTAAAGCAGTGAGAGCCGCTCCGTGAGTCTCCGCGACACTTCGGCCGCGGGCAGGGGGAGCAGGTCGAGAATCGTTTCGAGCGGGCGGCTCGGCGTTGCGGCGACGAACACCCGGAAGCGGCGCGCGCTCCGGTACAGCTCGGCGGCAACGCGGGGGAGCCCGAGTTGCCCGGCGCGGCCGGCGTCGGTGAGTTGTTCCACCGTCCCGCTACGGGTACGGAGGGGCAGGTCCACGGCGAGCATCGACGAACGCGAGGGAAAATCGAGCAACAGCTCGCCGGGCGCCAGCCCCACCTCGGCCGCGATACCGTCCTCGAGACGCTCGAGCAGGTCGGGATCGTCCGCGATCCACGACTGGGCGTCATCGGGCACGTCGCTCGCGGGCAAATCGAGCGCCCGCTTGTAGAGCCGGCGCGAGCGGATGGCCGCCGCGAGCTGGTTGCCGTCCCGCGTGATCAACAGCTCCATCAGCCCGTCATCGGTGGCCTGGGCAAGTGACTCGACCGAGATGCTCCCCCGGCGGACGGCCGCGCGCACGGCACGCTTGAACATGCACGTTGCCGAGCGCACGGCGTGGTGCCAGTACACGTTCCGGTACATCTGGTACTTGGCGAAGAGGAGTGATTCGAGCGCGCTCACGCCCTTCTCCTGCACCCCCACCTCGAAATGCCCCGGGGCCGTTTCCACCAGCGTGAGCGTGGCCAGCATCCGGTCCACGTCCACGTTGCCGTAGGGGACGCCGCACATGTGCGCATCGCGGCTCAGGTAGTCGATCTTGTCGAGATCGAGCGAGCCCGAGATCAATCCCTGCAGCGGGCTCGCGCTCTCCCCGGTGATCAGCGCGCCCAGCTTTGCCGCGAAGCCGGCGCCGCCGATCTGCTCCAGCCGCTCACCGAGCTCTCCCGTGCCGAGCTTGGCGACGCCGAGCGTTTCGTGCGAGGGAAAGCCCGCCTCTTCGAGGGCGTGGGAGAAGGGGTAGTGGCCGATGTCGTGCAGAAGGGCCGCGAGCCGCACCGCGAGGCGGTCTTCGGGGGGAACCCGGCCGAGCTCGCCGTACTCCTCCAGCGTGGCGAGCGCGCGGCGCGTCAGGTGATAGGCGCCGAGCGCGTGCTCGAAGCGGGTGTGGGTGGCTCCTGGGTAGACGAGGAAGGCGTGCCCGACCTGGCGGATGTATCTGAGACGCTGGACCGGCGCCGTATCGAGCGCGAGCAGCGCCGGCCGGTCGAGTCGGATGTTGTCCCAGAGGTTGTCGCGGATGACCTCCAGATCGGCGGGGTCGCCGCGGATCACACCAGCGGGCCCGCCGCCGCCGCTCCGTCGGGGGCCTCGCTGCGGAACCGTTCGAAGTTCTCCCTGAACATCGCGGCGAGCTTCCGCGCCTGGGCATCGTACGCCGCCGGATCGGACCACGTCGCCCGCTGGGTGAGGACCTCCGGCGGCACTTCCGGCACCGCGGCGGGGACCTCGAAGCCGAACACCGGGTCCTTCGTGAAGATCGCCCGCTCGAGCCCGCCGGCGAGTATTGCGCGGACCATCGCGCGCGTGTGCGCCAGCTTCATCCGGGTGCCCACGCCGTAGGGCCCGCCGGTCCAGCCGGTGCTCACGAGCCACACCCTCACCTTATGCTTCGCGATCCGCTCGCCGAGCATCCGGGCGTAGACGCCGGGATGCAGCGGCAGGAACGGTGCGCCGAAGCAGGCGGAGAAGGTGGCCGTGGGCTCGGTGACGCCACGCTCGGTGCCGGCGACCTTTGCCGTGTACCCGGAGAGGAAGTGATACATGGCCTGCTCGGGTGTCAGCCGCGCGATCGGCGGCATGACGCCGAAGGCGTCGGCCGTGAGCAGGATGATGTTCTTCGGGTGTCCGCCAGAGCCTCCGGAAAGGTGATTCGGGATGTAGTGGATCGGATAACAGGCGCGGGTATTTTCGGTAATCTTGTCGTTGTCGAAATCGACGGCGCGCGTGGCGGGATCGAGGATCACGTTCTCGAGCACCGTGCCGAAGGTCTGGGTGGCCTTGTAGATCTCGGGCTCGGTGTCGGGCCGGAGCCGGATGACCTTGGCGTAACAGCCGCCCTCGAAGTTGAAGACGCCGCGAGCGCTCCAGCCATGCTCGTCGTCGCCGATGAGCTGGCGTGTCGGATCGGCCGAAAGGGTGGTCTTGCCGGTGCCGGAGAGCCCGAAGAAGACCGCGGTGTCGCCCGCGGCGCCGACGTTGGCGGAGCAGTGCATCGGCATGACGTCGAGCGAGGGCAGGAGATAGTTGAGCGCCGTGAAGATGGACTTCTTCATTTCGCCCGCGTACCGGGTGCCGCCGATGAGCACCAGCTTCTTGCCGAAGTGGATCACCACGAAGGTGGCGCTGCGCGTGCCGTGCCTCGCGGGATCGGCCTGGAAGTCGGGAGCGTGGAGCACGGTGAAGCCGGGACGGAAGTGCGCAAGCTCCGCCGGCATGGCGCGGATGAACATGTTCCGCACGAAGAGGGCGTGCCATGCGTTCGGGGTGACGAACCGGACCGGCACTCGATAGGCCGGGTCGGCGCCGCCGAAGACGTCCTGGACGTATACCTCGCGCCCATCGAGATAGCCGCGCACGTCCTCATGCAGCCGCTCGAAGGCGGCCTCTTCGAGGCGGGGGTTCTTTTCCAGCCAGATCCGGTCGGCGGCGCCGGTCTCGGCGACGACGAACTTGTCCTTGGCGGAGCGGCCGGTGTGCGGGCTGGTAACGGCGACGAACGCGCCGTGATCGGTCAGCTGGCCTTCACCGCGGCGAATGGCGTGCTCGATGAGAGCGGGCGGCGTCAGGTTGGCGTGAATGCGGATGGGAAAGAGGCCCTGCTCGACGAGGGTGAGGCTCTCGCGAGGTATTGCGGTCGTTTCGGTCGTCTCGGTACTCATACGCTCCCGTGGCGCGTCACCGCGCGGCAGAGGACTCGGCCGTTGTCGGTGGCGGCCGTCTTCCGGCGGGAATTATCGGCAGGTTCCGGGCCCGGGGCAACTGCGCGGGCGGATCGGGTCAGGGCCGTACCACCTCGAGGGTGGACGGGACGTGGTACAGCACCTCGGCGGTGGCCCGGTCGCGCTCGCTGGGCAGCTCGACGGAGGGGTCGAAGTACATGAGATCACTGGCGTTAGGCGAATGGTTGAAAATGCCGATGGAGTGCCCGATTTCGTGAACGACCGTGAGGGCGACGCACTCGCCAAGGCCCGGGGTTCCGGGGGCGGAGCTGGGGTCGATGTAGACTCTGACCGGCAGCAGGAGTTGCGTGTGGTCCTCGCTAATGCTGACATCCGTGGCCCCAGTGCATTGCGGCGCCAGCGCGCTCCGGAGCCGGATGGCCGAGAGCTGCGGGCCGGGCGCCACGCCCAGCGTCACGATCACATCGGCGGTGGCCGAGTCGGAGACGATGGTCGCGTCGTACTCGCCGTAGAGGAATCCGTCGCGCCAGATGCCGATGGCGCGGGTCACGTCGGCCGGGAGCGAGTCGGCGTCTTCCACCCAGATCCGCACCGGGAGCTGCTCCGCCGGCCAGTGGAAGCTGATCGTGTCGGTGCCGGCGCCGGTGGGGGAGGGCGCCTCGAGCCGCCACTCATAGAAATCGTTGCGCGCGGGCGCGGCGATGTCCCCGCAGGCGAGCGTGAGGGCGGCGAAGGCCACCGCGGTCAAACGGGCGCGCGGGCTCATCGGATCCCCCGCGAGAGACCGATGGACAGCGACACCCGGCTGACGCCCTGCGACTGGGAAAACCCTCGAGCCTCGAGCGTGCCGGTCCGGAAACGGTGGAGATCGTATCGCGCGGAGGTCATGAGGTCCCAATTCGGCAGTACCGGGTAGCGATAATCGATGCCGCCGCCCGCGAGAAATCGCGTCGTCCCGCCCGCGAGGAAGATGCCCTGCTTCTCGGTGGGAAAGTACCGGATGGCGCCCAGCCCGGCGCGCCAGCGGAAATGCTGCCAGAGCGGCCCTTCGAGCCCGAGGAGGAGGGTGCCGGTGCGGAGGGTGCCGATGTCGATCTTCGAGCCGGCCTCGTTGCGATGAAAGCCGCCGGAGGAAAAGGTCGCCTCGAGGTTGGCCCGGTAGCCCTTCGGCCCGATGGGGAGCGAGCCGCCCACGGCGAGCATCGGCGCGATGGACTGCCGCACCGTCAGCTCGGAAACGATCGCGTCGTGGAGCAGGTCGGTCGCGCCGACGGCGCCGAGCCGCGCGTGATACTCGGTCTGAGCACGGAGCCGGGGCGCCGCGCCGGCAAAGAGCAGCATGAGCAGGAGGGCGTATCGTGGCATCGGTAGAAGATGGGCGCCGGCCGGCAGGCGGTCAACGCGCACGCACGGCCCTGGCGTAGGCGCGAAGCCGCCGCATCATCCGCCGGTCCTCGGTGACGCCATCCTCGCCTTTCGGCGTCTCGAGCACTTTCGGAATGCGGGCAAACCGCGGGTCGCGCATGATGCGGCGGAACGGCTCCGCGCCGAGTGACCCTTCGGCGATGAGCTCGTGCCGGTCGCGGCGCGAGGAGAACGGGGTCTTCGAATCATTGAGGTGAATGCAGCGCAGGTGCTCCAGGCCGATCGTCTCCTCGAATCGCCGCCACACCCCGTCGAAGTCGCCGACGAGGTCGTGACCGGCGGAGTAGAGGTGGCAGGTGTCGGCGCAGAAGCCGATCCGGTGCCGCACCGCTTCGCCGATCAGCTCGCGCAGGGTGGCGAGCTCCTCGAAAGTGCAGCCGAGCGCCGTGCCGCAGCCGGCGGTCGTTTCGAGGAGCACCATGGTGGAGCCGGGCACCGCCGTCAGGCAGCGGGTGTAGGCCGCCGCGTTGCGCTCGAGCCCCGCATCGTGATCGTCCATGAAATTGCCGGGATGCGAGACGACGAAGCCGATCCCGAGCATCTCGCAGCGTGCCAGCTCGGCCCGAAATGATTCCTCCGACCGCGCCAGAAGCGTCGGATCGGGGGAGGCGAGGTTGATTAGGTAGGAGTCATGCGCCACTATACTTGCAATGCCGCTCCGATCGACCTCGGTGCGGAAGGCGGTCCGGGTGTCGGTCGTGAGTGTCGGTTCACGCCACTGGTTGGGGGTCTTGGTGAACACCTGGATCGCGGTGGCTCCTATCGCCGTGCCTCGCGCAAGGGCAGTCGCAACGCCCCCCTGTGTGGAGACGTGCGCCCCGAGCAGATCCGACCTCACCGGCTGATGCATTGCCACCTCGCTGACGTGTGAGCAACGGCTCGCAGCCGGAACCGGTCGCCAGGCGCCGAGTCTGTCTCGCGGGAGACGCCGCCGCGCGTCCGCCGGGACTCGAACGTGCGCTGACCAGGGCCGGGTTCCAGCTCACCGAAGACGTCGGCTCCCATGCGCTCCAGCCCCCCGACGCCGTCCTGATTACCCTCGCCGACTCCCACGACGACCGGCTGCCGCAGCTGCTCGAGGTGGCGGGCACCGAGCCGCCGCGGCTTGTCGTCTTCTCCGCCGCCGATCCCGACTCGCCGGCGGCGGCGCTCGCCCTCGGCGCCGACGACGCGCTGGCCGCGCCGGTCCACCTGCCCGAGCTCTGCGCCCGCATCCACGCCCGCATTCGCGACCGGCAGGCGCCCCGGCGTACACCCTACGAAAACGAGATCAGGGAAACGCTGCGCGATCTCGTCGCCGAAGCGCGGACGATGCTTCAGCCGGATGAAGTCGTGGTCGCCCTCGTTCGGCGGCTGACTCGCGCCTTCTCGCTCGCGCAGTGCTCCTTCGTGATCACCGAGCCGGGCGAGGCGGAGGGCCGCATCCTCGCCGACGTCGAGGCCCGCTCGACTGATGGCGGCCGGCTCGACCTCGCGGCCTGGCCTGAGATCGGCGAGGCCATACGAACGCGACGACCGGTGATCGTCGCGGCGGGCCGGGGAGGAGCGAACGGGCACGGTCCGTCGCGCGTCGCGATTCCGGTGCTGCGGCACGATGCCGTTCCCGCGGTGCTCCTGCTGCGCCGCCGCGACTCCCAACCGGCGCTCAGCCCCGCGCAGCTTGAAATGGCGGCGAGCCTGGCCCAGGTGGCCGCGCAGGCGCTGGACAATACCATCGCGCCCAGCACCATCGAGGGCCTCGACCGGCGGTTGCAGGAAGAGTTCGAGCGCGCCCGCAGGTATTCCCTGAGCTTCAGCCTCGTGCTGCTCGGCGTCGAGCCCCCAGCCGGCGGAGATGGGAACGGCAACGACGCCGCGCACGAGAGCGCCGAGCGGGTGCGGCGCGAGGTGGGCGCCCGGCTGCGCCGCGAGCTGCGAGTTCCTGACTTCATCGTGCGCTACGGCGGCGATGAGTTCGCCATCGTGCTGCCCGAGACGGGGCCGGATGGCGCGCATCGCTCGGTCTCGAGAATGCAGGAGCGGCTCGCCGCGTTGCCGCTCGAGTCCGGCGAGCGTCCGGTCTTCAGCGCCGGCATCGTGTCGTATCCGCATCCCGCGGTGACTCAATCTGACGATCTTTTCGCGCTTGTCGAGGCGGCGCTCATGCGCGGCCGGATGCAGTCGGGAGACCGGGTCGGCAGGGCGGAGTGAGGAGGTCGGCCGCTACCGCTTCCTGAGCCACGCGGTGGGATCGAGCGCCACCTGGTTTTCTCCGCGAATCTCGAAATGCAGGTGCGGGCCGTAATCGGAGTTCTCGCCGCCGACCGTGCCGATGACGTCGCCCTTGGCCGCGGTGCTTCCCAGCTTGACGCCGGCGGTCTGGAGATGGGAGTAGACCGAGTAGTAGCCGTTGCCGTGCTCGAGCACGATCGTGAGTCCGTACGTGCCGAACTGTCCCACCAGCCGCACCTTCCCCGCGCCGACCGCCTTGACCGGCGTTCCCACGCTCGCCGCGATCCCGACCCCGTTCCAGCGAATGATCCCGCCGCTCGGCAGCGTGTCGC
>JBDTTA010000144.1:0-6940 GCA_039930845.1 Gemmatimonadales bacterium
GGTCCGGGAGCTGGCCGCCACCATGCTCATGGAGAAGCGCCAGTGATCGCTCGTCTCATCCTCGCCGGCATGGCCCCGCATCGCTCGCGCTCGCCGCGCCTCCTCCCGCGGCCGCACAGTCGGCGTCGTTCGACATCGACAGCCTTCGGGCCGAGGGCGCGAGGCTGTTGGCGGAATACCTGCGGATCAACACGATCAATCCACCGGGCCGGGCCAACTTCTATGCGCGACTCAAGGGCGCGACATGGCGCCCCCCGTACGACGCGCCGCTGAACACGCCGCGCTTCAAGGCGATCGAGAGCGTCGCCGCCCGCATGCACCCCGGTGTTCCCTTCGCCACCACGACCGGCGCAGGGGCCACCGATCGGCCACACTACGCGGCGGCCGGGATCATCTGCTATGGGTTGGATCCGTGGCTGGTGGAACTGGAGGAAAGCCGGCACAGCGTGCACGGGAACGACGAGCGGGTGTCGATCGAGAACATCGGGTACGGGATCGGGATGTATCTGGAGATTTTGCGGGAGATGAGCCGCCCGGCGTCGTGCCCGGCGGACCGCTCCGGCCCCGGGATCCAGCGGTCCGATGGGTCATTCCTGCCTGAGGCCGATCTCACTGGCTCGTTGAGTGCTTGTGATGCCCAGTTACAGCCACGTTCGCGCGCCGTCCCGCCGTCCCGCCGTCCCGCTCTACCGCCCCAGCGACCGCAGCACCTCCCGATCGATCTGCACCGAGATGGCCTCGCGCTTGGAGTACGGCCCCGGGCGGTACGCGCGCGACTGCACGCCGAGCTGGCTCTGCTCGCAGATATGCCAGTCCTGCCGGTTGGTCATGTCCCAGAATTCGACGCCGTCATCGGGATCGAACGTCGGATCGCTCAGCGTGGCGGGATGGAAGAGCCAGGAGCAGAAGATCCGGGTGCGACCGGTCCCTTCGGGCCACATCGTGTGGAACATCACGTAGTCCGGATGCAGGCTCAGCAGCATGTTGGGGAAGATCGCGTAGTAGTACACACGATTCATGTCCTCCTCGGGCAGCTCCCCCACGGGCACGCCGCACGCCTTGCCACTCATGGTCAGGCTTGCGGCGCCGCGGCCGATGACCATGTAGCCGCCGGTGAAGGGCCCCTCCGTCAAGTCGTTCTCGCCGCTCGTCGGCGGCGTGATCTTCGACAGCGCCGGATGCACCGGTCCGCAGTGGTAGCATTCCGAATAGTTCTGCAGCAGGAGCTTCCAGTTGGCCTGCACGTCGTACTCGATCGTCCGGCCGACCTTGAGATTCGGCAAATTGAAACGGGAGAACTTGCCCAGCAGGGGCGCCCACGCCTGCTCGAACGGCTCAGGCGCTTCCGCGAGGTTGATGAAGACGAACCCCTCCCACACCGCGGTGGCTACGCTGAAGAGGGGCCAATCGGCCTTGTCGAACCCTTCGAGGTCGTTCGTCGATGGCGCGCCGAGCAGGCGGCCGTCGAGCGAATAGGTCCAGGCATGGTAGGGACACTGGATCGTCTCCGAGAATCGGCCGGTGTGCTCCTCGCAGAGCCGCGTTCCCCGATGGCGGCAGACGTTGTGATATGCCCGGATGTGGCCCTGCTTGTCACGGAGCACGATGACGCTCTCGAGGCCTACCGGCTGCAGAACGTAGTCCCCGGGATTCGGAATCCGGTCCTCCCGGCCGACGCAGAGCCAGCGGCTTCGAAAAATCCGCTCCATCTCCTGGCCGAAGATGTCCTGGGAGGTATAATATTCCCGGGGAAGGGTATGGGCGCCGTCTATCGACAGCTCAGTGGTCTTGACGTACGTGGCCACGGCAGGGTCTCCAGGTAAGTTCTACTAAATATGCTACCCGCGGCGACAGTGCGGTAGCCGCGGACATCGATATGAATGCACTCATGGAGAGGGAACGATGATGTCGAGGATGACGGTAGCTCGGCTGGTGTCCGGTCTCGCCTTCGGCGTGATGGTGACGACCGCCTCGAGCGCCCAGACGAAAGCGGCTGGCACGGACCTGGCCGAGACGTACGTGACGCCCGACGGCTACGGCCTGGGGAAAATCATCCCCGGCTCCGTCACCGACGTCGTTCAGCGGGCGCGTTCGGCGATGATCAGGATGAAGATCGTGGAGGAGCACGGCAGGCGGCTTGGTTTCGGCTGGCGGGAGTTGCGGGGAAAGAGGGGCGATCTCGACGTGGACATCCGGCTCAAGTCGCAGAGCTCCACCAGCACCCGCGTCGAGGTGACCACTCGTCAGGGCCTCGCGGCCTATGACAAGGGGGTGTCGCAGCAGGTCATCGACGCGATTGCAGCCGGCAAGAAATAAGCGACACCCTACGACGCCTGCACGACTCCGCGGCACTCGCCGAAGCCGATCGTGGCCGCGCCCGCGCGCTCGCACCGTCCGTGCATGATCACCTCGTCTCCATCCTCCAGGAACGCGCGGGTCTCCCCACTCGGCAGCGCGAGCGGCTCGCTGCCGCGCCAGGTGAGCTCGAGGAGACAGCCCCGTGCCTCGCGCGTGGGGCCCGATATCGTGCCGCTCGCGATCAGGTCGCCCGCGCGCATGTTACAGCCGCCGCTCGCGTGATGGGCCAGCATCTGCGCGAACGTCCAGTACAAGTCGGCCACCCGGCCCTGGCTCAGCCGCTCCGCCGGGATGCCACGGGCGCGCATCTGGGCGGTGGCGAGGTAGACCTCGACGCTGATGTCGATTCCACCGCGTGAGCGGTTTGTCTCCCCGGTGAGGTACGGAAGTGGAAAGGGGTCTCCCTCGGGACGGGCGCTCGCCGGGACGCGAAAGGGCTCCAGCGCCTCGAGGGTCACGACCCATGGCGAAATCGTCGTCGCGAAATTCTTCCCGAGAAACGGCCCGAGCGGCTGATACTCCCAGCTCTGGATATCGCGCGCCGACCAGTCATTGACCAGGCAGACCCCGAACAGGTGCGATTCGGCCTGGTCGAGCGGGATCGGCGCGCCGAGTGGGTTGCCCGTGCCGACGAAGCACCCGACTTCCATTTCGTAATCGAGTGAGCGGCTCGGGGCGAGCACCGGGGCGTCGGCGCCCGGCGGTTTGATCTGGCCATGCGGCCGCCGCACCGCCTTCCCGCTCGGCACGATCGACGACGCACGCCCATGATAGCCGATCGGCACCCACTTGTAGTTGGGGAGGAGTGGATTGTCGGGCCGGAACATGCTCCCGACATTCGTGGCGTGGTGTACCGAGGCGTAGAAATCGGAGTAGTCCCCGATATCGGCCGGGAGCAGCAGCTCGGCGGAGGACATTGCCACCAGGATGCGGTCGCCGATCCGGTGGTTGGCGCGCCAGGCCGGCGAATCCCCGGCGAGCAGCGCGCTCACCTGCCAGCGAAGCTCGGTGCGATGGTCCACGCCGAGCGACATGAGCGCCGCGAGCGAAGACGATGCGCATGCCTCTGCGGCCGCTTCCGCCAATCCGGTAAAGCGACCCTCGTCATGACAGGCGGTCACATCGAGAATCTGATCGCCGATGGCGATGCCGACGCCCGCGGGCTCGTCATCCTCGTCGCGGCGGCGGAACACGCCAAAGGGAAGATTCTGAATCGGGAAATCGGTCGCGCCGCGTGCCGATTCGACCCACGTCTCGAGCGATGGGTCGTGCGTTTGATCCACTGACACCGCCGTTGCTAGAGCTTGCCGAGCGCGACGAGGTCGCCCAGCGGCTCGGTGAAGGAGCAGGACCCGAAGGAGACGATCGTGCGGGCCCGGGCAGCCTCGATTGCCGCGACTCCGAGGCGATGACCCCGCCACTCGATCGCGTTGGGCGTCACCGTGAGAGACGCCGCGGACAATTCCTCCAGCAGCTGGACGAGCGTCGCGACGTCAAGACCTTCCGCGGCGAACGCCGCCGCGAGGAAGACGTTCAGAAAGCCGAACATGATGCCGCGTGGACTGTCCGGCTCGTAGGTGAATGCGTAATCCCCACGCACCGGATGATGCAGTCCCGCGGTGGCCTTGAACGGGACGTTCGAGGACACGCAGTCGTGAATGAAGCGGGCGACGTCCCCGGGAAGCGGAAATGCGCCGGCGGTGATCCCCCCCGTGCGAATCTTGGCGCGGCCACCGCCGGAGGCGATTGCCCGTAACAGTGGCGCCGGGTCGCCGTCGACCGGAATCTCGACGTAGGCCTGTAGATGAGCGGGCACGGCCGAAAGCAGCACCTCTATTTCCGCTACCGTACCGGCCTTTGCCTCGACGACGTCGGCCAGCGCGGTCGAGGCGCCGTCGGTTGCGTGGTGGCGGTTGAACTCGCTGATGGCCCGGATGTCTCCCGCCGGATCGGCGCCGAGCAGCGCACTCAGCCGCCAGGGCTCGCCGGCGGCGTGAGGCAGCGCTCCGCTCGCCACTTCGAACTCGAGCAGCCTGGCGGCGGGAATCACGAAGCGGCCGAGCGCCCAGCGGCGGTCGCCGCGCAGGTAGTGCGCGTAGTTGTCGACCGCGGCAGGCATGCCGAGGCCTGCCGGGGGAAAGAGTCCTGCGTAGTCGATGCTGCCTGCCAGCAGCGCACGAAGCGCGGTCATGGTGGGAAAAATGTAACTCCGCTTAGATTGGACGTCATGAGCATCGCGACCATCAACCCCGCGACCGGTGAAACGCTGCGCACCTTCGAGCCGCTCACGTCGCAGGAGCTCGAAGCCAGGCTCCAGCTCGCCGCCGACACTTACCGCTGCTACCGCCGCACGCCGTTTTCCGACCGCAAACGCATGATGCTCAAGGCCGGCGACATTCTCGAAGCCGAGAAGGACGCCCTTGGCCGGGTGATGGTCACGGAGATGGGCAAGACGCTCAAGGCCGCGGCGGACGAGGCGGCCAAGTGTGCCTGGGGGTGTCGCTACTACGCCGAGCATGCCGAGCAGTTCCTGCGTGACGAGATGGTGGAGACCACCGCGTCGCGGAGCTTCGTCACCTATCAGCCCATCGGACCGGTGCTGGCGGTGATGCCGTGGAACTTTCCATTCTGGCAGGTCTTCCGCTTTGCCGCGCCCTCGCTCATGGCGGGCAACGTCGGGCTGCTGAAGCACGCCTCCAACGTGCCGCAGTGCGCGCTGGCCATCGAAGACATCTTCCGCCGCGCGGGGTTTCCGGAGGGCTGCTTCCAGACGCTCCTCATCGGCACGTCCGAGGTGCGCGGAGTCATCGAAGATGACCGCGTGGCCGCCGTCACCCTGACCGGAAGTACCGGCGCCGGCGCCGCCGTGGCGAGCGCGGCGGGCAAGGTGGTCAAGAAAACGGTGCTCGAGCTCGGCGGCAGCGATCCCTTCATCGTCATGCCGAGCGCCGATCTCGACGCCGCGGTGCGGACAGCGGTCAAGGCCCGCAACATCAACAACGGCCAGTCGTGCATCGCGGCCAAGCGGTTCATTGTGGCTCAGTCGATCGCCGAGGAGTTCGAGCGCCGCTTCGTCGCGGGGTTCGAGGCGCTCCGCGTGGGCGACCCGATGGATCCGGCCACCGATGTGGGTCCGCTCGCCACCGAAGCGCAGGCCGAGACGGTCGCGGGGCAGGTCGAACGCTCGGTTGCCGCCGGCGCAAAGGTCCTCACCGGCGGGAAGCGACTCGCGGGGCGGGGGTATTACTACGCGCCCACGGTGCTCGCCAACGTCACTCCCGACTCACCCGCGTATCACGACGAGGTCTTCGGTCCGGTCGCGACGATTTTCCGCGCCCGCGATCTCGACGACGCGATCCGCCTGGCCAACGACACTCCATTCGGACTCGGCGCCAGCGCCTGGACCAACGACGCCGCCGAGCGCTCGCGGTTCGTCGCGGAGCTGGAGGCGGGAATGGTCTTCATCAATGCGATGGTCGCCTCGGATCCGCGTCTCCCCTTTGGCGGCGTCAAGCGGTCGGGGTATGGCCGTGAGCTGTCCCTCGTCGGCATCAGGGAATTCGTGAACGCCAAGGCGGTGTGGATCCAGTGACATTGCGCACGACGGAACCGCCCGGGCCGCCCCATACTGTGACATGACACTGGGGGAGGTCTGGCAGGTTCTGAAAGTCGCGTTCGCCGGGTGGTGGAAGGACGACATTCCCCATCTGGGCGCGGCTATCTCCTACTACACCCTTTTCGCGCTATCTCCCATCCTCATCGTCGCCATCGCGATTGCCGGGTTTGTATTCGGCGCGGCCGCCGTGCGCGGCGAGATCGTTGGCCAGATCGAGGGGCTGGTGGGCCATGGCGGTGCGCTCGCAGTACAGGCGATGCTGGAGGGGGCTTCCAAGCCGTCGGCAGGCATCTTCGCCACCGTGGCGGGTATCGTCACCCTCTTCCTCGGTGCCACCGGTCTCTTCCTCGAGCTCCAGACGGCGCTCAACATCATCTGGCGGGTGAAGCCGCGGACGGACGCCGGTGTTCGCGGGATCATCCTGCAGCGCATCATATCCTTCGGGCTCGTGGTCGGTGTGGGGTTTGTACTCCTGGTCGCGCTGGTCATCAGCGCGGCGCTCGCGGCGCTCGACACCTATTTCGGCAGCGCCTTCCCGGGGTACGTGATCGTGGGGCAGGCGCTGAACGTCATCGTCTCACTCGCCGTGGTGACGCTCCTCTTTGCGATGGTCTACAAGGTATTGCCCGACGTAAAGCTCGAGTGGCGCGATGTGTGGGTGGGTGCCGTGGTGACGGCGGCCTTCTTCAACATCGGCAAGTCACTCATCGGGCTCTACCTCGGCAAGAGCGTCACCGCGTCGAGCTATGGTGCGGCCGGCTCGGTGGTGGTGCTCCTGCTCTGGGTGAACTATTCCTCGCAGATCGTGCTGCTCGGCGCCGAGTTCACCCGAGCGTGGGTGCAGCGCACGGGGCGCGAGCCGGAGCCGGCTCCATTCGCCGACGAAGCGCCCGACGCTAAGGTTCTGCCCGCCTGATGCCGATAGTCCGTCCAGCGATCCTCTCTCCCGGACGGAAGCTTGAGCCC
>JBDTTA010000145.1:0-6932 GCA_039930845.1 Gemmatimonadales bacterium
GGGCCACGGCGGGGCGGAGCTCCGATTGGCAGCGCAGCAAGACGTATCTGCACGCCTTCGAGATCAACCGGGGCCATCCGGCGAAGGCGCTGGGGGATACGGCGCGCCGGGATGAAGATGAGTACGCGCCGCACACGGCGCTGTATGAGCGAGTGCTCGACGCGATGTACGGCGACGGGGACAGCGTGAACGGCAGCCAGGCGGCGCGGGAGTTGGCCCGGCTCCTCGTGAGGCCGGCCTCGGGAGGAACCGACGCGCGAGCGGTCGGGCAGACGGATCTGTGCGTCTTCACCCTCTGGCGGCTGAGTCATGGCGAGCTCCGCGGCGCCGCTCAGGCCATCATGCGTCTCCGCTCGCGCGCGCCCGGCGACTCGCCCGCGTCGCTCACCACCGCCACCGTGTGCGCGGTATTGCTCGAGGCGAAGCTTGCGGCCGCCTCAGGCGCCGCAGGCGCGGCGGATGCGCTGGATCGCCTGGACACCCTCATGCGGAGCGGGCCCGGCGGACAGCGGAACGGCCCGCCCGTCGCGTTCACCTTGAGCCCGGCGTACGTCAGGTCCATGGTCGGGATCAGCCCCGTCGGCTTCGAAGACTTCGCCAACCTCGAGGTGGCGCACCTGCGCGAGCACCAGGGCGACCTTCAGGCCGCGCTCGCCGCGGTCCGGCGGCGACCGTACGCCTACCACCTCACCGACTACCTGGCCGCGCACTTGCGCGAGGAGGGCCGCCTGGCCGCCATGACCCGAGACAGCGCGGGCGCGATCAGGGCCTACCGGCACTACCTGGCGCTGCGGTCGGACCCGGAGCCGGCGCTACGGCCTGCGGTGGAGGCGGTACGAGCGGAGCTGGAGAAGGTGGGTGGCCGCTAGCCCCGCGCGCGGTTCCTGAGCATCTTTGAGCCACCCCAATCCCAAAGTCCAACATGCCCGAGCTCGTGAGTCGCCTCCAGGTGGCCCTCGCCGACCGCTACCGTATTGACGGTGAGATCGGCGCCGGCGGCATGGCGACCGTCTACCTCGCGCAGGACCTGAAGCACGACCGCAAGGTCGCGCTCAAGCTGCTCCGCCCCGAGCTCTCCGCCGTGATCGGCGCCGAGCGATTCCTCGCCGAGATCAAGCTGACCGCCAACCTGCAACATCCGCACATTCTCCCCCTCTTCGACTCGGGGGAGGCCGACGGCTTCCTCTTCTACGTGATGCCGTTCGTCGAGGGAGAATCGCTCCGGGCCCGGCTGACCCGTGAAAAACAACTCCCCGTCCCCGATGCGGTGCGGATCGCCACCGAAGTCGCCTCCGCGCTCGACTACGCCCACCGCCATGGCGTCGTCCACCGCGACATCAAGCCCGAGAACATCCTGATGCACGATGGGCGCGCCCTCGTGGCCGACTTCGGCATCGCGCTCGCGGCGAGCAAGGCGGGCGGCAACCGGATGACCGAGACGGGCATGAGTCTCGGCACGCCGCACTACATGAGTCCCGAACAGGCGATGGGCGAGCGCGAGATCACCGCCCGCAGCGATGTGTACGCCCTGGGCGTGGTGCTCTACGAGATGCTCACCGGCGACCCGCCATTCACCGGATCGACCGCGCAGGCGATCGTGGCGCGCGTGCTGACCGAGACGCCGCGCCCCATCCTGCCACAGCGGCACACGATCCCACCCGAGGTGGAGGCGGCGGTGCTCACCGCGCTGGAGAAGCTGCCGGCCGACCGGTTCGGCACGGCGGCGGAGTTCGCCGAGGCGCTGGCGGGCCGGGGCACCGCACCGACGGTGCGGACCGCGGCCGCGCGCGCCATGACTGGCGCGGCACCCGCCGCGAAGACGCGGCTCGATCCGGTCAGACTCGGATTGGCCGGTGTCGCAGTGGCCGCAGCCGCCCTCGCCGCGTGGAGCTGGCTCCGGCCCGGCCCCGAGCCGGTGGTGAACCGGTTCAGCCTGTACATGCCGCCCGCCGAGGCGCTGACGCCGGTGAACCAGTCGGGCAACCGGATCGCGATCTCGCCCGACGGGAAGCGCATCGTATACTCCGGGCCGGCACAGAAGGGCACGCAGCTCTGGCTGCGGGAGCACGACCAGCTCAAGTCCACGCCGATTTCCGGGACGGAGCGCGCGGGCACGCCGTTCTTCTCACCTGACGGCCACCAGATCGGTTTCCTCGTCGGCGGGACCAGCCTGCATACGGTTTCGCTCGATGGCGGTCCCTCGCAGACCCTCTCGGACAGCATCAATTCGACCGGGGGCGACTGGGGAACCGACGGCTTCATCTACGTCGAGGGGGACTCCGGCATCGTGCGCATCCGCGCGTCGGGTGGGCCGGTCGAGCCAGTCTACAATGCTCTCAGCCGCAAGGAAAACGGCGCGGAATGGCCAGTCGTGCTGCCCGGCGGCAAGGGACTGGTGTTCCGCACGCGCCGACCGAATCAGCCGGTCGGGGACTTCCAGATCGTGGCAATGCCGCTCCCGCACGGCGAGCCGCACGTGCTCATGCGCGGAGTCTATGCGCGCTACTCTCCCACTGGACATCTGCTGGTGGTGACCGGCGAGGGTAAGCTGGTGGCGGTGCCCTTCGACCTCAAGAAGCTCGCGATCACCGGCCCGCCTATCGGAATCCTCGAGGGTATCGGGGTCGAGGTGGGCGGTTTCTCGACCAACCTCGCCCTCTCCGGCAACGGCACCCTGGTCTACACCACCGGGGCCGCCACCCGGACGCGGCGGCCCGTGTGGGTGAGCCGCGCAGGACTGGAGAGTCCGGTCGACTCCAGTTGGCAGCCGCAGGGCGTCATCGGCGCCTTCGCGATCGCGCCCGACGGCCACTCGCTCGCACTCGAGGTGAACCAGAGCACGAGCAGCGCCATCTGGGTCAAGCAGATACCCGCGGGGCCCGCCACGCGCCTCACCTTCGGCGACACCGCCAACCTGCGCCCCACCTGGACGGCCGACGGACGCTCGGTGGTCTACCTCGGCAACGCGACCACCAACGGCGGCATCCCGATGATCCGGCGTGCCGACGGCACCGGCACCACGCGGACGCTGCTCCACTCCCCCTTCACCTTCGGGCAGACGTTCATGACGCACGACGGGAAGTGGCTGATCGCGCGCCGCTCGTTCTTGGAGGATGGGAAAGGCGATATCTACGGTGTCCGCCAAGGCGACTCGACCCTGGTGCCGCTGGTGACGGGCCCCGCGACGGAGATCGATCCGTCAGTATCGCCGGACGGGCGGTGGCTGGCGTACACGTCCGACGAGTCCGGTGTGCAGGAGATCTACGTGCGTCCCTTCCCCGACGCCGCGTCGGCGCGGTGGCAGGTGTCGCCCGCCGGGGGCACCGATCCGGTCTGGTCCCACAGCGGCAAGGAGCTGTTCTACCGCAGCGCGCAGGACGCGCTCGTGAGCGTCGCCGTGCGGCCGGGCGCCGCCTTCGCGTTCGACCAGCCGAAAACGCTGTTCTCGACCGCCCCGTACATTCCCATCGCGCCCATTCCGTCGTTCGACGTGGGCCCGGACGACAATCGGTTCCTCTTCCTCCGTGAGACGTCGTCGACCGAGCGGAACGAGATGGTCGTGGTCCAGAACTGGACGCAGGAAATGAAGGACCGCGCGCGGAAGTGAACGGGGGTTGGCGCTGACTACACGGCCGCCGCAGCGCCATCAAGGTCCTCCACCCCGAGCTCTCGGCCGTCATCGGCAGCGAGCGATTTCTGACCGAGATCAAGGTCACCGCCAAGCGCCAGCGGGATTGATCCCAGCCGATTGCTACTCGGCCACGTAGCGCCAGGGCTGATCGGGACCGGCGCGGTGCCAGACGGTGAAGAAGGGAAACGACGCGCGGACGCCGGTCGAGTCGGCCTCGTTGACGACGATCGTGCCGATGGTGACGCCGAGGTCGCCGCTCGAGGCGACGATGACGCCCTGGTCCGGTCCCCACGACACCGAGCTCCCGGTGGCGGGCTCGCCCTCGGCCACGACCGCGCCGATGGAGTCGGGTCCCACCACGAACGCCGCCCTCGCCGCCCCGCCCATGTTCATCGCATCCGCGCTTCCATACCGGGCAAACGCCTTCTCGAGGCCGATCTGCTGCGCGTCGTTCGAGAAGGCGCGCTCCGCGCTGTCGAGACTCCGCCGGTAGCGGCGGATGAGGGCCGAGTCGCTGGTGGCGCGCACTGCCTTCGTGGGCAGGAGCGACGGGAGCGTGGCGGTGGGCGCCGACCCGGACGCCCGGCCGCGCTTGTACACGACGGCGCGCCAGCCCTCGGGATTCTTCACCCAGTAGGTGAGGTATTTGGCCGGCGTGGACGATCCGTCGGCACCGTGGATCGTCGCGTAGCCGAGGGTGAAGCCCTGTTGTCCGTCGGCGGAGACGCCGACGCGAACGGGCGTCCAGCCGAGTCGGCCGGCATTGACGGGGTTGGCGTGGATGGCGGCGAGAACGCTGTCCTTGCCCACGGCGAACCCGCCCTGCACCGGCATCACGACGCCGGCGGCGAGCATCGACGCAAAGCCGGCGGCGACGTCGGTACGCTCGCTCGCGGCGGCGAAGGCACGGTCGGCGGCGAGGAGCTGGTCGGCAACGGTGGCAGGCTCGGGTGCGTTCCCGCCTGAGCCGGCGGCGCAGGCGGCGAGGGCGGCGAGGGCGGCGGCGAGCAGGGGGGCGAGACGGCGATGGCGGGTGCTGGACATGGGCTCGGGGGCTGGAGTTGATTTCGGTACGGTGCCAAGAGGGACGCCCGCCAGGGGGACACGACACACATCAGGGAGCCCGCCGTCGCGCGGAAATGAATCCACCGACCGCGCGCCCGTCGTTTGGAGGTAAGTCACGGTCTCCGACCTATCTCCGATTCGCGATCCCCCGGGACAGGACCAGTGCAATGCCCAAGCGTCTCCGCACCCGCTCCGCCACTGTGCTGGTCCTGATGACGACGGTCACCGCCGGCGTGGCGGCTCAGACCCGCACGCAGGTGGCCGGCACGGTGCGGGCCCAGCGCGGCGCGCCGCTCCCGGGCGTGCGGGTGGCGATCGATCCTGGCGGCGCGGCCACCGAAACCGACGCTCGGGGACATTTCCTCCTCGACGTCCCCGCCGGAGCGGGCGCCTGGCTCACCTTCGCGGCGGTCGGCTTCGGGCCCGACAGCATCGCCCTGCCGGCATTGGCGCACGGCGTCCGGCGCGAGGTGGCGGTCACCCTCGCGCCCCTCCAGGTGCTCGATGCGCTCACCGTCGTGGCGCGCCGCCGGCGCCCCCTGCTCAACACCGAGGACGCCGCGACCGGCGGCGCAGTGGAGCGGGAAGAGCTCGAGGCCTTGCCCACCGACGCCAGGGACCCGATCACCCTGCTGTTCAACGTGCCAGGAGTGGCCCAGAGCTCGGGCTTCTTCGGCGACGCGCCGCCCCTGTCGCTCGATGGCGCCAATTCGCTCTACACGCAGTACACGCTCGACGGGCTGGACAACAATGAGGGCTTCCTTGGCGGGCCCCGCGTCGAGTTTCCCCTGGGTGGCCTGGCGCGGGAAGAGGCGCTGGTCAACACCTACTCGGCGGCGTACGGCCGGAGCTCGACGGGGATAATCAGCCTCGAGAGTCTCGCGGGCGGCGACAGCACCCAGGGCGAGGTGTTCGGTTACTACCGTCCCGGCCGTCCGATCGATGCGGCCAACAAGGTGCCCTTCGGAGCCAATCCCGGTGACGTGCGGAGCCTCCAGAATGGCTTCCGCCGCTTCCAGCTCGGCGGCGGGCTTCGGGGACCGCTCGCTCGTGGCGGCACCTTCGCCGCGGGCGCGGCCGAATACGGCCACGAGACCGAGAGTCGCATCCCGTCTACGGCGCGCGCGGCATTTGCCGGAACCGAGAAGCGGGAGAAGATGAAGCTGTTCGGCCGGCTGGATCAGGGATGGACGCCGTCCCAGACCACGACACTCCGGGTGGCCCTCAGTTCGGTGAACCGCGCCGGACAAGGGTCCGGGGTCGTCTCGCCCGAGGCGGACATCACCACGAAGCGCATCGGAAGCCTCACCGCCCTGACGCACCGGAGCGCGTTGCGCGGCGGACTCGCCAGCAATACCGTGTCGGTCCAGCTCGGGACCTTCAGATGGAACTTCCCTCCCACGGCTAGCGACTTCACCAGGCCCAACGTGGTGATTCAGTCGGGGGCCGACAGCTCGGTGCAAGCCGTGGTCGGATCGAGCAACTTCATCTTCGATGAGAAGGAGACCCAGCTCCAGTTCCGCGATGTATTCGAGACCGCGCTCGGCGGGGGACACACGCTGCGGGCCGGCGCCGATGTCATCACGGCCTGGTTCAGGCTCACCGGGGCCAATACCAACCCGAACGGCTCGTACGTGGTCTTCAACGACGGCAACATCAATCCGGCGCCCGGCCGGTTCTATACCCTGGAAGACATTCCGGCCGACGTGCGCGTGCGGAGCTACACCATCGACGCCCGCATCGCGCAGGTGGACCGGACCCAGACGAACTACGGCGCGTTCCTCGAGGACCGCTGGCGGGTCTCGCCCTCGCTCACCCTCCAAGTGGGCGTGCGGTGGGATTTTGACGATCTGACCTCGCGCGGCGAAAGCAGCGCGGATCTCGACAACGTCCAGCCCCGGGTCTCGTTCAACTGGTACGCGACGCCCCGGAGCGTCCTCCGGGGAGGCGCGGGCTACTACACCGGTAAGCTGCCGTACGCGGTCTTCTCCGACGCTTTCCAGTTCGGGCCGAACGGGAACGCCACGGTCACATTCGACAACACCACCACCCCGGGCCCACCCGTGTTCGGCCAGGGGCTGACCCAGGCCGAGCTGCAGCAGCAGGCCGCTCTGCTGCCCGCGCACGAGGAGCGCCGCACCTTCGCGCTGGGCCTCGACCAGCCGTTCAGTCGGCAGGTGACGCTGGGCTACCAGCGGCAGCTCGGCGACGACTGGGCGGTGTCGTTCGATGCCGT
>JBDTTA010000146.1:0-6925 GCA_039930845.1 Gemmatimonadales bacterium
GGGGGATGTAGACGACTTCCGCTGCTTTCGCAGCAGGCGAACGACTTCTCGCTCATGGGGACGCAACCCTGACCTCGATACCTTCCGGCCGGCGCTCGGGTCGTTGCCGTTTGTGAGCGCTCCCGCGAGGTATTCCTCGAATATCAGGGGGTGGATGTAGTACTTCCGGCACACGGCGCGTGTGTTGTTGAGTTGGCCGGCCACCTGATCGATGGCCTTCACGACGGCCGATTTCGCCTCGCGGTCCGTTGCCGAGGGACCGATGTCCCGAAGGGCATCGAGCGCCAGGATCGTTCCTGACCAGGTGCGAAAGTCCTTCGCGGTAAAGTCCTCCCCGCTGATCTCACGCAGGTAGTCGTTGACATCGCCCGAGCCGATCGTCTGCTGAACCCCTTCCTCGTCCACGTACTGGAACAGATCCTCGCCCGGCAGGGCCTGGCACCGGCGCACGATCCCCGCGAGTCGCCGGTCGCTCAGCGAAACGGCGTGGGTCTTCCCGCTCTTGCCCCGGAACTCGAAGTGCATGGTGGAGCCGGACACCTCGACGTGGTCCTCCTGCAACGTGGTGAGTCCGAACGAGCTGTTGGTGCGGGCGTACTCGTCATTGCCGATGCGGATGCCCGTCGCCCCGAGGAGGCTCACCACGGTCGCGAGGACTTTTTCGCGGGGCAGCCCCGGGAGCCCGAGGTCCCGGTTGATCCGGCGGCGGATCTTCGGCAGCGCCACGCTGAAGTCGAGCATCCGGCCGAATTTTGTCTCGTCCCGAACCGCTCGCCACTTCGGGTGATAGCGGTATTGCTTCCGCCCTCTCGCATCGCGCCCGGTGGCCTGGATGTGTCCATTGGTGAGGGGACAGATCCACACGTCGGTATACGCCGGCGGGATCGCCAGCGAGCGGATCCGCTCGAGCACCGCGCCGTCCCGAACGGGCTTGTCGTTGGCGGTGTACGTGAAGCCGGCGCCGGCCTTGCGGCGGCGTATGCCCGGCATCGTGTCGCTCACGTAGCGCAGCCCGGCCGACTGGGCGGAGCCGAGGGGATCGAGGAATGGCGTCATAGAGTCACAGGCTACACTCGGCTGTCGCTCCCGGCTACCTTCGTGGGCGCTTTCGGGCGGCTATCCGCCCGCCACGCCTTCGACAGGATGCCATACGTGCTGATGCGACAGGGACTGCTCTGGCTCTCCGGGCGACAGGGCATTTTCAATTTTGTGCGCCGAAACCGATTGGCCAGGACGTTCGCCTCGCGCTTCGTGGCCGGTGAGACGGTGGAGACAGGAGTCGAGGCGGCGCAGGGGCTCAGCCGGAAGGGGATCACGGCGTCGCTCGATCTCCTCGGAGAAAGCGTCACCCAGGAGGCGGAAGCGGTCGCCGCGCGGGATCAGTACCTCCAAATGCTCGAGCGAATGGCGGCCAGCGGCGTCGAGGTCAACGTCTCGGTCAAGCTCACGCAGATGGGATTCGATATCCGCGAGGAGCTGTGTCTGGCCAACATGACCGCCATTCTCGAGCGGGCGAGGACACTCGGTGGCTTCGTCCGGCTCGACATGGAAGGCTCAGACTACACGCAGCGCACCCTCGATTTCTTTTCCCGCCACCTCTTTCCCACCTTCGGCGCCCACTGTGGAGTGGTGATCCAGTCGATGCTTCGACGATCGGAGCAGGATGTGGAGCGTCTCATCGGAATGCAGGCTCGCGTCCGGCTCTGCAAGGGCGCGTACCTCGAACCCGCCGAGGTTGCGTTCCCCGACAAGGCCGAGGTCGACAGGAACTACGTGCAACTGATGGAGCGGCTCCTCCGGGCCGGCAACTACCCCGGTATCGCCACGCACGATGAGACGATCCTTTCCCACGCGCGGGCACTCGCCGGGCGCGAGGGCATCAGTGAGAGCCGGTTCGAGTTCCAGATGCTGTACGGCGTCCGGCGCGATCTCCAGGAACGGCTGCGGAAGGAGGGGCACCGGCTCAGGGTCTATATCCCCTTTGGAACCCAGTGGTATCCTTATCTCATGCGGCGGTTGGCGGAGCGGCCGGCCAACATCGCATTCTTCCTCGGGAACATGATTCGAGAGTCGATGCCGGGACGATGAGCGAGCTGACGCTTGGCGGGTACATGGAAAAGCACGATCGCGCCGCGGCGTTCGGCGGCAGCGACGGCCAGGCCTACTCGGTCGCCATTTTTGTCGAGGACGAGCCCGACGAGCGTCACCGCTTCGGCGCGGCACTGCTGTTCGTGCGGTGGTCTCCGGGCGGCGACAGGCCCGTTGGACACGTCGAGACCGACATTCTGGCGTGGGCGCCCACGCGGGAGGAGGCCGGCTCCAGGCTCCGCAGCCTTTCGCTCTACGATGTGAAGGCGGCGCTCGACGAGGCCATTGCCCGCGCGCCCTCGGAGTGGTAATCGGCCCCTCCGGCACCGTGCTCGAGCGCGATGGCGCGGTGTATCGCGTGGCGACGCCGGAGGGAGAGATCCGCGCGGTGCTGCGGGGAAAGGTGAAGCGCGAGGAGAAGCGTCTGGTCGTCGGTGACCGGGTGAGTCTCGAGTCCGATCCCGGCGGCGAGCTGCACGGCATTACCTCCATCGAGCCACGAACCAGCCTGCTGGAGCGGCGGATTCCGGAGGGCCGTGGCGCGCGGCCGGTGGCGGCCAACATCGATCAGGTCTTCGTCGTCACCGCCTCGACCCGCCCTGCCCCCATCCTTCAGTTGATCGATCGCCTGCTCGTCGTCGCCGAGGCCAACGAGATCGCCGCCGCCGTGGTGGTCAACAAGGTCGATCTCGATCCCGGCGACGCGCTGGTGCATCGCATGCGGCGGGCCGGCTACGAGGTGTATCCCACCAGCGTGTCAACCGGACTGGGTGTGGCAACGTTCGCGTCGGCCCTGGCGGGACGCATCTCCGTGGTGACCGGTCCCTCGGGCGCCGGTAAATCGAGCCTGCTCAACGCGGTGCAGCCGGGTCTCGCGCTCCGGACGGGGGAGATCAGCGAAAAGGTCGGCCGGGGCAAGAACACGACGGTCTCCGCGGTGATGATTCCCCTCGCCGGCGGCGGTTTCCTGGTGGATACCCCGGGGTTCAGTGACGTGGGCCTCTGGGGGATCGACCCGAAGGAGCTGGCCTCCTGCTTTCCCGAGTTCCGGCCCCACATCGGCGAGTGCCGCTATGCCGACTGCCGGCACCTCACCGAGCCCGGCTGCAGCATCACCGCCGCCGTCGGAGCGGGGGAGATTGCGGCGGACCGGCTGGAGAGCTACCGGGTCTTGCTGGCGGAGCTGGAGGGGGAGCCGAAGGAGTGGGAGTAGGGCGCTTTTTCGTCCACCGCTCGGCATCCCGCGTCTCGATCTTCTCCATCATCCCCTGGAAGGCCGCCTCCAGGTCGATCGCTTCGCGGTTGGCCATGCAGATGATCACGAAGAGGATGTCCGCCATCTCCATGGCGAGATCGCCCTCCGCCTCGTCCGGCTTCCTGGTCTTCTGTCCGAAGCGGTGATTGACCTCGCGCGCCAGCTCGCCGACCTCTTCGCTCAGCCTCGCCATGTTGGTGAGCGGATCGAAGTACCCCTCCTCGAACTGTGCGATCCACGCATCCACCCGGCGCTGGGCCTCGGTGAGCGTCATCGTCAGCGAGCGGCGAGCGCCGAGATCAGCGCGCGCATGAACTGCGGCAGATCGGCGGGGGTACGCGAGGAGATCAGGTTGCCGTCCACCACCACCGGACTGTCTTCCCAGATGAGCCCGGCGTTGACGAGATCATCCTTGATGGCGCCGACGCTGGTGCCTCGGCGTCCCCGGACGATCCCCGCCGAGATCGGCACCCAGCCCGCGTGACAGATGAAGGCAACCGGCTTCCTGGCCTCGAAGATCTCGCGAGTGAGCTGGAGGAGCTTGGCCGAGCGCCGCATGATGTCGGGGGCGTAGCCGCCGGGAATGACCAGGCCGTCGAAGTCGTTCGACGACACCTGGTCGACGCTGGTATCCACGGTGAGCGGATACCCGCGTTTACCCTGGTAGGTGCGCTCGCCCGTGCCGGCGACGACGGTGCTGGCCCCTTCCTCCTCGAGGCGAATTTTGGGATACCAGAGCTCGAGGTCTTCGTACAGGGGACCGGCGAAGATGAGAATGGTCTTGCCGTTGAGTGACATGGCTGTTCGCTGTTGGGTATTGGCTCTTGGCTGCGGGCTTGGTGGCACGGAGCTCACGGTGGATGTAACCTACATTTGACCAATAGCCAATAGCCAATAGCCAATAGCCAATAGCCAATAGCCCATAGCCCATAGCCCATAGCCAACCATGCGCTCTCGCGATCGTATTCTCGCCAACCTCGAGTCCATCTACCGTGAGTCGTACGATCAGGCCAGGCAGCTCGAGGAAAAGGGCCGGATGGTGGACCTCGAGAGCGCCTACATGCGCGATCAGCTGATGCTCGAGATTCTCCTCGACATCCGCGACCTCTTCTCGGTGGCGCCGGCCGCGTCGGGAGGGAGTGCGCTCGAAAAGCTCGAAGCCGTGCGCCGTCTCACCAAACTCCGCTGATCGTCGCCATGCCAGGCCGTGTCGCATTTCGATCATCCGGGCCCTGACTGCGACAGGCCAGGCCCCTGATCGGACCGGGCATGTCGCAAGGTCCACCCGTGCTGCGCCATTTCCGACACGCCACCTCCGGAAAATTGACACTGTACCATTTCTGAAGGCTTGACCCGGACCGCCTCGCGTCTCATCCTCCGTTCTCCATCCCACATGGTCAATCGCGGTGCCCTCCGGGAAGACGGCTGTGCGTATTCGCGACGTGGTCGTCCCATTCGCGCTGGTGCTGTGTGCGCTGTCCCCGGCGCGCGCTGCCGGGCAGCAGGCCGCCGCTCCGGCCAGTGCTCCCGAACGCCCCCTCGCGACGTACGAGAGCCGGTACGCCGAAGTCATGGGGCTGGCCGGCGATCCCTCCCGGATCGGCGAGGTCACCAACCTCATCCTCACTCGAGACGTCGCCAGGTTCACGCTCAAGAGCGGCAAGATGTATCTCCTCACGCCGGTTGGTGGTCGTACCGTCGCCGCGGTGTTCCGGGGAGAGGGCGTCCTCTCCTTCTCGCCCCCGGGCGCCATTGAGCAGAATCGCCTCGCCAGATTCGAGCAGACGAAGTCGCTCGAAGCGCCCTTCACCGACCTCGTCCTCCTGTTCGCCGACACCACGCTCGTCGAGCTGCAGCGGAGCCTGACGTTTGCGCCCCGGCAGATTCCCGGAGAGGTGCGCGCCCGGGCCAGGGAGAGCCTCGAGTATCTCTCCGACGACGACAGCCGCACCGTCGACCCCGACCTGATGAGCGCCTTCCTCAACGGCGACACCACCGATCTCTTCTACGCCCACATCAGGCGCAGCGGCGGCGAGCCATTGATGTTCATGATCGATCCCGACGAATTCGAGAGCGTGAGCCTGTTGCACAAGGTGTCCGCTCGCGGATGGGGAAAGCAGGGTGAAGTCGTCTGCCAGTTCCCGGCACGGGGTCGCGTCCGCACCACGCTCATCACCGGCGAGCGGACCCGTCAAGCCGGCGTACAGCGCTATGCGATCGAGGTCTCCCTGCCTCCGACCGGCATCGGCGAGCTGGGGTTCTCCGCCGCGGCCAGGCTGGAGATCGTTGCGGACACCGCGGTCGGCCCCTGGGTGGCGTTCCGCCTCTTCGAAAAGCTCAAGGTCGATTCGGCGCGATGGGAGGGCGGCGCGGCGGCCACGGTCTTCCGGGGCAAGGAAAGTCCCCTCGTCTGGGTGCGGCTCGACGCGCCGATCAAGCCCGGCGACGTGCGCGTCCTCACCGCCTACTACCACGGCGATCTGATCGATCGCTACGGCGACTTCTTCTACGTCAACCCGACCGTCGCCTGGTATCCCGCGTCACTGGAGGCGCGCACCCTGTCGAAGTTCGACCTCACCTTCAGCACCTCCACCAGCTATGGGCTGGCGAGCGTGGGAGAGCTGGTCGATTCGGCCGTGACCGGCAGAACCGTGCGGAGTCACTGGGTGACCCAGGGCCGGATCCGCAATGCATCGTTCAATCTGGGTCTCTTCAGGAACTACGAGGTGCGCGAGCCCGACATCCCGCCGGTGACGGTGATGATCTCGGAGGAGGCGCACAAGAAACTGGCACGGGAGATGGTGCAGCAGCGGAAGATGCGGGAAACCGTCGGGGCCGACGTCAGCAAGAGCCTCAGGTTCTTCCAGAGCGTCTACGGACCGACGTCCGTCAAGCACTTCTACGCCACCGAGTCACCCGACAACGAGGGACTCGCGTTTCCCGGAATGGTGAGTCTTTCCTGGGTCACCTTCCAGAACACCTCCGACCAGGGAGACGACGAGCTGTTCCGCGCGCATGAGGTGGCGCATCAGTGGTGGGGGATCGGAGTCGACTACGAGACGTACCACGACCGGTGGCTCAGCGAAGGGTTCGCCAATTTCTCGGGCCTCTGGTACATGCAGACCGTCCGGCACGACAACAGCAAGTACTTCGGCATGCTGCACCGGTGGCGGGACGATATCCTGGCACGCAAGGACGAACCCGGCCCGATCTCGCTGGGCCACAGGGTGCAGGCGTTCAAGGAAGAGCGAAACGACTACCAGACGATCGTCTACGAAAAAGGAGCATGGGTGGTCCACATGCTCCGGATTCTCATGCTCGATCTGAAGACGATGAACGAGGACCGCTTCACCGAGACGATGCAGGACTTCTACCGGAAGTTCGAGGGGCGGCGCGCGTCAACGGAGGACTTCCGGAGAGTCGTCGAGCGACATACGGGAGCCGATATGGGGTGGTTCTTCAACCAGTGGGTCTACTCGACCGCGATCCCCACCTATCACGTTTCCTACCGCACGACCCGGTCCGACGATGGACAGTTCCTGGTAAAGCTCCGCGTCGTCCAGCAGAACGTGCCCGAGGACT
>JBDTTA010000147.1:0-6920 GCA_039930845.1 Gemmatimonadales bacterium
CCCGACGGTGGCGTCTGGTACACCGGCCAGGCCAGGGGTTTGCTGGGTCGGGTGGATCCGGGTAGCGGCAAGATTCTGGAGTTCCCTCTCCCCGGTGAAGTCAGCAATCCGCACACGCCGATCTTTCACCGGGGCAAGGTCTGGTTCACCGACGCGAACAACAACAGCTATGGCAGCCTCGATCCGGCCACCGGCAAGGCGAGCGCGTACCGCGTGCCCACAGCGAGCTCTCAACCGTACGGCATCGTGGCGGCCCCCGATGGCTCGATCTGGATCGCCATGCTCGGCACCCACAAGCTCGGACGTGTCGATCCAGCGACGGGCTCGATTCGGGAGTTCCTCCTCCCTGCGGCCGGGGCGCGTCCGCGGAGACTCCAGGTGGGAGGCGATGGGACCGTCTGGTATACCGACTACGCTCGCGGCTATCTCGGCGCGCTCGATCCCGCGACGGGGAAGGTGAGAGAGTGGGCGTCGCCCTCTCCGAACGGCGGACCCTATGGGATCGCGATCGGGACCGACGGCCGCATCTGGTACTGCGAATCGAACGGAGGAAAGATGGTCGCGTTCGACCCGCGAACCGCCAAAATGGAGGTCGTCCCGATCCCCACGCCCGGGGCGATCGTGCGGCACATGGAAACCGACAGCACCCGGCAACGGGTGTGGCTTGCGCTCAGCGGTACGGGAAGACTCGGCATGATCGATCTGGGCGGTCGCAACCCGTCGGATTGAGCCTTACCAGTCCGTCGGCTGGAAGTCCTTCAGGAACTGCCCCCACACATGTTCGCCCGAGTTGGCTCCGGCGATGATCGGATCGACGATCCGCGCCGCGCCGTCCACGATGTCGAGCGGCGGGTGGAAGCGGTGCTCCGCAACCTTGCGCGCCGCGATCTCGGCAGGATCCTCGTCGGTCACCCATCCGGTGTCCACGCTGTTCATGTGGATGCCGTCGCCGTGATAGTCGGCGGCGGCGGTGCGGGTCATCATGTTGAGCGCCGCCTTGGCCATGTTGGTGTGCGGGTGGCGCGTCGTCTTGAAATTGCGATAGAACTGGCCTTCGACGGCCGAGACGTTCACGATGTGCTTTGCCCGCCCGGGCGTGCGCAGCATCAGCGGCTTGAGGCGCGCGTTCAGGATGAACGGCGCGATCGCGTTCACGAGCTGCACCTCCAGTAGCTCCACCGACGGCACATCCGCCATCAGCATCCGCCACGAGTTCCGGTCCCTCAAGTCCACCTGCTGCAGATCTTGATCGAGGCTTCCCTCCGGAAAAAGCTCCTTCCGCGGCTGCAGGTCCTCCGGCAGCAGCGGGATCTGGGAGAGCGCGGCCGAGTCGAGCATGCCCGCGATGCTCGGCAACCGCCGCTCGAATGCCGCCGGAGTTGTGGCCGACGGCGGCCCGTAGGTGCCGAGGAGTCGGTGCGCCTCCTCCGGCATGGCGTGGAGCGCCGCCGATTCGTGTGCCATCATGGGTGCATAGAACTCGGGGGGACGGCGCACGGTCTGGCAGGCATTGTTGACGATGAAGTCGAGCCGCTCGCGGGTGCCCAGCAGCTCGCGGCAGAAGGTTTCCACGCTGGGGGTGTGGCGCAGGTCCAGCCCGAAGATCTCGAGGCGGTCCTCCCACTCGCGGAAGTCGGGCTCCCTCGCGTATCGAATCGCCGAATCGCGGGGAAAGCGGGTGGTGACGATCAGCTGGGCGCCGGAGCGGAGCAGCTTGAGTCCGGCCTGATACCCGATCTTCACCCGCCCACCCGTGAGCAGCGCCACCCGGTCCCGGAGATCCGCCAGCTCGGTGCGCTTGGCAAAGTTGAACCCCGCGCACGCCGGACAGAGCTGGTCGTAGAAATGGTGGATCGCCTCGTACTTCTGTTTGCAGACGTAGCAATGCTGCGGCTCGAGCCTCTCGCGGAACTCGGGATCGTTCTCCACCTCCCGCTGCTCGAACGCCGGTGGCGGGAAGACGTTCGGGCTCGTGAACACCGTCTGCCGGCGCAGCGACCGGATACCGGTCTGGCCGAGGACACGCTCCTCGTGCAACGTCTTTTCCGCTTTCCGGCGGCGGATGCTGGCCCGCACCAGGCGCCGGCGGGCCAGGGCATCGGGCGCGTACACGTGGCCGGCCGCCTGCAGCAGGCGTCGCTGGTCGTCGGGCGGGGCCTGGGCGAGGAGTCCGCGATCGGAGACGACCGACTCGAGCAGCTCCGTGGCGGCGCGAAGGCGATCGAGGAAGGCGAGATCGGTGGTTGGCATGGCGCGTAGTCTAATCCGCGATGCCTCGACCGCTCAAGACGACCGCCTGGCGACTTGCGTCGCGCGCACCGGTGTGCATATTTATGCAATATGCACTCACGCACGATCGCCCTCGCATTCTCCGGCGGGCTCGACACCTCCTACTGCGTTCCCCGGCTCGCCGACGACGGCTGGGCGGTGCACACCGTCTACGTCGATACCGGCGGCTCGACCGGCGAGGAGCGCGCGGCCATCCGTCGGCAGGCGGAGCGGGTCGGCGCGGTCGAGCACCATGAGGTCGGCGCCCGCGCGGAGGTCTTCGACCGCTTCGTGCACTACCTGATCCAGGGCA
Organism: Gemmatimonadales bacterium; assembly: GCA_039930845.1. Lineage (GTDB taxonomy): Bacteria > Gemmatimonadota > Gemmatimonadetes > Gemmatimonadales > GWC2-71-9 > CAVVWJ01. Next base: position 2,582 of record JBDTTA010000147.1, read on the forward strand.
ACGTGCTGCGCGGCGAGGTGTACCCGCTGAGCGTCGCCGCCGAGCGGACGCAGCAGGCGCTGTCCGTGGTGGACGTGGCGCGTGCGATCGGGGCGACGGCGGTCGCCCACGGCTCCACCGGCGCCGGCAACGACCAGGTGCGCTTCGACGTCGCCCTCAGAGTGCTGGCGCCGGAGCTCGAGATTGTCACGCCGATTCGCGATGGCGCCATCACGCGCGAGCAGGCCATGGCCTTCCTCGAGGCGCGTGGCCTGCCCGTGCCCGCCAGGGCGGGGGCGTACTCGATCAATCGCGGACTCTGGGGAACCACCTGGGGTGGCGGCTGGACGCACGATACCTGGGCCGGTCCTCCTGCCGAGCTGCTCGATCCGCCCGCGAACGCGCCGGGCCCCCGGGAAATCGTTCTCTCCTGGGACAAAGGCCTGCCCCTGTCGCTCGATGGGTCCGTGCTCGCGGGTCCTGACCTGGTGGCACAGCTCGGTGACCTCACCGATGTCTACGGCATCGGCCGGAACATCCACGTCGGCGAGACGGCGCTCGGCATCAAGGGGCGCATCGGATTCGAAGCGGGCGCCGCCCTCGTGCTCATCGCCGCGCACCGGGAGCTCGAAAAGCTGGTGCTCACGAAGTGGCAGACGTTCTGGAAGGACCAGCTCGGCCGGTTCTACGGCGACCGCCTGCATGAAGGACAGTATTTCGACCCGGCACTCCGCGACATCGAAGCGCTGATCACCAGCTCGCAGAACCGCGTCACCGGCGACACGCGCGTTCGGCTCGCGCCCGGACGGTTTCAGGTGGTCGGCACGCGAAGCCCCCACTCGATGATGGACGCGGCGGTTGCCACGTACGGCGAGGAGAACCACCTCTGGACCGGCGACGAGGCGCGCGCCTTTGCACGAGTCTCCGCGGTGCCGTCGCTGCTGGCCGCGCGAGCGGCGAACGGCCGGTCCATGGCCAATAGCCAATAGCCAGAGGCCTCACATGGTCGTCACCACCCGCGTCAAACTCGATCGCATCAGCTCGTCCACTCGGAACGCCGCGCTGTCGGCCGAGGTGATTGTCGGCGACGACATCATCGCCTCCGAGGGGTACGTGCTGGCCGTCCGGATCCTGGCGGACAAGTCCTCCTACAACACCGTCGAGGACACGAGCGGCCGGATGCTCGCGCTCCGCGGTGGAGACGTGCTGGCCGGCGTTCTCGGTACCCGGCGCGCGCTCCGCGGTTATGCGGGCGTGGTGCCGGCCAGCATTGCTGTCGGCGACACGATCGACGTGCTCAACCTCGGCGGGATTCTGGGCCGCTGCACCTCGGTCAACCCTGACATCGGCGAGCCGTTCAAGGCCGAAGTCCTCGGCGCCATCCTCGCTTTTCCCGAGCTCGGCGATCGCGTCGGGCGGCCCGCCCACATTCGCGATCGCGCCGTGCCGCCGTCCGATACGCTCGAGTCGGAAACGCCGGTCGTCTACGTGGCCGGTACCTGCATGAATTCGGGGAAGACGGTGGCGGCCACCGAGCTGGTGCGCGGGCTGGCGAGGAGTGGGCTCCGCGTCGCCGCCGCCAAGCTGACGGGCGTGTCGCTCATGCGAGACGCGCTCTCGATGCTCGATGCGGGGGCGGTGGCCGCGCTCACCTTCAACGACGTGGGCATAGCCAGCACGCATGCGGGCATCACCGTCTCCACGGCCAAGGGCATCTTCAACCGGCTCGCCGCCTCCAGGCCCGACGTGATCGTGGCCGAGCTGGGCGATGGCATCCTCGGGGAATACGGCGTGCAGGACATCCTGCGCGACCCGGAGCTCACCCGCGTGGGAGCGGCCTTCGTGATGGCCGCTCCCGATCCGGTGGCATGCTGGGGAGCGGTCGAGCTGATGCGCCGCGACTTCGGGCTCCCTATCGCGGCCATCACCGGGCCCGCCACCGACAATGAGGTCGGCCAGGTGTATATCACCACCGGCCTCGGTCTGCCGGCCCACAACGCGCGGCGCGATGCGGCAGGGCTGCTCGGCGTCGTCGTCGCGGCATTGGACGAGTGGCGGAACAAGGCTACTGGCTATTCGCTATCGGCCATCGGTGGTGGGGCACCAGCCTCCGCCCCCGAGCTCATAGCCAATAGCCAATAGCGAATAGCCGCCATGAAAGTCGCCGTCATTGGTTCCGCCGGCTACGCCGGTGGCGAGCTGCTGCGTCTCCTCCTGCAGCATCCCGATGTCACCGAATGCATCGCCACGAGCCGGAGTCAGGCCGGGAACCCCATCGGGGGAACGCACCCCGCGCTCGCCGCGCTGACCGACGCGCGATTCTCCGGCGCCACGGCCGGCGAAGCCGCGCGCGGGCGCGACGTGGTGTTTCTCTGCCTCGAGCATGGGGAGTCGTCGCGAGTGGCCGGCGAGGTGTTCGACGCGGGGCCGGGACTCGTCATCGACCTGGCGGCGGATTTCCGCGTGCGCGATCCACGCCTCTACGAGCGGTTCTACGGCGCGCACACAGCGCCGGAGCTGGTGTGTCGCTTCACGTACGGGCTGGCCGACGTGATGGGGGAAAAGCTGCGCGGCGCCACCGCGATCGCCGCCCCGGGATGTTTCGCCACCGCGGCACAGCTTGCGCTCTATCCGCTGGCGCGGGTGGGACTGGACGTCTCCCCCTCGATGTTCGCGATCACCGGCTCGAGCGGCGCCGGCGTGCAGCCGCGATCCACCACGCACCACCCGATGCGCGCGCACAATGTGTTCGCCTACTCGCCGCTCGGCCATCGCCACGAAGCCGAGGTGTTACAGTCGTGGAGGGAATGGATCGGCCGGCCCGACGCCGAGGCGCGGCTGATCACGCATTCCGGTCCGTTCGTGCGGGGCATCTATCTCACCCTGCACGCCTATCTCCCGCGCGACCTGAGTGTCAGCGCCGGCGACCCGGGCACTTCGGCCGCCGGGTGGTATCGTGAGGCCTATCGTGATCGCCCGTTCGTGCGCGTGCTCGATGCTCCACCCGAGCTGACCCACGCGGTCGGTACGAACTACGCTCTCATCCACGCCGTCGAGAGCGCGGATGGTCGGGAGGTCCAGGCGACCGTCGCGGTGGACAACCTCATCAAGGGCGCCGGAGGCCAGGGCATTCAGGGAATGAATCTCGCGCTCGGTATCGACGAACGCGCCGGTCTTACCTCCACGGGCTTCTATCCATGCTGATGGCGCCCGCGCTCCTTCCCGTGTACGCCTCGATGCCGGTGCGACCGGTTCGCGGCCACGGCTCGTGGCTCGTCGACGAAGACGGCAACGAGTGGCTCGACGCGTACGGCGGTCACGCCGTCGCGTCCACCGGCCACAGCCACCCCGATGTCGTGCGCGCCATCGCCGAGCAAGCGGAGGCGCTGCTGTTCTATTCCACCGCGGTGCCCCTGCCGCAGCGGGAGGAGCTGGCCGAGCGCTTGGCCGCGTGGTGTCCCGATCCGCTCGGCAGGGTCTTCCTGTGCAACTCGGGGGCGGAGGCGAACGAGAACGCGCTACACCTCGCCCGCCGCCACACCGGCCGCCGCATCATCGTGAGCGTGCGCGGAGGATGGCACGGCCGCACCGTCGCGACGCTCGCCTGCACCGATGGAGCACGATACGAGGAGGCGGCGACCCGGGCGGGGATGCCGCTGTCGCGAAAGGTGCCTTTCGATGACATCACCGCGCTCGAGAAGGCCGTCGACGGGACGGTCGCCGCCGTGCTGGTCGAACCGGTGCAGGGGTTCGCCGGGGCGCGCGACTGTTCCCCGGCGTTCCTGGGCGCGGCGCGTCGAGTCTGTGATGAGCGCGGCGCGGTGCTGCTCTTCGACGAGGTCCAGTGCGGCGTCGGCCGCTGTGGCGCGTTCAGTGCCGCGGAATCGTTCGGCGTGGTTCCCGACGCCCTGACGTTCGCGAAGGGACTGGCCGCCGGCCTTCCGATCGGCGCGGTGGTCGCCTCGCCGCTGCTCACGGACTCGCTCACGCTCGGCGATCTCGGCAGTACGTTCGGAGGCGGGCCGGTGCCCTGCGCGGCGGCGCTCGCCAATCTTGGCGTGATCGAGCGCGAGGGGCTCATCGAGAACGCGGTCGCCGTGGGCCAACATCTCGCCGATGGCGCGCGCGCGCTCGGTGTGGGACGGGTGACCGGCCGCGGGCTGCTGCTCGGTCTCCATCTCGATCGTCCGGCAGCGGAGGTGCAGCGGTCCCTCTTCGGGAAGCGGATCCTCGCTGGGACGGCTACCGATCCGCGTGTGCTCCGCCTGCTCCCGCCACTTTCATTCTCTCACCGGGAGGCCGATCTCCTCCTGGCCGGTCTCAAGGAGGTGCTCTAGTGGCGAAGCGCGATTTTCTCGCC
>JBDTTA010000148.1:0-6911 GCA_039930845.1 Gemmatimonadales bacterium
GACATCAAGTCGCAGGTCCAGGAAGAGCTGGGCGAGCGGCAGCGGGAAATGTTCCTCCGCGAGCAGCTCAAGACCATTCGTCGCGAGCTCGGCGAGGACGACGAGCGGGACGACCTGCAGGAGTTGCGCGACAAGATCCTGGCGCTGGACCTGCCCGCGGAAGCGCGCAAGGAGGTCGATCGGGAGTTGAACCGGCTCGGCCGCACGGGCCGCGAGTCGATGGAGGCGCAGGTCATCCGCACCTTCCTCGAGAACATCCTCGAGCTGCCGTGGAATGAGCGGAGCAAGGAACACCTCGAGCTCCCCGAGGCCCAGCGCATCCTCGATGAGGACCACTACGCCCTCGGCGACGTGAAAGACCGTGTCCTGGAATTCCTGGCCGTGCGGCAGCTCCGGCTGCAGCAGGCCCAGGAGGCGAAGGCGCTGGAAGCAACTGAGGCGGGCGAGGCGGGCGAGTCCACCGACGCCCCGCTGGCCACCGCCACCGTCCCGGCGCCCAACGCCCCGGTGCCGGGCAACGAGGACGATCGTACCGCGCGGGGTCCCATCCTGCTGTTCGTGGGCCCTCCCGGTGTCGGCAAGACGTCGGTGGCCAAGTCCATTGCCCGTGCCATGGGGCGCAAGTACGTGCGTATCTCGCTCGGCGGTGCGCGCGACGAGGCCGACATTCGCGGCCACCGTCGCACCTACGTGGGCGCGATGGCCGGCCGGATCATCCAGGGGATGAAACAGGCCGGAACCAAGAACCCGGTATTCCTCCTCGACGAGGTGGACAAGCTCGGCGTTTCGTTCCAGGGCGATCCCGCGAGTGCACTGCTCGAGGTGCTCGACCCGGCGCAGAACGACAGCTTCGTGGACCACTACCTGGGTGTGCCGTTCGATCTGAGCGAGGTGCTCTTCATCGCCACGGCCAACTTCATCCAGAATATTCCGGGGCCGTTGCTCGACCGGATGGAAGTGGTGGATTTCGCGGGCTACACCGCGCGGGAAAAGCAGGAGATCGCGCGCAAGTATCTCATTCCGAGACAGTTCGCGGAGAACGGCGTGGAAGCCGACCTGCTCGACATCACCGACGAGGCGCTCGCGGAAATCATCACGAGCTATACCCGTGAATCGGGCGTCCGCCAGCTCGAGCGGGAAATCGGCCGGCTCTCGCGGAAGGTCGCGAGAAAGATCGCCGCCGGCGAGGTGCAGCGGCTCAGCGTCGATCGTGCGATGGTGGACGATCTGCTCGGACGGCCCAAGGTCCATCCGGAAAAGATGGCGCGCCAGGACGATGTCGGCGTGGCCACGGGCATGTACTACACCCCGACTGGTGGCGACATCATGTTCGTCGAAGCGTCGACCATGCGTGGCAAGGGCGAGCTCGTGCTCACCGGCCAGCTGGGAGACGTGATGAAGGAGTCGGCGCGCGCGGCGTGGACCTACGCACGCTCACATGCGGCCGCGCTCCAGATTGCCGATGAGATGTTCGACCGGGACATCCATATTCACGTCCCGGCCGGCGCCATTCCCAAGGACGGTCCGTCCGCGGGAGTCACCATGGCCTCGGCGGTCGTCTCGGCCCTGTCGGGGCGCGGTGTGCGGCACGACATCGCGATGACCGGCGAGATCACGCTGCGCGGGCGCGTGCTGCCCATCGGCGGCGTCAAGGAGAAGGTGCTCGGCGCGGTCCGGTCGGGGATCAGCAAGATCATTCTGCCCAAGCAGAACGAGCCGGACCTCGAGGATCTCCCGAAGGAAGTCCTGGACAAGATCGAGGTCTTCCTGGTGCAGGAGCTGGGAGAGGTGCTGGCTCTGACGTTGCGCGGGGCCACGTACCGCGAGGGTCGCCTGCTGTTCGGTGACGAGAAGAACCCTCGCGATGTCGTGCCGCTGTCGGCGGGGTTCAGACACTAACCCGCCATCTTCTCTCTTCTCAGGCAGCGCGCCGCCGCGTGCGCCAGCTCTCCCGCGGTTGCACCATCCACGGGAAAGCTGGCCCACCCGACGCTCACCTTCAGTGGAATCGCCTCGCCGTCATGCGTCGTGGCGGCATGCTCGCCGAGCAGGTTGCGAAGCTTGTTTGCGAGCACGGCGGCCCCCTCCGGGCCGCCTCCCCGCAGAATCATTCCGAATTCCTCGCCGCCGAAGCGGCCGATCACATCGCTGGCCCTTACGCTCGACCGGAAGACGTTTGAGACGTGCAGCAGCACCTGGTCGCCGACGAGGGTGCTGTAGCGCTCGTTCACTTCGTGAAAGCGGTCGAGGTCGAAAATGACGAAGGCCAGCGGCCCACCGTGCCGGCGGCAGTAGTCCACCGCGTTCTCGAGCTCGGCCATGAGCGTGGTCGAGTTGAGGAGCCCGGTCAACTCGTCGCGATGCAGCAGCTCGCGAAGCCGGCGCCCCCGCTCCGCGCGGGTGATGACCGTCTGGGTGACGATGTCGGCGTCGGTGGGATAGGCGAGGAAGTCATCGGCGCCGGCCCGCAGCCCGGCGATCCGATCCGCCGTCGCCTCCGGCCCGAGGAGGAGAATCGGCAGCAGGCGGAAGCGGGAATCCTGGCGAACCATGCGCACGACCGAATCTCCCGCGGCGTCGGGCAGCGCGGCGGCGAGGATCAGCAGGTCGGGGACCTCGCGGTCGAGTAGCTCTCCCACCGCCTGGCCAAGCCCGCACCGGACCACGCGGATGTTGCACTCCTCCAGCCAGGAAGCCACCACCTCCGCGCGCGGCGTGTCGTGATCGGCGAGCAGCACCGTGGAAGGGGGTGCGCCCGAGCGCGCGAGCGTCCGCGCGTACCGGGGCAGCGCCGCCACCATGCGCTCGATGGGGAAGACCGCGTCCACTCCCGCCGCGACCGCGCGCAAGCGGTCGACGGCACGAAGCGTCTCGATCAGCACGACAGCGCGCGGCCTGGTTTCCCGCCGCCCGGTCCACGCCGAAGCGATCGCCGATGGATCGCCCTCGCCCGCCGCCGTGCCGATGACCACGAGATCGGGGCGCCGATCGGACAGCACGGTCAGCGGATCCTCGCGCCGGTCGCCGAGGCGGACTTCATAGCCGGTGACCCGGAGTGCGCTGACCAGCTCGTCGCGCTCCTTGCCCGGAGGGAGGATGACCACCGCCCGCGCACCTGCCGGCCGTGGCTCCGCCGGCGGGGCCACGTTGATCCTGGACCGGTGCAGGATCTTGGCGAGGCGCTCAATGCCTTCCTGAACCCTGCCGGTCTCCGATGCGGGGGGAATTTCCGAGAGCCAAAGATCGAGCCCGCGCGCGACCTCGCTGATCTCGGGAAATCCGTGGGAACTCCCCGAGCCCGCCAGACGATGGAACCGCACCTTGAGCGAAGCTGCCGCCTCGGCCTGGCCGCCACGAAACGCCGCCAGATCCGCGCGGAGCTCATCGAGCCGGGTCGGAAGCTCGGCGAGATACTCCCGTTGCAGCTCGAGGAATGCCTCGTCGGCGGGTTCGGTCATGACAGCTCGCGGAGGTACGCCAGGGCCAGTCGCGCGGCTGCGACGAACGCCGGCGCGGTGCTCCAGTGTCCGCGCACCTCCGAGTCGGCGCGGGACGCCAGCACCGCGCTGCGGTCATCCACGACGGCGATGATCGGCATCCCCGGCCAGCTGCCGGTTTCCGAAAGCACCTCCACGTCGGCGAATCCCAGGTCCACGGACGACGTTGAGCAGAGCGTGAGCGGGAGTCCGGAGGACGCGGGCCGGCGCAGGGCCGGCGCGAGGAGCGGATACGCATCGGGAGGTACCAGCAGCGATACCGAGACCGCTGCCCTGGCCACGTCGTGCGTGATGAGCTGGAGCACGGCTCTCGCGGACTCGACCTCGACGAGCGTCGGTGTGCTCGGCACGCTGACCGCATCGAGGTCGCCACCCAGTTGCTCGAGTGCCAGACCCTGGTCTGTCGCGATCCGGGCGATGAGCGCCGCCGGCGCCTCGGGGCGGTACCTCTTGGGACGTCCGGGATCGACCCTCGCCGCGCCCTTTGTGACCAGACCTTCGAGCGCGCTGTAGGCATTTGCCCGGGCGAGCCCGGCCGAACGAGCGATGGCGTAGCCGGTGCCGGGTCCGCCGGTAAGGAGAACCTCGTAGACGGTGCTTTCAGTGGGGGTAAAGCCGAACGGGGTGAGATTGATGCGAGGCATGGCTAGTAGTATGTCAAACTACTCTCACTCGCGCAACCATATCGACTCCCAGGTCAATCGTAGTCCAGTGACCAGCCGAGGAGCTTGGCGATGAGCGCCAGCCTGAAAGTGATGTCCACTTCACGGCCTTCGGTGGTCTTCGCGTCCATCAGCAGCGGGTAGTAGTGGTAGGTAATCTTGTTCGCGGCCTTCGGCTGGGACCGAAGGTTCTTGGGATGCCAGATCCCGTCGTCGTCACAATCCCTGAGCAGGCGGCTGAGCACTTTGGTGGCGAGAGGCGCCCAGGGTAAGGCTCCCATCCTCGCCAACAGCTCGATGTAGTGCAGCGCGAGCGGAATGTCCGAAGGCAATCCCCTGGCGTCGGCTTCGATCGGATCGCCGAGCAGCAGGTGCTGAGGTTTGACCGTCCGCTTGCCCACCTGAATGACGAACGACTTTTTCGGGGCCGGCTGCGCCAGGTAATGTCCCAGGCGCTCGGTAAATCCCGCCCGCTCCCGCTGGAGGTTGGGCATGAAGGCGAGCATGGCCACGGAATACCAGCTTGGCGGATGCGCCTCGGGGTGGAGCGCGATCGCCTTGCCGGCCTTGAGAAAAGGCTTCTCGGCGAGGGGACTGCGCAGGAACTGCGAGATGGCATTGGCGATCTTGTGCCCCGCGCCCCGGAGTCGCGGATCTTCCGCGTATCCCGCCTCCGCGAGCGCTGCCGACGCCGCCTCCCGCATGATCCCCCGCGCCCAGGCCTCGGCCTCGACATCGGACTTGACCATCTTCTGAAATTCGAAGAGCAGCGCCGGGTCTTCGTCGCGCGACAGGAGCCGGAAAAGCATTCGGTCGGCCAGCTTGTAGGGGCGCGTGCCCCTCGGCCACTCCAGCTGGAGGAGGCGGCGGTATTGGGGGATGGTGCCGACGTCCTTGATGCCGAGCACGGTGGAGGGAGCGAGGCCGAGCATGTTGCCGCCCCACACGCCGTTGTCTTTCTGCTTCTTTACCACCGAGATCGCGGGCTTCGATTCGGTGATGGCGAGGTGCGCGGCTTCGATGGTGTCCGGTGGCGCGTATCCCGCCGGCGCAAGCTCGGTAAGCGCGCGGTAACGGATGGATGCCCCGGCGTTCTCGAGCAGCCAGGTGAGGGGAATCCGGTGCTGTGTTGGCAGGTCCAGAATCGCTCCTGGGGGCGGGGGGTGCGTAAGCGGCGGCAAAGATACTCAGCAGGAGTAGCAGGGTAAAGGCGGGAGACCCCTAACATCTGCCCTTGCCGCTATTTCCGGCGTGCCTCCCCCGCCTCGCGGAATTCCGACGTGGCATTCCAGGTCGGCGCCGCTGGAGTGTCGGCGATGAGTTCCGCTGTCCTGACGGTGACGCGAAGCTGTTGGACCGCTCCATCATAGTTAAACCAAGGCTGCATATTGTCTTGCGGCTGATGGTATCGCTTGGCGGTGTATTCGTCCTTCTGCTCCTTTCCCCACCCGGCCGGCCTGCCCACGAAGTCCGATCCCGTCTCCAGTGATGTCCCCGGAACGCCGGCCCGCGCGAGCGAAAAATGGTCCGAGCGGAAGAAGCTGCCCTGGATCAGGGCCTCCGCATTCGTCGAGATCTTGAGACCTTCCGCCGCGGAGGCTGCCTGGACGGTCTTGCCCAGCGAGGACTGCTCCATGCCGAGCGCGGAGAAGTCTCGCGTCTTTCCATAAAGGTTCATGACGTCCAAGTTGAGGATCGCGGCGATGTCCTTGAGCGGGAAAGGGGAATCCGTGGCCAGCGCCTGCGATCCCAGCAGGCCCGACTCTTCGGCAGCGAAACCGATGAACACGATCGATCGGGAGGGCCGTACCCCGCTGTGGACGAAGGCCTCCGCGGCGGTCATCACTGCGGCCGTGCCCGACGCGTTGTCTTCCGCGCCATTGTAGATGGAGTCTCCATCGACTGGTGCGCCGATGCCGAAGTGGTCGTAGTGGCCGCTGATGAGTACCGCTTCGCGGGCGAGAGGTCCGTGGCCCGGCAGCCGGCCGAGTACGTTTTCCGTCGAGGTTCGGCGGACGGCGCTCCGCACCGACGCGTCGAGCTGGATGCCGAGCGGCACCGCCTTGAATCCGCGCTTGAGCGCGGCGTCAGTGAGCTCGGTCAGACTCTTGCCGGCCGACTTGAAGAGCCGGTCGGCCGCATCGTGCTGAAGCCAGCCCGCGACGATGAGGGAGGCCGGCGGCACCTCGAGGCGTACCTGGGGCCCCGTCCAGCCCGAGAGAACGGTCGTCCACGGGTAGGTGGCGCTCTCGGTGGTATGAATCATGAGGATTCCCGCCGCACCCTGGCGGCGGGCCTCCTCGATCTTGTAGGTCCACCGGCCATAGTAGGTCAGGATCCTGCCTCGAAAGATCGTCGAGTCCCTGAGGCCGGGATCGTTGGTGAGCGTGACGACGATCTTGCCCTTCACGTCCACGCCATCGTAGTCGTTCCATCCCCACTCGGGCGCCACGATTCCATAGCCCACGAACACCGCGTCGGCGGTGGTCTTCACCGTCGAGTCGTTGCGCATCGACCAGAGCACGTAGTCGGTCTTCCACTCGAGCGGAGTACTCGACGCGCCCGGGACGGAGAGCGAGGGCTGCGGGGTGAGCGCGATGATCGGCACGCGCTGGAAGTACGTCCCGCTATCGCCCGCCGGCTGGAGATCGAGCCGCTCGAATTGCGCCGCGATGTATTTGGCGGCGAGCTCGCCGCCGCGTGTGCCGGGAGCCCGTCCCTCGAGCGCATCGTCGGCCAGAAAGCCCAGGTG
>JBDTTA010000149.1:0-6907 GCA_039930845.1 Gemmatimonadales bacterium
TACCGGCACGACGCCGACCGGCTCCACTATGTGAACATCCCGCTGGCCGACACCGCCTACGACCCCGCACGACACTGCCCCCGCGGGCAATGCATCATCGCGGCGATCGAAGAGGAGAGGCGCGTGTTGGCCGACGGCGGGGCGTCCCCGGAGAATCGCGCGGAGGCGTTGCGGTTCCTGATCCACTTCATGGGCGACCTGCACCAGCCGCTCCACGTAGCCGATAACGACGATCGCGGCGGCAACAACCTCGCGGTGACGTTCCTCGGCCACCCGACCGACCTCCACAAGGTGTGGGACGGCGAGCTGATCGACTCTTCCACCGCCGGCCGAGCGGAATATCTCGCATTTCTCCGCCGGCGCATGGCGTCGCTCGAGTTGCGAACGCTGGAGCGCGGCACCGTCATCGACTGGGCGATGGAGGGGCACCGGATCGCGGTGGAACATGTCTACCGCCTCCCCGCCGATGGGCGGATCGGCCGAGCGTACGTCGAGGCCAACCGGCCGATCATCGACCACGCCCTCATCGCCGGCGGAGTACGGCTCGCAGAGGTGCTCAACGATGCCCTCGCGAACTACCGGCCCGCCGGGCCGGCCGCGCCGAACTCGCCAGGCACCTACACCGACAGCGAGGCCGCGGCACACCTCGGCGAGACCGTTACGGTAGTCGGCACCGTCGCCGCGGTCTTCCGGTCGAAGAAGGGTACCGTCTACCTCAACTTCGGCGCCGACTATCCGCACCAGACATTCACCGCGGTGGCGCTCCCGCCGGCGCAGCCCTGGACTCGCGGACTGGACTCACTCGTGGGACGGCGGGTTGGCGTGCACGGGAAGATCGTGAGCTACCGGGGGCGGGCGGAAATCGTGCTGGAGGATGGAGGGCAGATCGTTAACTTCTCCTCGACACCTTCTTCTCCCCACTGAGGCCCCAATGCACCCGCGCCCCCGGTCCCACCCCGCGCTCGCGCTCCTGCTCCCGTTAACACTCATCGTCGGCGCCGCGGCGTACACCCCGACCTCCAGGCTCGCACCGGTCGCCGGCACGATGTCCCTCGTCGGCACGCCGAACAACTCTCCCGAGAAGGGCCCCGGTGGTGCGCTCGTCTTCATCGGCGTCTCCAAAGGCACCAACGTGAGCACCGGCACGCCGGCCTTCATGGACGGCGCCGACGTGGTATCCGCCGATACCACGAGCCTCGTAAACGGCAATGGCACCCACCACGGCGTCCTCACGATGACGAAGGGCGCTGACAAGGTGTCGTTCAAGTGGAGCGGCGAGGTGACGTCAACGATGAGCCAGGACCAGAAGCCGGCCATCAGTTACCACGGGAGCTGGACCGCGGTCGCCGGCGCGACCGGAGGCGGGACCTACGAGGGGCACTTCACCTCGCCCGTGGCATCGGTGACCAACTGGAAGGGTGAGCTCGGCAAATAGGAGCAGACACAATGGCTGAGCCCGCCCGGCACTACGACCGCTCCATCGTGGAGGGGCCGCTCGCCCGGGCGGTGTGGCGGCTGGCCTGGCCCACGATGCTCGTCAACATAATCGGCGGGCTCCAGAGCCTCGTGGACCAGGTCATCGTCGGGCACACGGTCGGCTACACCGGCAACGCCGCCATCGGCGTCTCGTCCCAGATCTTCATCGTTGTGATCATCTTCATCTCCTCGATCTTCACGGGGATGAGCGTGCTGGTCTCGCGCTTTGCCGGCGCGGGCGAAACCGACAAGGTGAACCGGACCGTCTACCAGGCGTTCCTCGCCGCCGTTGGCATCGCGCTGTTCGTGATGGCGCCGCTCGGCTACTTCCTCGCGCCCCCGCTTCTCGACTTCGTGAACGCCGCCCCCGCCGTGCAGGCCGAAGCGCTGCCCTACCTCCGCATCATGTTCCTCGCGAGCACCGGGATGCTGGTCTTCTTCATGCTCGGCGGGGCGCTCCGCTCCGCCGGCGACGCACGGACACCGATGGTGCTGGGCGCCGCGATGACGGCGCTCAACATCGTGCTCAGCATCATCCTGATCCGGGGGCTCGGACCGATTCCTTCGTTCCGCACCGCCGGCGCCGCGCTGGGACAGTCGATCGCCTCGGCTATGGTCGCGGCCTACGCGCTCTACAAGTTGATCCACGGAGGGTGGGTCGTGCGGTTCCCGAGGCACCACGGCTACCGGCCCGACTGGAAGATCATCCGGGAGCTGTTCCGCTTCGGCCTGCCGGCGGGGTTCCAGGGGATCGCGATGAACGTCGGCGGAGTGTTCATGCTCTCCTTCATCGGCTCGCTGGCGCAGAGCGCCGCGGCGCAGGCGGCGTTCTCGGTCTCCTACACACAGCTCTTCTCCTTTGTGACCTGGACGTCGATCGGGTTGATGGGCGCGGCGGCGGCGGTGGCGGGACAGAACCTCGGCGCCGGACGGCCGGACCGGACGGCGGCGGCGGTGCACATCGCGGCGCGAATCGGAGTGACCGGCGCCGCGTGCCTGGGACTCTTCTACTTCTTCGTGCCCGGAACGCTTCTCGCCGTCTTCGGGATCAACGACCCCGAAGTCGTCGCGATCGGGACGGGACTACTCCGCGTGCTGAGCGTGTCGGGGTTGTTCATTTCCGCGGCGCTCACCTACACCGGCGGGCTTCAGGGCACCGGAGACACGAAGAGCCCGCTCTACATCTCCATCGTGTCGCAGGTGCTGCTGCCGCTCGGCATCTGCCTCGTCATCCAGCGCACCGGGACGCTCCATCCGATGCACATCTGGCTCGCGATCCTCGCGGGACACGTCACGCGATTCGGGCTCAGCGCGTTTCGTTTCGCGCAGGGAAGGTGGCGTGGGATCGCCGTGGACATCGGGCCGGGCTTTACCGGCGAGACGGCGATCGTTCGAACGCCTGATTCCGCGTAGGCGGCGCGAACACGGAGCCGCATGGCGAACGCATCCCCGGCCTCGTACATTTGCCCGTTCCCCGAGCCAGCCGTGCCGACCCCCGTTCGATGCCGAGGCCGTACCATGCGCCTACGCACCACCCTCGCCACGGGCCTGCTCGCCTTCCTGCCCACCGTCCAACCGATCGCGCGGCTACCTGATGCGGCGCCCGCCTCCGCCGAGCGCATCGTCGCCAACGACAACCGGATCCCCGCCGGCCGTCTCCACAACGGCGTGTTCACGCTGCGGCTCGAGCTCCGGACCGGGATGTTCCGGCCGCACGGAAACGACGGCCCGGGCGTCGAGGTGCTCGCGTTCGGCGAGGAGGGCCGGCCGCTCACGATTCCGGGCCCGCTCGTGCGAATGGCTGAGGGCACGATCGTCGCCGCCACCATCCGCAACAGGCTCGCCGACTCGACCCTCGTGCTGCATGGCTTCACTACGCGTCCGGGCCCGGCCGATGACACCATCCAGGTGCGGCCCGGCGCCACCCGCAGCGTCCGCTTCGCGGTGGGTCGCGCGGGCACGTACTACTACTGGGGAACTACCGCCGGCAAGACGATGGGGGACGATCGCTGGATCGACAGCCAGCTTTCGGGCGGCTTCATCGTGGACCCGGCCGGCACGCCCGCGCCTGCGGGCGAGCGGGTGTTCGTCATGGGGCTCTGGCTCAAGCCGGCAGACGAGAACGCCGGCGAGCCCGAACGCGAGTTCATGGTGATCAACGGAAAGAGCTGGCCCGACACCGAGCGGCTGGAGTACGCCGTGGGCGACACCGTGCGCTGGCGCTGGCTCAACCCCACGTCGAGCTCGCACCCTATGCACCTGCACGGGTTCTACTACGAGGTGGAGAGCCGCGGGAGCTGGGCGGCCGACACCGTCTACATGGCGGCAGACCGCCGCCTCGTGGTGACCGAGCTGATGCCGCCCGGCGGCACCATGACCGCGCGGTGGGCCCCGACCCGGCCGGGCAACTGGCTCTTCCATTGCCACTTCGCCTTCCACATCACGGACGAGCAGTACCTCTCTGCGCCGGCCGACACCGGCGGCCACTCCGGCGCGCACATGGCCCACCGGATGGCGGGGCTGGTGCTCGGGCTCCACGTGTCGCCCGCGCCAGGCGCGGCAGGGACAGCAACATCGGCGACGACGAGCTCAGCCGTCGCACTCGAGCCGGCGCGGCTCCGGCTCCTGGTGCAGACGCCGCGCGAGCCGCCCGACTCCGCGCATCTCATGGGATACGTGCTGCAGGAGGGAGATCGCGAGCCGGCGCCGGACTCGATCGTCATCCCGGGGCCGACGCTCGTGCTGGAGCGCGGGCGGCCGGTTCGCATCACCGTGGTGAACCGGCTGGCCGAGCCGACGGCGGTCCACTGGCACGGGATCGAGCTGGAGAGCTACCCCGACGGCGTGCCGGGTTGGAGCGGACTGGGCGGACGCGTGTTCCAGCCGATCGCGCCGGGCGACTCGTTCACCGCGGCGTTCACTCCGCCCCGCGCGGGGACGTTCATCTACCACTCGCACGCGAATGAGCTGACCGAGATCCAGGGCGGGCTGTACGGCGCGCTGATCGTCGTCGAGCCCGGGACGACGCTCGATACGGCGACGAACCGCCTGGTGATCGTGGGAGGATTGTTCCGGCACGACAGCGCCTTCGGCGTGGTGAACGGCCGGCTCGATCCGGCGCCGATCGAGCTCAGGGTCGGGCGCATGTATCGCCTGAGGCTCATCACCATGGGCGACGCGCGGACCTTCTTCGCGCTGCGCCGCCGACCGGAGGACTCCTCGCTGGTGGCCTGGCGGGCGGTAGCAAAGGACGGGGCCGACCTCCCTGCCTCTCAGGCGGTGACGAGCACCGCGCCGCTCCTCACCGGCCCCGGCGAGACCGCCGACTTCGAGTACCGGCCGGCGGAACCGGGGGAGCTGTCGCTCACCGTCGACTCACCGTTCGCGGGGTGGCGGCTGGACGTGCCGGTGCGCATCACCCGATGAATTTCCAACCCGACTCCGCCAGGCGCTGCAGCAGCGGGGCCGGCGTCCAGAAGTCGGGATCGCCATGCGGATTCCGCGCGAACTCCCGCACACGTCGTAACACTCGATCCAATCCCACCTGGTCGGCATGGAACATCGGTCCGCCGCGGTGCCGCGGAAAGCCGTAACCGGTGAGATACACGACGTCGATGTCGCTCGCCCGCGCGGCGATCCCCTCCTCGAGAATTCGCGCCCCTTCGTTCACCAGGGCGTAGACGAGGCGATCGACGATCTCGCCGTCATCAACCTGGCGCGGAGCGACCGCGAGCTCCGCCCTGTGCGACGTGATGAGCCGCTCCGCGACGGTCGATGGCACCGGCCGGCGCGGGCCCTCGGGATAGTCATACCAGCCGGCTCCCGTCTTCTGACCGAGGCGGCCGAGCTCGCAGAGCTTGTCGGGGAGAGTGGAGCAGAGGTAACCGGGACGCTCGGCGCGGCGGCGCTCGCGTATCGCCAGGCTGACATCGTGCCCCACCAGATCGCCCACGCGAAACGGGCCCATCGCGAACCCGAACGACTCCATCGCCCCGTCGACCTGCGCCGGCGTCGCGCCTTCCTCGACCAGGAGCCAGCCCTGCCTGACATAGACGTCGAGCATCCGGTTGCCGATGAACCCGTCGCACACCCCCGAGACCACCGCCACCTTTCGCAGCTTCTTTCCGAGCGCGAGCGCCGTCGCCAGCACGTCGGGTGACGTCGCCCGGCCGCGCACGACCTCGAGCAGCCGCATGACGTTCGCCGGGCTGAAGAAGTGGAGACCGACCACATCCGACGGGCGGCGAGTGAAGCCGGCGATGGCGTCGACGTCGAGCGTCGACGTGTTGGTGGCGAGGATGGCGCCCGGCTTCATCACCCGGTCGAGCGTGGTGAAGACGAGACGCTTGACCTCCATCGATTCGAAGACCGCCTCGATCACGAGGTCGGCCTGGCCGATGGCTTCGTACGAGAGGGTCGGCCGCAGCAGCGCGAGACGGCGGTCCCGTTCGGCTGCGGTAAGCCTGCCCTTCGTCACCTGGCCCTGGTAGATGCCGGCGACCCGAGAGAGCCCGCGATCGAGTGCAGCCTGATCGGATTCGACGAGCCAGAGGGGAATGCCGGCATCGAGGAGTGCGACGGCGATCCCCGCACCCATGGTACCGGCGCCGATCACGGCGGCCTGGTCGAGCGGACGAACCGGCGTCGCCGCCGTGATCCCGTCGACCTTTCCCGCCGCGCGCTCGGCAAAGAAGGCGTGCCGCAGCCCCTTCGACTCCGGTGTCTCCATCAGCTCGAGAAAGGCGGCTCGCTCGACGGCGAGCCCTTCATCGAATGACTTGCCCGCCGCTTCGATCGCCTCCACCGCGCGCAGCGTCGCCGGCAGCCGCGGTCGCTGAGTCATGAGCCTGCCGCGAGCGGCTTGGCAGAGGGCCGCGAGGTTCGGCTCGTCGAGTGGGATGTCGCGGGTTCTGGGCGGCGCCTTCATCGTCACATCGTCTGAAGCCGCGAAATCCACCGCTGCAGCGAGCGGATCACCCTCAACGACGCGATCGAGCAAGCCAGTGTTCGTCAGATCCCTCGCTGCCACCAGCTCGCCGCTCACGATCATCTCGATCGCCCGCTCGACGCCGACCAGCCGGGGAAGACGCTGTGTGCCGCCCCCGCCGGGGAGGAGCCCGAGCTTGACCTCCGGCAGACCGAGCTTGGCATCCGCACTCGCGACCCGATAGTGCGCCGCCATCGCGAGCTCGAGGCCGCCGCCGAGACAGACGCCGGCGATCGCCGCGACAACGGGCTTGGTACTCGTCTCGACCAGCTCGATGAGACGGCGCAGAGTGGGATCGGTTGTGCTCGCCGGGGTGCCGAATTCCCGGATGTCGGCGCCGCCGGAGAAGAGCCCGCCGCTTCCGGTGAGAACGATGGCGCGGATAGCGGGGTCGGCCTGTGCTCGCGCGAGCGCCTCGGCGATACCGGTGCGAACGGAATGCGA
>JBDTTA010000150.1:0-6846 GCA_039930845.1 Gemmatimonadales bacterium
ACGAGGGGCTGCGCTTCGCCATCCGCGAGGGCGGCCGCACCGTCGGCGCCGGCGTCGTCACCAAGATCCTGAAGTAGGGGGAGCCATGGCCCAACGAATCCGAATCCGACTCAAGGCCTTCGACCACGTGGTGCTCGACCAGGCCGCCGCGGACATCGTGCGTACCGCCGAGAAGACCGGCGCGCAGGTGTCGGGACCGATTCCGCTGCCGGTGAAAACCGAGCGCTGGACGGTGCTGCGGAGCCCGCACGTGGACAAGAAGAGCCGCGAGCAGTTCGAGCTGCGCACGCACAAGCGCCTTCTGGACATCAACGATTCCCGCCCGCAGACGATGGACGCGCTGACCAAGCTCGACCTTCCGGCGGGAGTGGACGTCGAGATCAAGGTCGAATAGCGATGACCACGGGATTGATCGGCCGCAAGCTCGGGATGACCCGGGTCTTCGCGGAAGACGGCACCGCGGTGCCGGTGACGATTGTCGAGGCCGGCCCTTGCCGTGTGGTGCAGGTGCGCGAGGGCGGCGTCCAGCTCGGCTTCGGCGCCCAGCGAAAGCAGCGGGTCACCCGCGCCGAGCTCGGACACGCCAAGAAGGCCGGCCTGGACGCCGCCCCGCAGGTACTGCGCGTCTTCGCGCTCAAGGGCGAGGCCCCCGCGCCGGGCGCCGAGGTGAAGGTGGACATCTTCACGCCGGGTGAGCTGGTCAAGGTCACCGGCACCACCAAGGGTCGCGGCTTCCAGGGCGTCGTCCATCGCCACGGCTTCGCCGGCGGCCCCGGCACCCACGGCAACACCCGTCACCGAAAGCCGGGGTCCATCGGGCCGGGCACCAATCCATCGCGTGTCATCAAGGGCAAGCGGATGCCGGGTCACATGGGCGCCGCGCGTCACACCGAGTTGGGGCTCACGGTGGTCCGGGTGGACGCCGAACGCAATCTGCTCTTTATCCGCGGCGCCGTTCCCGGCGCGAGGAACGGCATCGTGACCGTGGCCAAGCAGGGAGGACCGAGCCGTCATGATTGAGGCGCCGCACTACTCGTCGGCCGGGGCCAAACGCACGGGCGCCTTTGCCCTTCCGGCCGACTACTTCGACGGCACCGTGAACGAGCCGGTGCTGCACCAGGCAGTCAAGGTGTTTCTGAATAACCAGCGTCAGGGTACCGCGAAGACCAAGACGCGCAGCTTTGTCTCGGGCGGCAACCAGAAGCCGTGGAAGCAGAAGGGCACCGGCCGAGCGCGCCAGGGCTCGACCCGCGCGCCGCACTGGCGGGGAGGCGGCATCGTGTTCGGTCCGATCCCCCGGGACTACCGAACCGACATCCCGCGCAAGGTGAAGCAGCTCGCGCGGAAGTCGGCACTCAACGCACGCGCACGTGAAGGCGCGCTTCACATCGTCGAGCGGTTCGCCTTCAGGCGTCCCCGGACGGCACAGCTCGTGGAGCTGCTCGCGAGCCTGGGTCTGGAAGGCCGGAAGGTGCTCGTGCTCACCGCGGCGGCGGATGAAAACGTCTACCTGAGCGGGCGCAACCTGCCGTCGGTGCAGGTCGTCCCCTACCTCCAGGCCGCCGCGTACGAGGTGCTCTGGTCGGAAGCCGTCGTGATCGAGGAAGGCGCGCTCACGGGCGTGATGCCCGAGTCGCTGCCCGATGAGCCCGAAGAACCGGCGGCCACGAAGGCCAAGGCCTCCAAGCGGACCACCAGTGCCGCGCGCACGGCTAAGACGGCGAAGAAGACCGAGGCCAAGTCGGCCAAGGCCGCCCGGAAGGCGGCACGTCCCGCGGCCAAAAAGGCGGCCAAGACGAGCGCCAAGAAGAAGAGCGCGGCCAAGCCCAAGGCCGCCAAGCCCAAGGCGGCCAAGCCGGCGAAGAAGAAGAAGAAGGGGAGCGAGTAATGCCTGCCCTGCACCAGGTGATCGTGCGGCCGGTGGTGACCGAGAAGAGCTCCGCGGCGTATCAGACGCGCAAGGAGTACACCTTCGAAGTGCACCCTGAAGCCAACAAGTATCAGATCCGCCAGGCGCTCCAGAAGCTCTTTGGGGTCACGGCCACTGCGGTCCGTACCATGCAGATGCGCCGTCACTCGGTCACCCGCGGACGTACCCGCGGCACCACCGCCCGATGGAAGAAGGCGGTCGTCACGCTCAAGGACGGCGATTCGATCGCCGTGTTCGAGGGCTAGCATGAGCATCAGGCAATTCCGGCCGATGACGGCCGGCACGCGCTTCCGCTCGGTCTCGGGGTTCGACGAGATCACCCGCGGCACGCCGGAGAAGTCGCTGCTCGAGCCGATGAAGAAGTCGGGCGGGCGCAACAATCAGGGGCACCTGACCTCGCGGCACCGCGGCGGGGGTCACAAGCGCCAGTATCGCAAGGTCGACTTCAAGCGCAACAAGTTCGGGATTCCGGGACGGGTCGCGGAGATCGAGTACGATCCCAACCGCAGCGCACGGATCGCGCTGATCGTCTATGCCGACGGCGAGAAGCGGTACATCCTGCATCCCAAGGGGCTGAGCCAGGGCGATACCGTCATCTCCGGTCCGGGCTCCGACAGCCGCGTCGGCAATGCGCTGCCGCTGACCGAAATCCCGCTGGGCACCACGGTCCACAATGTGGAGCTCAAGATCGGCAAGGGCGGGCAGATGATCCGCACCGCCGGGTCGAGCGCGCAGGTGGTGGCCAAGGAGGGCGAGTACGTGACGCTCCGGCTTCGCTCCACCGAAATGCGTCTGGTGCATGGGCGCTGCCTGGCCACGGTGGGTGAGGTGGGCAATTCGGAGCACGAGCTGCTCTCGGTGGGCAAGGCGGGCAAGAGCCGGTGGCTCGGCAAGCGCCCCAAGGTCCGCGGCGTGGCAATGAACCCGGTCGACCACCCGCTGGGCGGCGGCGAGGGCAAGAGCTCCGGCGGTCGTCCACCGACCAGCCCCTGGGGCAAGCCGGAGGGCCGGAAGACGCGCCATCGGAAGAAGGCGTCGACGAAGTTGATCGTGCGAGGACGCAAGCGAGGGAAGGCAACGCAGTAAGCGAACAGCCAATAGCCACGAGCGAGCTCAACACATGGCAAGAAGCGTCAAAAAAGGCCCCTTCGTCCAGGAAGCGTTGATGACCAAGGTGCTGGTCCTCAACAGCAAGAACGAGAAGCGGGTCGTGAAGACCTGGAGCCGGGCGAGCACCATCCTCCCCGAGTTCGTGGGACACACCTTCGCGGTGCACAACGGGAACAAGTTCGTCCCGGTGTACGTCACCGAGAACATGGTGGGCCACAAGCTGGGCGAGTTCGCGCCGACGCGACTGTTCCGCGGCCATAGCGGCAAGATGGTGGCGGACAAGAAGGCCAAGCCGGAGTGACCATGAGCGGCCATGCGATTCAGCGGCTGGTGCGCCAGTCGCCACGGAAAATGCGGCTCGTTATCGATCTCATCCGCGGCAAGGATGTGGCGGAGGCGTACGCCATCCTGACCTTCAACAAGAAGCTGGCGGCCAAGCAGATCGCCAAGACGCTCAAGTCGGCGGTGGCCAACGCGGAGCAGAAGGCGCTGCGGGACAATGCCCGCTTCGATCCGGACGCGCTCTACGTGAAGACGGCGTTTATCAACGGCGGCCAGCCGCTCAAGCGGTTCACCGCGGCGGCCCAGGGCCGCGCGACGCCGATCATGAAGCGGACGAGCCACGTGGAGATCTACGTGGACACCAGGGAGAGCTGAGTCATGGGTCAGAAGACGCATCCGATCGGGCTTCGGCTCGGCATCGTCAAGCAGTGGTCATCCCGGTGGTTCGCCACCCGGGACATGCCGGCGCTGCTCAAGGAGGACGAGCTGATCCGGAAGTATCTCAAGACCCGCCTCGGCCACGCCGCCATCGCGCAGATCGACGTCGAGCGGCGCCCGGGCAAGGTCACCATCACCGTGCACACCGGCCGGCCGGGCGTGGTCATCGGGAAGCGGGGCGCGGAGGTGGACAAGCTGCGCGACGAGCTGGCCCAGCTGACCGGGAAGGAAGCGGCGATCAACGTCGAAGAGATCAAGCGGCCAGAGCTGTCGGCGCAGCTGGTCGGCGACAACATCGCCCACCAGCTCACCCAGCGCATCTCGTTCCGCCGCGCCATGAAGCGCGCGGTGCAGAGCGCCATGCGGATGGGCGCCCAGGGCATCAAGGTGCGCGCCGCGGGCCGCCTCGGTGGCGCCGAGATCGCGCGAACCGAGGGATATCACGAGGGGCGGGTTCCGCTCCACACGCTGCGCGCCGACATCGACTACGCGACCAGCACCGCGAAGACCACCTACGGCACGATCGGGATCAAGGTGTGGATCTTCAAGGGTGAGGTCATCGAAGACGTGTCCGGCCGCACCTACAGCACGGGAGCCTGAGTCCGATGCTCGCGCCGAAGCGGATCAAGTTCCGCAAGACGTTCAAGGGCCGCACCAAGGGCACCGCGACCCGTGGCAATACGGTGGCGTTCGGGGAGTTCGGGCTCATGAGCCTGGAGCCCGGCTGGGTCACCAACCGGCAGATCGAGGCCTCGCGCGTGGCCATGACCCGCGAGATGAAGCGCGGCGGCAAGGTCTGGATCCGGATCTTCCCCGACAAGCCGATCACGAAAAAGCCGGCCGAAACTCGCATGGGGAAGGGCAAGGGCAATCCCGAAGGATGGGTCGCGGTGGTCAAGCCCGGCAGGGTCATGTTCGAGATCGAGGGAATCTCCGAGGATCTCGCCAAGAAGGCGCTGGCGCTCGCATCGGCCAAGCTCCCGGTGCGCACGCGCGTCATCCGGCGCGAGGAGAGCTGAGTCGATGAAGCCCAACGAGCTGCGGGAGATGTCGGTGGACGATCTCACGGCCAAGCATGACGAGCTCGTCGCGGAGCGCTTCAACCTGCGCTTCCGGTCCGCGACCGAATCGATCGAGAATCCAATGCGCTTCCGGGCGCTGCGCCGCGACATCGCGCGCATCAAGACGGTCCTGCGCGAGCGGGCCGGCCAGGCGGAGGGATAACCGATGAGTGAGCCGAGCGCGACGCGCAACCGGCGGAAGATCCGGACCGGCGTCGTCACGAGCGACAAGATGGAGAAGACGGTCACCGTCTCCCTCGTCCGTCGCTACGCCCATCCGACCTACGGCAAGCAGGTCACCCGGACCAAGAACGTGAAGGCCCGCAACGAGCAGGGGGCCAAGGCGGGGGACACGGTCCGCATCATGGAGACCCGCCCGCTGGCCAAGACGGTGCGGTGGCGCGTGGTGGAAGTCGTCGAAAGGGCGAAGTAGCCATGGTCCAGCAAGAGACGATTCTGAGAATCGCCGACAACTCCGGCGCCCGGCGCGCCCTGGTCATCCGCGTGCTGGGCGGCAGCAAGCGCCGCTACGCGGGGCTCGGCGACACCGTGGTGGTGGCCATCAAGGACGCCATTCCAACCGGCCAGGTAAAGAAGGGCGACGTGGCCAGGGCGGTGATCGTCCGGACGGCCAAGGAGACCCGGCGCAGGGACGGCTCCTACATCCGGTTCGACGAGAACGCCGCCGTGCTCATCAACGACGCGGGCGAGCCCCGGGCCACTCGTATCTTCGGGCCGGTCGCCCGCGAGCTGCGCGAGAAGCGGTACATGAAGATCGTCTCGCTCGCGCCGGAGGTGCTGTAGCATGAAGCCGCTCGTCTACAAGAAGGGCAAGCGTCTCCGTCGGCAGGCGCCGGTGTTCCAGCACCTGCACGTCACCAAGGGTGACACGGTGCAGGTCATCTCCGGCGACGACAAGGGCAAGCGCGGCGCGGTTCTCCAGGTCTATCCCAAGACGGGCCGGGTGATGGTGCAGGGCGTCAACATCATCAAGCGCCACCAGCGCCAGACGTCCACCGCCGAAGCGGGGATCATCGAGCGCGAGGCGCCGATTCATCATTCGAAGGTCATGCTGCTGGATCCGAAGGGCGGGGCACCCACGCGGGTTCGCCGGCGCATCGACGCCGACGGCACGGTGGAGCGCATCGCCCGGTCCGGCCAGCCGATCCCGAGGAACCGGTAACGATGGCGGAAGACACGGTCAAAGACGTCACGGCTCCCGCGAAAGCCGGCAAGGAAGGCAAAGGCGGGAAGGGCAGCAAGGGCGGCAAGGATAAGGGCGCCGCCGGCCCCCTCGACCACGAGCCGAAGGCCGCCGAGGGCGTGCCGCGTCTGCAGATGCATTACCGGCAGACGGTACGCGCCAGGCTCCAGAAGGAATTCGGGCTCACGAACCCGCACCAGGTGCCACGGGTCGTGAAGGTCGTGCTGAATGTCGGCATGGGCGACGCGGGAAAGAACCCCAAGCAGCTCGAGGCGGCGGTCGAGGAGCTCGCCATGGTCACCGGACAGAAGGCGACGGTGACGCGGGCCAAGAAGGCCATCGCCAACTTCGGTCTGCGCGAGGGAATGCCGGTGGGTTGCACGGTGACGCTCCGGGGCGCGCGGATGTACGAGTTCCTCGACCGGTTCATCAACCTGGCCATCCCGCGCATTCGCGACTTCCGCGGGCTGCCCCACCGCAGCTTCGACGGCCGGGGCAATTATACCTTCGGCATCAAGGAGCAGATGATCTTCCCCGAGATCGACTACGACAAGGTCGAGAAGATCCACGGGATGGACATCACGATCGTCACCTCCTCCCGGCGGGACGACCTGGCAATGGCGCTGATGCGCGAGCTGGGCTGGCCGTTCAGGGGTGAGACGCCGGTGAGGGTAGCGTAGGGGGCCTATTGGCTCCTGCTATTGGCTATTGGCCAATAGCGGTCAGCCAATAGCCAACAGCCGACAAGGAATTACTGAGGACCACAATGGCCAAGACTGCCTGGATCGAGCGCGCAAAGCGCACACCCAAGTTCAAGGTCC
>JBDTTA010000151.1:0-6811 GCA_039930845.1 Gemmatimonadales bacterium
CGAGGCCATCGCGGCGAGTGGACGATTCACCGTGGCGCTGGCGGGGGGTTCCACACCCCGGGCCGCGTACCTGCTGCTCGCAACCGACGCATTCGCGCGGCGTGTCGATTGGGCCCGGGTGCAGGTGCTCTGGGGCGACGAGCGGTGCGTGCCGCCATCCGATCCGCGCAGCAACTATCGAATGGCCCGTGAAGCCTTGCTCGACCGGGTACCCATTCCGCCGAGCAACATCCACCGAATCCGTGGGGAAGATGATCCCCCGGAATCGGCGGCGGCGTACGAACGGCTGCTCAGAGACATCCTGCGCGAAGGCGGGCGGGTGGATCTCATCCTGCTCGGGATGGGCAACGATGGGCACACCGCGTCACTCTTTCCCGGCCAGCCGGCGCTGGACGAAAAGGAGCGCTGGGTCGTCGCGCACTACGTCGCGGACGCCGCCATGTGGCGGATCACCCTCACCCTACTGGTGATCAACGCGGCGCACGAAGTGAACTTCGTGGTCTCGGGCGCCTCCAAGGCGGCGCGCCTGCGCGAGGTGATCAAGGGCCCTTTCGCGCCGCGGCTGCTGCCCGCTCAGCTCGTCGCCCCAGCGCCTGGTCGCCTCACCTGGCTGGTAGATGCCGCCGCGGCATCCCACCTCCAATGACAGAAGCCGCGCGGATGGTCCGAAACGTGGACCCGCGGGCGGGGCAACTCCCCGACCCAACGATGCTGGCGAACATCCCGAGGCTGATGACGGCGTATTACACGAGGCGGCCCGATCCCTCGGTCGTCGGGCAACGGGTGGCGTTCGGCACGTCGGGACATCGCGGCTCCGCGCTCGACGGCGCCTTCAACGAGGCCCACATTCTCGCGATTACCCAGGCCATCTGCCTCTACCGGCGGCAGGAGGCGATCGACGGGCCGCTTTTCCTGGGCATCGACACGCACGCGCTCTCGGAGTCGGCGCTCGCGAGCGCGCTCGAGGTGCTCGCCGCGAACGGTGTCACCGTCATGCTCGACGACCGCGACGGATACACACCGACTCCCGTCGTTTCGCACGCGATCCTCACGTACAATCGCGGCCGCCTGAGCGGACTCGCCGACGGGATCATCGTCACGCCCTCCCACAACCCGCCCGAAGACGGCGGGTTCAAGTACAATCCACCGAACGGCGGTCCCGCCGACACGCACGTCACCAGATGGATCCAGGACCAGGCCAACCGCTTCCTCGCCGACGGTCTTGCGGAGGTGCGACGGGTTCCCTACGAACAGGCACGGCGCGCGTCCACGACACACCGGCACAACTACATGGACGCCTACATCGCCGATCTGGCGAGCGTCGTGGACTTCGACGTGCTGCGGGCCGCGCGGCTCAATTTCGGCGTCGATCCGCTGGGCGGCGCCGGCGTCCGGTACTGGGGAATGATCGCCGAGCGGTACGGGCTCGCGCTCACCGTCGTGAGCGAGGAGGTGGACCCCACCTTCCGCTTCATGACCCTCGATTGGGATGGGAAGATCCGCATGGACCCTTCCTCCCCATACGCCATGCAGCGCCTGATCGCGCTCAAGGACCGATTCGACGTTGCATGGGCATGCGACACCGACCACGACCGCCACGGCGTGGTCACGCGGAGCGCTGGACTCCTCAATCCGAATGCCTACCTCGCCGTCGCCATCGCCTACCTCGCCGCCCACCGGCCGTCGTGGCCCGAGGGTGCCGGTGTCGGCAAGACGATCGTGAGCAGCAGCATGATCGACCGCGTGACGGCGAGGCTCGGACGCCCGCTCGTGGAGGTGCCGGTCGGATTCAAGTGGTTCGTCGACGGCCTGCTTGGGGGCTCCCTCGCATTCGCGGGTGAAGAAAGCGCCGGGGCGTCGTTCCTTCGCCGGGACGGCGCGGTGTGGACCACGGAAAAGGATGGCATCATCCTCGGCCTGCTGGCCGCGGAGATGACGGCGGCCACGGGCCGTGATCCGGGCGAGCTCTATGGGAACCTCACGCGCGAATTCGGCGAATTGACGTACGAGCGCGTCGACGCGCCTGCCACGCCGGCGCAGAAGGCACTGCTCGCGCAGCTTTCCGGGCAACAGGTGAACGCCACCGAGCTCGCCGGCGAGAAGATCACCGCTCTGCTGACGAAGGCGCCGGGCAACGACGCCCCGATCGGAGGGCTGAAGGTGGTCACGGCGCGCGGGTGGTTCGCCGCACGCCCGTCCGGCACCGAGGACGTGTACAAGCTCTACGCGGAGAGTTTCACCGGGCACGAGCACCTGCGTCGCATCCAGGAGGAGGCCCAGGCGATCATCCAGCGAGCGTTCGACGCCGGCGCGGTTGACTGACGAGTTCCCGCGTGAGACGTTGAGGCGGATCATTCATATATGGAGGCGCGGGACATGGATCTGGAGCGCACGGTGGGATTGAGGCAGGATGGCGCCATCTGGCTGCCGGAGCGGCGCGCCGCCGTGAGCTCGATTCTGCTCAAGCTGGCGGCGATGGGCGTCCAGATTCCGCCCGAGACCGGCGAGGAGGACGTGCTCAACCTGGCCGGCGATCTCTTCGCCCGGTATCGCGAGCAGACGCGCCTGCTCTCCGAGCATCTGTGCCCCGCCGACCGGCGTATCCAGGAGTACATCGACGGGTTGCTCAGACTCGCCGCCTTTTCCGGGCCCGTGACTCTGCCGAGCGAGACGGTCATCCTCGATCGCTACGGGCTCGCGCGCGAGCTGTCGCTGCCGATCGACTCGAATCAGTGGCAGAACGAGCTGGTCTCGAGTTATCGCCTCGATAATGGCGTGCTCCATAATCCCGTCAACGATCGCCGTACGACCCGGGGCGTCTTTCACGTGGCGGAGGGTGGTCTGCCGATCCCCGCCGACAAGATGCGCGTGCCGCTCGCCACCTTTCTTCACCTGCTGAGGGCGGCGTTGCAGCCCCCGGCCGAGCTGACGCGCCTGCCATTCACGGCGAGCTGGCCCGAGCCGGTGGAGACGATGGTCTCCCTCCTGCTGCGGCCACTCGTGTGTCCCGCGGTCCCGAAGGTGCAGCCTGAAAAGCGGCTCGAAATGCGATTCTTCGTGCCGGGTGGGCTGGTCTCCAACCTCGATTTCGTCGAGAGCATCTTCGGCAACGCCGGCGACCCGTATCTCCCGGGCAACGACGCCGGGCTCGACGTGGACCACTGGACCGGGCACAGCGGCTGCGTGATTCTCGCGCCGCACCTGACGCGCCTCCGCAAGAAAGACGTCGGCCTGCCGCACGCGAGCCAGGCCAGCGAGGTCGAGCGCGCCGCCGGCATGTGCTGGACGGACGAGGGCGAGCTGTACAACGAGGGCCGGCCCTTCAAGATCACTTCGCGCGGCATGGAAGGCGTGATGGTGACGATCCTGGCCGACAACTATTTCGGATACTGCAAGAAGGAGGTGAAGACCCAGATCGGCTACAGCGCCAATCTCTTCGGCATGGCCGAAGAGGAGCACGCGGGCGGCGCACTGGCCTTCGCGACGTTCAATCTGGGTGACCGGTTCGTGCCGGACCTCGTGAGAATCGTGAGCGCAAATCACCGCTTCACCGAAGTGCTCGCGCTCGTGGGCGGGCGCGCGAAGTATCACGACTCGGGCTACGCCACCGACGAGATCTACCCCGAAATCCACTACATGCCCGAGGATATGGAGATCGACGTCCAGCGCCAGGACATCAAGTGGGCGAGCAAGGGCCAGGAACAGCACCTCAAGCTGCTGCCGGGCCGGATCTACATTCACCCGAGCGGTTACAAGATCCGGATGGCCAAGCACGGCGCCGCGCCAAGCTGGAGGCTGATCGGGACAGTTCCGGAGGGCGCCTTCTGCCACAAGCCGTGCACGGTATCGGGCGGAGGCAAGTCCGAAATCAGCAAGAGTCTCGTCGACACCGTGCTGCCTGGTCCCTTTTTCGTGCAGAGCTTCGACGACGACATGGCGCTCGTTCAGGCCGTCTTCGAGCGGAACTATGACGACCGGCCCATCCTGTCTCCCGACCGCTCCCTTGGCTCAGTCATCAAGCTGCTGACACCCAATCCCGCCGAGTTCACGCCGGAATACAACGCCTGGCTCGAGAGCATCCCGAATTACGTGCGCGCGCTGGTGTTCGTGATCAAGCGCTTCTACCGGCCGGAGTGGGGCAGCGATTGGCGCCAGCATTTCAGCGTGGACATCATCAACGGCGCGCCCGGCCACGAGCTCAAGTACAAGGGGCGACGGCTCGTCGCGAACTATCTACGCATCGGCCGGGAGGAAAACGGCGCGTGGCGTACCTACAAGCTGAGGCAGGACTTCGTCGCGGCCGACAAGGTGCAGATGGAGGACGACATCACGGCCTCCGTCGTGGTCTCGGCGCGGCGCCTCGCCGGACTCCCGGGCGAGTACGACGGCCATCCGAGTCTCAAGCTGGCACAGAATTGCGAGTTCAGGCTCTTCCAGCGCCCTGACGACGCGATTCATCCGGGGCTCGACCGGCAAACCGAGGAAGACATGGCCGGGCCGGGACTCTTCTGCTCGAATTTCGAGCCCCTCACCGCGGCCGATGCCGCAGGCATCGTCGAGGATGTCGCGGTCCACGACGCCTTCACGTTGCCGATGCGCGAACACGTGGCCCGGAACGCCACCGGTGCCGACGGCGAGTTTTCGATCTGCTCGGCCCGGCCCCGGCTCATCGACGGCGCGCCCACCAGGAATCCGCGCTATCTCCAGCGCCGACCGGACCTGGCGCATCCGCGCGACCGATACGTCGCGGAAATGGGCGCGCGGCTCTACCGGCGGCTGCCGCTGCACGCCCCGGTGCTCTTCCCGGTCATCAGCGTGCTCTCAGGGCGGAGGAACAACCGGCCGGAAGCTGGCATCCGGCCGCTCTGCGTCTACGGTCCCATACACTATCAGGAGCTGCCCGAGCTGTTCATGGACTACGTATGCTCGCTGACCGGATCCTCGCCGAGCACCACAGGCGCGGGCTCGGAGGGCGCGCTCACGAAGGGCCCCTTCAACGCGCTCGCCGCAACCGCCGATCTCAACAACGCGCTCGTCTCGATGCTGCTCACCGGATACGGCGGCTTCAGCTCCGCTGCCGGCTTCATCGGCCCGCGCTATCGGGTGGACCACGACATCAGCCTGCTGGTGCCCGAGATCTGGTGCCGGCTCTTTCCGCATGAGCGCGACCCGAAGCGACTGATCGAGGCCGGACTCCTCGAGAAGCTCGACGACTTCGAGTTTGCCGGGGCCAGAGTGCTCGCCAGCCGGCTCGGCTACCGGATCACGTCGAAGTTCGTGCACACCTTTTTCGGTCGGGTATTCGACAATCCCACCGCAGTGTTCGCCGACGAGATCCTCAGGCCGGAAATCCAGGATCGGGCCGTCTTTGCGGATGGCGTCAACAACATCGTGGAGGCACAGCAGCGGGTGGCCGAGGCGTACTTCGCGGACGCGACCATCGAAGACGCCTGCCCACCAATCAAGGCACTGCTCCACATCATGGCGCGCGGGCAGTACGAGGGAAAAGACGCAAGCCACCCGGAGATTCGCGCGCTATTCACCAGGGAGTCGCTGCTGGCGAGCGACTGGTATCGCGACCGGCTCGTCGTCAAGCAACAGCGGGACGTGGCCCTCTGGGAGCGTCACGTCCGGAGCCTGACCGAGTTTCTCTCGCGTGCCGGGCACCGCGACGAAGCGGAGCGGCTCGGCATCGCCGGCCGGCTGGAACGCGCGCGCGCCGAGCTGGATCGGGTGAGCGCTCCGGAGTACCTGACCGTGCTCGCCGGAACGATCGGCGCCGACCCCGTGCATCGCCCCCTGCGCGGCCGTCCGGACCGGGAAGTGAAAAGCGTGGCGGGGACGCGAGGGCACTCCCGGACTGCAGGCGCCGGCCGATAGGCCGGCGAACGGCGTTCCTGGAACGCTTCAGAGCGACCTGAGATACTGCACCAGGTCCGCCTTCTGCTGCGCCGTAAGCTGCAGCGACTGTCGCGAGTTGTAGAGCTCGACCACGGCATCGAGCGTCGGTGCAATCCCATTGTGGAAGTACGGCGGGTGCAGTTGGAGCGCACGGAGCGGCGTCGTACGATACATCCTCGTCGCGCTCCTCGAGGCCGCGCTCGGCGCGCCGTTCGGCTCGGGCTCGCTCACCACCTCCGCTGGAGCGTGCAGCCGGATGTTCGCGTCCGTCAGGAGCGTCCCGACGTGACAGGTCGAGCACTTCCCGGCTCCAGTGAACACTTCTCGTCCGCGGGCCGCCGCGGCTGCGTCGAAGCTGCCGGCCGGGATCCGTTCGGCGACAGCAGTAGCTTCCGGGGGTCGTGGTCCGCCGACCAGCGCCCGATCCTCTACATCACGGACCGGGGGACCGGCGCCGGCGTACCGCGGATGATTCGAGCGGACGGCACGGGCTCTCCCCAACCGCTGCTGGAGTCGCAATACAATTTTGCGCACGTCATACAGTCGCGGGATGGCCGCTGGACCCTGTTCCGCCGCTCCATCAGCGAGACGGGCGCCGGTGATATCTTCGGAGTCAAAGCGGGTGACACGACGCTGGTGCCCCTTCTTACCGGGCAGGCCCAGGAGACGAGCCCTGCGCTCTCTCCCGACGGCCGGTGGCTGGCGTACTCTTCGAACGAGTCGGGCAACGCCGAGGTCTACGTGAGACCGTTCCCAGACGTGGCTTCCGCGCGATGGCAGATATCACTGAGCGGTGGAACCACCCTGTCTGGGCTCATAGCGGACGGGAGCTCTTCTATATGAACGGCCGCCAGCAGCTGATCAGCGCCGAGATCCCTCCTGGCCCGACGCCCGTCGTCAAGCAACGGCA
>JBDTTA010000152.1:0-6795 GCA_039930845.1 Gemmatimonadales bacterium
TCAAACGCTCGTATTCCGCCGACGGCGTGGCGACGGCCAGGTCGAGCCCGATCACCGTGGCCCCGGCACCGATCAGAACCTCGCACCAGACAGGGCCGAGCCGACCGAACGCCCCGGTCACCACGGCCACTCTGCCTGCGAGGGGCAGCGTCACTCCGCCTCGCCCCTGGCGAGCACGTCGAAGGTGATCGGATCGTCGGGTTGGAGCGGCTTCGTCAGCGATCGCCCCAGAACCTGGTCGAGCAGGTGGGGTGACAGGCCATCGCCGGGGGACTTCATCGCAACGTCGCCATCGGTGAGCACGTGCCCAAGTCCGAGGGCCCGTCCTGCCACCAGCTTCTTCCCCATCTTGACAAGCGGGCCGCGTTCCGAGGGAAGCGGGCACTTCATGCCGGTCCCGAGGGCTTCGCGCGTGCGTCGGAGGTCGCGCACCAGCTTCCGCATCCCGATCGGCTCGAGCGAGAACGCGTGGTCAGTGCCCTTCCAAGTGTGGTTGAGCGTGAAGTGCTTCTCTACGATCCGGGCGCCGAGTACATACCCGGCGACGGCCATGGCGATTCCATTCTCGTGATCGGAGAGCCCGATCACCAGGTCAGGGAAACGAGATCGGAGAGTGGCGATGACATTGAGATTGAGATCTTCCGGTGAGGCGGGGTACGCAGCCGTGCATTGGAGGAAGCTGATCTGGGGATTGACCGGCGCGAGCGCGTCGTAGGCACGATTGATGTCCTCCATCGTCGCCCCGCCGGTGCTCACGATGATAGGCTTGCCGAACCCGGCGATATGCCTGAGCAGCGGGATGCTCTTGAGGTCACCCGAAGCGATCTTGTACGCCGGCATGTCGAGCTTGGCGAGGAAGTCCGCACTCGGGATGTCGAACGCCGTCGCGAAGAACGTGATCCCGATCTGCCGGGAGTAGCGCTGTAGCTCCACAAATTCGTCCTGGCCGAACTCGAGGGCCTCCCGGTGCTCGCCATATGTGGCGCCGAAGCTATTCTCGTTGTCGTACGGCTTGTCGTACATGGCCCGGGTGTAGAGTGAGCGATTGTCCCGCTTCTGCATCTTCACCGCATCCACCCCGCACTCCTTCGCCTGACGGAACAGCTCCTTGCACTTCTCTACGTCGCCCTGGTGGTTGTGACCGACTTCGGCGATCACATAGCAGTCGGAATCGTCGCTGAGACGGACGCCGTCGATGACGAGAGATCGCATGGGGAACCGGGTTCGAGGTGAACGGGAATCAGCGCTGGGCATGGTCATGTGGCTGGCTTCCGAACGATGGCGATCGCGACCCCTTCGACCGGAAAGTCGGCATGATAGCTCTGGTAGCGGTGACGGGCGATGGACTCGGCGGAGCACTCCCGCCAAGCCGCGAACCGCCCGAGCTTCTGAAAGTATCGGACCTCGCCCGGCGCCGGGAGGAGGCGGGCGATTGTCGTCGGAGAGTAGATCCGATACCCGCGCAGCTCGGAGGCCTCGCCGGCAGGAACCGAGAGGAACAGGCGCCCCCCGGGCCGCACTTTCTCCCACAGATGAGACACGGCGATCGCGTCGCCGTTCGACGCGCGAGGATCACCGTAGTCCCCGAGGCCGACGTGCTCAATGGTCGAAATCGAATAGACCAGATCGAAGTCGCTGGGCAGAGAGATGATAGGCTGGAGGATGTCGTGCTGCAGGACGTGCAGGCATTCGTGTTGGAAAGGATACCGTCGCTGATCTACCACCGTTACGTCGACCCCGAGGCTTGCGAGCGCTAGCGGCAGAGTGGATTCGAACCCGCCGAAATCGAGTGCCTTGCGTACCTTAGGGCCCACCTCTCGAAGCAGCAGCGCATTCTCGATGAGCTGCTCCGAAATCACCACCGCAGGCCGCCCTCGGCTCAACGCGGCAGTGCGCGAGAGAGCCAGGCAGTTCAAGAGCCTTCGGATCACCCGCTCGCGGAGGGTAGGCGCGGCAAAGTCAGCGAGTATGATTTTGTTCCGGGTGTGTAGCACGGCGTCTTCCGCCTGGCCCGCGCTCAGCTTTTCAGGAAGGTACCCCTCGCTGGACATGTCCCCCCTGCATCATGGAGTGTTCGCCGATTCCGGGACTAGAAAGCGGCGGGAAACCTAGCCCCGTCGGGCTGGTCGCGCTACGGCGGCGGACTCCTCTCTGACGACTCGGAGCTTCCGAATTTCTCGCGCAACCAGCCCCCGGAACTCCGGGTTAACATGCCCAGCCACAAAGAGATACGGCAAGCCGATCAGAAGAGCGCTCGCGAGCGAGACCCAAGGGCTCCACTGGCTCGTGAAGCGCGAGAGCAGAACCAGGGCTCCCGCGAGGAATGTGGTAGCCACGATCGGACGCCACGACACATTCAAGAGTTCGACCATCCCGAGCCCGGTAAGCCGCCGGCCGATCAGGAGGATCGCCGGCAAGGCGGCGAGATGAGCGATCGCGTAAGCAACCGTTGCACCGCGGAGGTCCCACCGGGTGCCGAGCCAGAGCGCGACGGAGGTCAGTACAGTCAGGCCGACCGACCACCAGATCAACCACCCCGGTCTGCCCAGACCCTTCATTATCTGACCGACCGGGGCCATCAGCGCCTGGGCAATGCCGGCAATCGTGAGGATCTGAATGATCGGTATCGCTTCGTGCCAGCGAGGCCCCAGGAGTGGGATGATCGCCGGTGCGAGGATCGCCATCGCCACCAGCGCGGGCAGGACCAGATTGAGAACGCCGACGAGGACGGCCCGATAGACGGCACCGACCGCGTGTCGATCAGACTGCAGTCTGGCCACTTTCGGGAACAGGTACGCGCCCACGGCGCCGACGAAGGTGGTTACTGGGTAGATCACGGCCCGATAAGCGAGGGTATACAAACCCAGGGCTTGAACGCCGAGCAACGGGCCGATGACGAGGCGATCGGTATTCTGTGCGAGTGCCTTGAAGAGACTGAAACCGAGCATCTTCGAGCTGTAGGGCCACAGCTCAGCCGCCGCGTGTCGTGAGATGCCGAATTCCTTGGGTCGCCAATCGGCCAGACGCCATAGAAGAATGGTCTCGAGCACCGCGCCCACCAGCGTCATCGCCACCAGGCTCCACACGCCGTAGCCGGCGAGGGCGAGAGCGATGCCCATGGCTCCACCAACGACGCTCGCGGCCATATCTCGGATGGCAAGTGCCCGGAATCGAAGCTCCCTTTGGACGAGCGCAGCTTGGGTGAGCCCGAACGCGCGCACCAGAAAGCCAAGCGAGAGCGCAGCCATGACAGGCTGCAGCGCCGGAGTCCTGAAATAGATGGCCGCCGGCCAGGAGAGCGCAATGCCGAGTACGGTCAGCGCTACACCAACTAGAACGTTGACGCCAAACGTCGAGCTGAGATGCTCCTCTCTAAGATGATCGCGCTGGATCAGCGCTGCTCCGAATCCGGTCTCGCAGAAGGCGTTCAGCACGGCCAGCCAGGCGCCAGCCATTCCTACCAGGCCGAAATCACGGGGAGGCAGCAATGCGGCAAGCACGAAAAACACCACCATCGTGGCCGCCTGCCCGCCTACCTGTTGGATCACTGACCAGATCATCGGAGGCCTGTCACTTCGCGGAAGAGGCCTTCGATCGCGGCGTTCGTGCGCTCGCCATCGAACAGCTCGGCGACACGTACCCGACCGCGGCGGCCGAACTCGGAGAGTCGGCTTCGATCCTCAAGGAGCGCAATGACCGCGTTGACCAGGGCATCAGCATCGCCAGGTGGGACCAACAGGCCGGTGATGCCGTCGCTGACATACTCCGGGATGCCGCCGATTCGACTCGCTACCACCGGCTTTCCGGCAGCCATCGCCTCCGCCGAGGCCAGGCTCCCGCAGGCGCGCGCGCCGATCGTGGGCGCAACAACCAGAGTCGCGGCGGCATAGTAGCTGGCCAACTCGCCCTCGGGGACATCGACTGCCAAGCCCACACGGCCTGGCCATCGGGAGACTGCCGCCTTGGCGGCTTCGTGGAGCTCCCCCGACCCTCCCGCGATCAGCACGTGAGTCGCGGGGCGGCGAGCGAGCAGCGACGGAATACCGTCGAGAAGAACGTGTAATCCCATATCTCTTACGAGGCGGCCGAGGTAGAAGACGACGTCGGACGAGGGGGGTATCCCGAAACGCTTGCGAATTTCTTCGCCTGCGGCAGCGTCCGCGAAGCGTTCGCGATCGATGCCGTAGTGCAGGACTCGCACGGCTCGCGTGATGCCCAATTCCCGATAGCTCCTAGCGCAATGACTAGTGAGCGACGTCAGTACGGTCGCGGTCTCTGCGATGTGACGAATGATAGGAAGTTGCCGGTCGATCGCCGCACGATGACTGTAGATCTCGCCCAGGTTGGTGACCACGAGGGGGAGGCCATACATCTCGGCGGCGATCGCGCCGACGGGCGCGCCGAGCAAGAGGTTGTATGCGCTGATCACGCGGATATCGTGCTTCGCGATAATCTCGGCCGCCAGGCTCACGCGAGTCATCGTTCTCACCCAGACTCCTAGCGGGAGCATGCGCGCCGCGCCGAACGCTGGCCCACCACGCCTCCTGATCGCTGCCCGGGCGAGAAATCCAGCAGTTCCGAGCCGTCGAGGCAGGGTCGAGCGGGCGTCTTTGTAGACCGTGAAGCCCTGGCCGCGATGAATGCCGCTCGTGCCGCCTGACAGCACATGCACGTCCCACCCACGGCCCACGAGATGGGGGACGAGGTCCTCGAGATGCTTGGGGGCGCCCCCGAACGGAGGCGGATAGTTGCCGATGAGGAGAATACCCGGACGGATGCTGGAATTCACGCTTGGGGTGAAATGCTTTCGCGATTTGGCACTTGTCCACCCTCAATCAAGAATTATTCCAAGCGCCGGACACCTGGATTTCCAACCGGGAATATAGACCAACGAGCGCACTCAAGAGAGACTGAGCGCGCCCGATGGTTCTACGCAGTGGTCGACGCGCACGAGAGAGCGTCGCCCGGGTCTAACTCTAATCGGCTAGTTGACGCTGCGACTCACCTCGTACC
Organism: Gemmatimonadales bacterium; assembly: GCA_039930845.1. Taxonomy (GTDB): domain Bacteria; phylum Gemmatimonadota; class Gemmatimonadetes; order Gemmatimonadales; family GWC2-71-9; genus CAVVWJ01. Next base: position 5,014 of record JBDTTA010000152.1, read on the forward strand.
AGACACCCGAGTGAAGGATAACCGTGAGGGTGTCGTTGGCAGTGGCCGTGAAATTGACACCACCGGCCAACCGGAACGACCCGCCGGTCGCCACAGTAGCGTTGGGCGCAGTATCAAAGATAAGGGTGACGCGCTGGCCAGGAGCACCCTCATCGAGGTTCGTGATCGTTGTGAGTAGGGTATTCTTGACTGTTAAGTAGTTCGATCCACGAACTTGTGGAGTCGCATCGTTGTCGAGTGCTTTGTGCGAGCCCAGATCCGTCAGGGCTCCACCGCTGGCCACGAAGTTTCGAGCAATGTAGGCGTTCACAGCACCGGAACTGATCGTCACGTTCGTGGCGAGCGAACCATCAAAGTTGTTGTCGGTGATGATGGGGATCTGCGCTCCTGACCCCGCCACTGTCTCCGCCCATACGGCCCCATTGGCCAAGGGACCGGCTTCGGTGAAATAGTTCTTAGTGATTCTGGGCAGGACCGCTATAATGAGGTGAATGCTTGCACCGCCCTTGTTGGACTCAAAGTAACTGTGTGTGACCGACAGGGATCGCACCACATCCGCCCAAATACCACCAGCAGCGTTGTTACCGCTTGTACCGTTGTTGTAGAATGTGCATCCGTCGACGTCTACACCGAGGATACCTGTGCCGGTTGTCCCCTCTATCTTGAGCCCGACTTCGGAGTTGCTTTCGAAACGACAATCCCGGAACGCGGACATGTTGGGGGCGCCGGTCCCCGATTGATTGAGATCAAATCCCACCCGTGAGCTGTTGAACTTGCAATTCTCCCATACAGTAAACACGGCTGTGTTCAGTTTCACCGCGCGACCCGCGGTAGCCCCCACAGCCGAGGTGAACACACAATCCAAGAAGTAGAGACCTGACGTCAGGTCGAGTTCCAGACAACCCGTCGCCACCCCGTTGCCATCCACCGTCAAATGCGCCATGCCCGCGTTGTACTCGCGGGCCGACGCGAACCTTCCATCGATCATCAGGATCGCGGAACTCGCTCGGAGTTTGCAGTTCTCGCGGGAGGCGCCGATTAACCAGATGCCATGGGCGAGAGTGAGCGAGTTCGCGATTGTATACGTCCCCGGAGGGAAGAAGACGATCCCGCCGCCTTGGGCATCGGCGGCATCAATCGCCGCCTGAATCTTTGCTGTTTCGTCGCTGCCGTCCCCGATTGCACCAAACTCGGCAACGGAGACGATCCCTAGGGGCCGACCCTTTGTGAGGCCGCGAACGAACTGCGAAACCTCCGTGACATTCGTGGCCATGGCTCAAACCCCCAAGTAGTTCACGCCTTCGTTATTCACTTGCACCTTCACGAAGACGAGGTTGAGGTTGGTCACGTTGAATCCGACGCTCGCGCCCGCGGGCAATTCGACCTTTTGAGTCGTGTTCGTACCGATCATGACGGTCTTCGTATTCGCCACCTTCGCCTGAACCACCACGGAGGTGACGGTCGTGGATCCGGCGAGTGCCTCCGGCGTGGCCGCCGACGCGACCAGCTTCTCGCCTGCAACGAATGCCATGTGAACCTCCAGATCCATGTGAGCGTGAGAGCAATGCGGAGGGGAGCTGCAATACAAGGGGAGGCACTATGCGGTTCAACCGGACTGAAAACTAGGCCCCGAATGCGACATCAAGGGGCCGATTTGCGACAAGTCCGTTCCAGCGTGGTACCGGGAAGCGAGTCCAGTCTCGGACTATCCTTCCTGATTCGCCCCTCCTGCCCCGTACCATCGCCTGACCCACTCCCGATAGCTCCCATCCATCACCCCCC
>JBDTTA010000153.1:0-6760 GCA_039930845.1 Gemmatimonadales bacterium
CGTTGGTGCGCTCAAGCAGGAGGAACGCCATGGGCGCCTCGAGGCCGTCGCCATCCGGCTGCGGCCGCTGCTGGATCGGCAACAGCGGTGTCTGCTGGAGTGCCTCGAAACACTGCAGGGACGGGGGATCAGTATCCGCCGCTGGGCCGAGCTGAACGACGCCGAGCGCTCGCGGCTCGCCGAACAATTCCATCGCGACATTTTCCCGCTGGTCACCCCCCGGGCCATCACGATCAGCCCGGGATTTCCCGTGCCGCTGCTGCCGCAGCTCACGCTGTGTCTCGCCGTGTCGCTCGTCGACGACGACGCAGGCCCGACGCATTTCGCGTATCTGCGCATCCCGGAGCGGGTGCCGCGGTTCGTCTCCATCGGGGCGAGCGGGGACCTGATCCCCGTCGAAGAAATCGTCCGGGTCAACGTCGCCGCGTTCTATCCCGGCCGGACGATCGCGGGGGTGCATCTCTTTCGCCTCACCCGCGCAGCAGAGATCGGCCTCGAGGACCGGGACGCAGGCGACCTGCTCCAGGCGATGCGCGAGGCCGTCGGTGAGCGGGCATCGAACGCGGTGGTTCGCCTCGAGATCGAGAAGCAGATGCCCGAGGCAGTCCGTGACCGCATCCGCTGGGAGCTGCGCTTCGAGCGCCACGCGGAAGGAGCCGGGCTGTCGGATGGAGACCTGTACGAGGTGGACGGCATGCTCGACCTCCGCTCGCTTCGCGAGCTGACCGGCGCGAGCGTGCCGGGCGGGCGGTTCCCGCCGCTGGCGGGCCGCGATCCATTCAAGGGCGACGCCGCGGTCTGGCAACGCCTCGAGGCCGGCGACGTGCTGGTCCATCATCCATACGACGATTTCACCGCGAGCGTGGTCCGCTTCTTCTCCGAGGCGGCCGACGACCCGGCCGTCATCTCGATTCACCTGACGCTCTACCGCGTCGGCGAACCGAGCCCGATCGTCGATGGGCTCCTCCGCGCGAGAGCGGCGGGGAAGGAAGTCGTGCTCTTCGTCGAGCTCAAGGCGCGATTCGACGAGAGCCGGAACATCGCCTGGGTGCAGCGACTCGAGGACGCGGGCGTGTCGGTCGTGTACGGCGTCGTAGGACTCAAGAATCACGCGAAGGTGGGGCTCGTGCTCCGCCGGGACGGTGACACCCTTCGCCGATACGTGCACATCGGCACCGGCAACTACAACGCCGCCACGGCGAGACAGTATACCGATCTCGGGCTCTTCTCCGCCGATCCCGAGCTCGGGGCCGACATCCACGACTTCTTCAACGAGCTGACGGGATCCAGTCATCCGCCGGCGGGAAGGTATCGCCACCTCGCGGTGGCGCCGACACACCTGCTTCCGTGGCTGCTCGACGGGATCGAGCGTGAGATCGAGCATGCCCGCGCGGGCCGACCGTCCGGAATCCGCGCCAAGATCAACGGCCTGGCGGACGCGGAGGTCATCCAGGCGCTCTACAAGGCCTCGGAGGCAGGTGTGAGCGTCGAGCTCGCGGTCCGCGGCATCTGCACCCTGCGTCCGGGCTGTCCGGGCGGTCGAGCCGGATCAGGGTCGTCAGCATTCTCGGACGATTTCTGGAGCACGCCCGCATCTATCAGTTCTCGAATGGCGGGGATGAGCGCTTCTTCATCGGCTCCGCCGACTGGCGCCCTCGCAATCTCCGTCGCAGGGTGGAGGTGGTCACGCCCGTGCGGGCCGAGGAGCTGCGGGGCCGGTTGCGCACGATTCTCGATCTCGATCTGTCGGACGAACGGGCGTGGCGGCTCGGGCCCGATGGCAGGTATCTGCGTACCGGCTCACAAAGCACTTCCGATCCTGTTCAGAAGTGACAGGAACGCTTGAATTTAGGCTGTTGTGGGGCCATCTTTCCGGGCTACCCGGACGCAATGTCGCGTCTGGCCTTCGGAAGGGTGAATGATCAAGGTCACTGCCGTGGAGCACGGGTCGATCGCCGAGGAACTGGGCCTGCAGGTGGGCACCGAGCTCCTTGCGGTGGACGGTCGCGAGCTCGAGGACTTTCTCGACTGGGAGTTTGCCACCGCTGAAGAGGCGTTTCTCCTTCACGTGCGTCACCCCGACGGCGAGGAGATCGAGTTCGACATCGAGCGGCCGCTGGGCGAGCCGATCGGCGTTGCCCTCGAGGCGGTGAGAATCCGGCGATGCGCCAACCGCTGTGACTTCTGCTTCGTGGACGGGTTACCCGACGGGCTCCGCGATGTGCTGTACATTCGCGACGACGACTACCGCCTCTCCTTCCGGTACGGCAATTTCGCGACGCTCACCAATCTCAAGCCACGCGATGTCAGCCGCATCAAGGAATACCGGCTCTCTCCCCTGTATGTCTCGGTCCACGCCACCGATCCCACCGTTCGGCGGTACCTGCTCCGCAATCCGAAGGCGCCGGAGATCATCCCGCAACTTCGCGACTTTGCATCGGCCGGCATCGAGTTCCACACCCAGATCGTCATGTCGCCCGGGGTCAACGACGGTGTGGTCCTCCGTCAGACACTCTCGGAGCTCTACGAGTTCGGCCCCGCCGTGCTCGGCTGCTCCGTGGTGCCGGTAGGGCTTACCGAGTACAGCAAACACCATCTCGTCCGCGAGCCCACCGAGGAGGAATGCCGCGCCGCCATCGCGCTCGTCGACGAGCGGGCCGCGATCTCGCGGCTGGAGCGCGGGGTGACGTGGGCCTTCGGTGCGGACGAACTATACCTCCGCGCCGGCGTCGAGCTTCCGCCGGCGGGACACTACGACGGCTTCGACCAGGTGGAGAACGGCGTCGGCGCCGTCCGCTGGCTTCAGCAGCGCATTGCGGAGGAGACGCCGGAGCTGCGAGGGTGGTCCGGCCGGCGGGTCGGTGTGGTGACCGGAACCGCGATGGCGGCGCTCATGCCGATGGTGCTCGAGCCGCTCGCGGAGGTGACCGGCGCACGCTTCGAGCTCATCCCTGTCGTCAACTCGCTCTTCGGCGCCTCGGTGACCACCGCCGGACTGTTACCGGGGGCGGCACTGCAGGCGGCGCTCAGCGCCCACCAAGCGCTCGACCTGGCGCTGATCCCGGGCGAATCGATCAACGACGACGGGCTCTTCATCGACAGCATGAGCTTCGAGACCCTCGCGGGATCGCTGCCCTTCGAGGTGCGCCCCTCGAAAGATTTTGCCGATGTCCTCGCGCAGGTGGCGGCGTGAGCAAGCCCACGGTGGCGATCGTCGGCCGGCCCAACACCGGCAAGTCCACACTCTTCAACCGGATTCTCGGCGGCCGGCCGGCGATCGTCTCCGATCGCCCGGGCACCACTCGCGACCGCCATTTCGGCGAGGCCGAGTGGAGTGGACGGCATTTCTGGCTGGTCGACACGGGCGGGCTGGTGCCCGACTCGGACGACTCGATGGATCGGGCCATCCGTCAGCAGGTGGAATTCGCGCTCGCCGAATCGGACCTCGTGCTCTTCGTCGTGGATGGTCGTGAGGGCATGAACCCCGTCGATCGCGCCATCGCCGATCGCCTCCGCCATGCCAATCGTCCGGTCGTCGTGGCCGTCAACAAGCTGGATGATCTCGAGCGCAGCGCCGCGCAACACGAATTCTACCAGCTCGGCTTCGGCGATCCGTACGGCGTGAGCGCCGCGGTGGGCAAGGGAAGCGGCGACCTGCTCGATGCGGTCGCCGAGCGTCTGCCTCCAGCGGGGGCGGGCGAATCGGAACTCTCCATTCAGGTCGCAGTGGTCGGACGACCCAATGTGGGCAAATCCTCGCTGACCAATCGACTCCTCGGAGAGGAACGCCACGTGGTGGCGCCCGAGGCGGGCACGACGCGCGACGCGGTCGACTCGCCCTTGCGTTACAATGGCCGACTCCTCAAGTTCATAGACACCGCAGGGTTACGCAGACGAGCTAAAGTGGAGGATGATCTCGAGTTCTACTCGACCCTCCGCACCGAGCGCGCTATCGACCGCGCGCAGGTGTGTGTCCTCGTCGTGGACGCGGTCGTCGGGCTCCACAATCAGGATCTGCGCATCGCCACCGAAGCGTGGGACCGCGGGTGCGGTCTCATCATCGTGGTCAACAAGTGGGACCTGGTCGAGGAGAAAGATGCGAACACGGCGCACCGGGGGCAGGAGGAGCTGGTTGAAAAGGCGCCCTTCCTTCAGTACGTGCCGTTCGTCTACGTCTCGGCGCTCACCGGGCAGCGGGTCCGGAAGATTCTCGACCTGATCCTCGAGGTGGCCGACGAACGCCAGCAGCGTGTTTCGACCGCGGAGGTCAACAAGGTGCTCGCTTCGTTGCTCGAGCGTACGGCTCCGCCCCAAAAGCCGGGTGAGGAGATCAAGCTGCTCTACGCTTCGCAGATCGGCACGGCACCGCCGACGTTCGCGATCGTGACCAACCGCCCCGACGATGTGCCCGAGTCGTACCAGCGCTACCTCGTGCACGGGTTCCGGTCGGCCTGGCCGTTCACCGGCTCGCCGCTCCGTCTGCGGTTCACCAGGCGAGGGTCCCGCCGGTGATGAAGGAAATGCTGCCCTGGCTCCTGGCCTCCTACCTGCTGGGTGCCATCCCCACGAGTTATCTCACCGCGCGTCTCCTCCGGGGCATCAACCTTCGCGAGCACGGAAGCCGAAACCTCGGCGCCACCAACCTCTATCGCGTCCTGGGTTGGAAGTTCGCGATTCCCGTCGGGATCTTCGACGCGGCCAAGGGCGCGATTCCGGTGCTGGTGTTCGCGCCACAGGCATCATCCTCCGAGCTCTTCGCGCTCGTCTGCGGCATGACGGCTGTGCTGGGACACGTGTTCTCGGTGTTCGTCGGATTCAAGGGCGGAAAAGGCGTGGCGACCGCGGCCGGTGTCATGCTCGCCCTGACGCCCGCCGCGCTCGGCGTCTCGTTCGCGGTGTGGCTCGCGATCGTCCTGATCAGCGGCTACGTGTCACTCGGCAGCATCGCCTCGGCGGCCATTTTCCCATTGGCCGTCCGCCTCCTGGACCCCCCGGAGCAATCGGCGATCTGGTGGCTCGACATCGCGGTGGCCGCCGCGATCATCTGGCTCCACCGCGCCAACATCGTGCGACTGCTCAAGGGCACGGAGAATCGGTTCGGCCGCCGCGCCGCACCCAGCGCCGATCCATGAGGAGCATTGCGGTGCTCGGCGCCGGAAGCTGGGGCACCACACTGGCCAATCTCCTCGCGCGGAAGGGCGAGCGGGTCATGATCTGGGCGTTCGAGCCGGAGGTGGTCGAGGCCATCAACCGCACCCACGAGAACCCGCTCTTTCTTCGCGGCGTGCCGCTGGCTCCGACGCTCTGCGCCAAGTCCGATCCGTGCGCCGTCGTGGCCGATGCCTCGGTCATCGTGTCCGCGCCGCCCAGCCACGCGGTGCGCTCGGTGGCGACGCGGGTCGCGCAGGCGGTGACTCCCGGCGCACTCGTCGTGAGCGCGACGAAGGGCATCGAGGCCGACTCGCTCTCGCTCATGTCGGCGGTGTTCGCCGAGTGCGTGCCTCAGGCGAGATTCGCGGCACTCTCGGGGCCGAGCTTTGCGGTCGAAGTCTGTCAGGGCCAGCCCACGGCGGTGGTCGCCGCGGCGACGGATGGCGTCACGGCGACGGACGCCCAGGAGGCGTTTGCGACGCCACGTTTCCGGGTCTATACCGGACACGACGTGATCGGGGTGGAGTTGGCAGGCGCGCTCAAGAACGTGATCGCCATCGCCGCGGGCATCAGCGAAGGGCTCGGGCTCGGATACAATCCGCGGGCCGCGCTGATCACGAGGGGCCTGGCGGAGATCACCCGGCTCGGCATCGCCATGGGCGCCGACCCGCCGACCTTCGCCGGACTGGCAGGGATGGGAGACCTGGTGCTGACCACCACCGGCAGCCTGAGCCGGAACCGCTCGCTCGGCGTGGCGCTGGCCGAAGGACAGACACTCGAGGGCTACCAGGCGGCGCACCGGAGCGTCGCGGAGGGCGTGAATGCGGCGCGCGCGGCGGCCGGCCTGGGCGTCAGGCACAACGTCGAGCTGCCGATCGTCCACGAGGTGTGCGAGGTACTGTTCCGCGGCAAGCCGCCGCGCGAGGGCGTGACCGACCTCATGGAGCGTGAACTCAAACCGGAGCAGTGGAGATGACCACCACACGGCCGGTCCAGGAATTCTATTCCATCGGCGAGGTCTGCGCGCTCACCGACCTGAAGCCGCACGTGCTTCGCTACTGGGAAAGCCAGTTCCGTTTTCTCAACCCGGCCAAGAACCGCTCGGGCAATCGCGTGTACAAGAGCAGGGAAGTGGAGCTGATCATGCTGGTGAAGCATCTGCTGTATACCGAGAAATTCACCATCGACGGCGCGCGGCAGCGGATCGACCAGTACCGCAGGACCGGAGAGCTCCGGGTCTCCGCACGGAAGGCGTTCGAGACGGAGCTGGTCGCCGAGGTTCGCACGACGATCGAGGACGTCCTGACGCTCCTCGATGGTCGCGCGAGCGGACAGCCGGAATGAACGTTCTCGTCACCAATGATGACGGCGTACTCGCACCAGGACTCGCGCTCCTCGCCGACGTTTGCCGCGAGGTGGCGACGGTCACCGTCGTGGCGCCCGACCGCGAGCAGAGCGGGACCTCGCACTCGCTCACGCTGCATCGTCCGCTGCGCCCGGCGCGGCGGCCCGACGGGGCCTGGCAGATCGACGGCACCCCCACCGACTGCGTCATGCTGGCCATCCAGGCGCTCATGCCCGAGCGTCCCGACTTCGTCTTCTCGGGCGT
>JBDTTA010000154.1:0-6713 GCA_039930845.1 Gemmatimonadales bacterium
TCCCCCATTTGAGGAAGACACTCTTGAGGCGTAGCTTGACCCTCGAGAGGAGCTTAAGCCGATTGCGTATTCATACGCGCTTCCCCTCTAGCCACCGCGTCTTCCGCTTCCGCCTGAGATAACGGGTTTCACCATTGTGGCCGAACCCTGCTTGGGCACCATCCGTTTCTGGATCACCTCGCGCCCGTGATGGCACGAAACTCATCGTTCAGCGCCTTTAGAGGTGCTCTAAAGAATGAGGTCAGCCATCCATGCTTCCTTCCACTTCTGTTTCTCCTGCACTCGGGCTTGGCTGGCGAGGACTTCGGGATCCTCGAGACCAATGCTCCTTGGTTCCCTACCCAATAGGCCGCGTCCTCGCAGCACGGCAAGGGGACCGCGAGCTCCCGGTGCGGACAGCGTAGTAGCTTCAGCCCCGGCGAGGGAGCCTACCGCTTCCGGTGACGCGATGCCGGGGCCACGTGGGTGCTAAACTTGTTGATGATTTCGAAAATCCTGCGCCCGTCGGCGACGGCGCCACGCTTTCGCGCAAGAAATCCCGCGGTTGGCTTCGCGGCTACCGTGCCATATTCGAGAGAGGGTCTAACTAGTGGGTGGCCGGGGTTCTACTCGGTGGGGCTGTCGCGGCGACTACACTCCCCCGCTGACGATCCACGAGGCGACGGAGATCCGAGCGAGCCGGCTGTTCCGCCGGCTTTGTCCCCAACAAGGACGGCGCCTGGAGGGCCGGCTCGAGTGCTCAGATGCCGGTCCGGTAGACTTCACCATCGACGGCACCTTCTGGCCGCTCACGGTCATCCTACGCTTCTCAGAACGCCTCCGGGGCTGGGAAATCGCGAGGTGTCCCCGGAGGTGGCCAGGCGGCTGGCGCAGCTGCTCCGTCGTCAGTCCCGCGCCCTCGAGCGGGTGGCAGCGGAGCTCGATCGTCACGCCGAGCACCAAGGAGACCACGATGCCACCTAACGACAGACCTACCTCGACGCGCCAAGTGCCTGCGCGGCCAGCCGGCGGGCCCCGAAGAACCCGGCCCTGGACCTTCTCGGCCGGTCCCAGAGGGAACCGGGTGGTCGTGTATGAACGCGAACCAGGCGGGATCCTTTGGGCCCGCACCTGGGATCCCACCCTCTACGGCACTGGCAATCACCGTCGCATATCGCTGGGTCACCGTAACAAGGCGGCAGCTCGATCGTACGCGATGGAGCAGGCATCCAAGCTGGAGCAGGGGAGCGCCGATCTGCTCGCGGGCAAGATCACATTGGCCCGCCTTTTCGGCCTGTACCTCGCGCACCACTCCCCGCGCAAGACGGCCGACGAGCAGGGGGAGGACCGGCGACGCGTCGAGCTCTGGATCCGGGTGCTCGGCGCCGACAAGAATCCGCACAAGATCATCCGCCGCGAGCTTGAGGCCTTTGTCGAAGCGCGCCGTAGCGGGGGGATCAACGCTCGCGGCCATGCTCAGCCGCCCGAGAAGCAACGGCCCGTCCGCGCGCGGCCGGTGGAGGCCGACGTCAACTGGCTCCGGTGGCTCTGCAACTGGGCCACTGAATGGCAGGAAGAGTCGGGGCGTCATCTGATGCGGGAGAACCCGCTTCGAGGCTTCACGCCGCCTACCGAGAAGAATCCGCGGCGTCCGGTAGCCTCGGACGATCGGTACGAGGCGGTCCGCGCAGTTGCTGACCAGGTCGTCATGGAGATCCGATGGGACGGCCACCGGCGGGAGCGGCGCTCCTACCTCGCAGAAATCCTGGACCTGGTCGCCGGGACTGGCCGACGGATCACACCGGTCTGCTTCCTCCGGGCTGAGGATCTCCGACTCCCCGCGACGCCGGCGACGCCGCACGGCGCGATCCATTGGCCGGCCGCCACTGACAAGATGGGGCGAGAGTCGACGGTGCCGATCTCTCCCACTGTCCGGGCGGCGCTCATCCGGGTCTTGGAAGGGCGGGGGATCGCGTCCGGCTATCTCTTCCCGAGTCCCATCGATCCTGATCGGCCCGTGAACAAGGACCTGGTGCGTCAGTGGCTGCGGCAGGCCGAGCGACTGGCCAAGCTCGAGCCGCAACAGGGGAGCGCCTGGCACGCCTATCGCCGCGGCTGGGCGACGGCGCGCAAACATCTTCCGTTGGCCGACCTGGCGGCAGCGGGCGGATGGAAGGGCACCGAGGCGTTGCAGCGGTGCTATCTCCACGCGGACGAGGCCACGATGCTCGACGTCGTGATGAGCGGCGCGGCGCTGCGCGAGGTGCGGAAGGCTTAGCGAAGAGCGCTCCGTGCACAGAAACGTGCACACTGGTCTTTGCGGGACGGAGTTGACGGTCTAAGTTGTTGCTGGGTAATGACGGGGTGTGGCGCAGTCCGGTAGCGCGCCTGCTTTGGGAGCAGGAGGTCCCGGGTTCGAATCCCGGCGCCCCGATTCGGTCCCGTATGATTCTGCAGCTCCGGTAATCCTTGACAACCGATTGCCCGGGCTGCTTATCCCAGGGCATGGTGAACTTCTCTCCAGACGAGTCCGTGCTGTCCCCCCCCCGAGATTGTCTCTCGCATCGTCGGGTGGGCGCGCGTCCCCCCATTGCTGTCCTGGAAGCATCCCGGGCTCCCTCGCGACTGGTCCCCGGTCCTCCACTGTCCGCCGGACAAGCCCCGCCGGCGCGCGCTCCCCGGGTGGCTCTACCTGTTCCAGAACGGGGAGGTCAGGGAGATCGACCGGCGCTTCCTAGAAGTTGTCGACGGCGTCCGCCGACCATCGTAGGCTGATTGTTTCTGCACGCCGGGACCATCCACATCACATCGGCAGGTACAAGTGAGGGCTGAGCCGCAGTTGGCCGGGGAGCCGGGCATCGTCACGATGACGATGGCGCGGGCGCGGAGCGATCGCCGGTTCTTCACCGGGATGAGTGTGGCGGCGTTGCTCATCGTCTTCGCCGGCTTCGCGCGAACGTACTACCCGAGGGGCCATTTCAACCTGAGTGGCCACTTCGGCCCCCCCTGCGCTCTCGCCGTTGCTCCACGTTCACGGGGCCCTCTTTACCTCGTGGATCCTGCTGTTCCTCAGCCAGACCACACTCGTTGCGGCCGGGCGCACCGACCTCCACCGCCGGCTCGGAGTCGCCGGCGCGCTGCTCGCGCTGGTCATGCCCGTTATCGGGATGGTCGTCGCGATCGAGGCGGCGCGGCGCGGGGTGACGCCGGCGGGTGGGCCGGCGCCGCTCGTCTTTCTCGTGGTGCCGATATTTGATTTGCTCCTGTTCACGACGCTCGCCTGGACGGGGCTCTACTTCAGGCGCACGAAAGACACCCACAAGCGGCTCATGCTGCTCGCGACCATCAGCCTCCTGACCCCCGCGATTGCCCGGCTGCCCGGCATCATTTCGGCGGGCCCGCCGGCATTCTTCGGCCTGACCGATCTGCGGGTTATCGCGTGCCTGGTGTACGACCGGGTGAGCCGTGGCCGGATACATCCGGCCTTTTTCTGGGGCGGGCTGTTCGTCATCGCTTCGCAACCGCTGCGCCTGCTCATCGGGGGTACCGGGGCCTGGCTCGCCTTCGCGACCTGGTTGACGCGCTGACCCCTGATGCGTTTGATCCTGCCATGGCGGTGGGGGTAATGTGGCGGGTATCCTACTTCGTCGGCGCCCGTAGCTCAGGTGGATAGAGCAACAGCCTTCTAAGCTGTGGGTCGGAGGTTCGAGTCCTCCCGGGCGCATCCTTCCCAGCGTCGACGCTCACGACTTGTCCTGGTCGGAGGTGACCGCCCGTCCGCCCGACGGTCTGCCCGGCCGCGAATGGATCTCGCGGCGCCGCTCGGTCGCACTGGACTTCCCCCCGGGATCGCCGCCCCGGAATCGGAAGTGCTCCGGATCGAGAAGCCGGCTCGCGCACTCCCACCGTGGCTCGCCGTATTTGAGCTGGAATTCAACGAGATGCCGCGCGGTGTGTGCGACAATCCATTCTTCCGCAGGAATCGCCGGATACCACCACGCATATTCCCGTTTGAGATACGCCTCCCTTGCGCCCATGCGTCACTCCTTGACACCCCGGCCGCCGGAATCGAACGTGCCGGTCCACGGCCAATTATGCTGTGGTGCCCGTCCGCCGGTGGTGACGGTGGACACCAAGCCGTCCCCGCAGGATATTCCACCGCCATGACGTCGTCCTCGAGTCCGCCCAAGGCTCCGTCGGAAAAATCCCGCGGTGTCGCCACTGCCCTCGCGGCCATTCTCGGGCCGTTCGGCGCCCATCGCTTTTATCTGGGGAAGCCCGAGTCCGGTGTCCTCATGCTGCTGACGCTGGGGGGACTCGGTATCTGGTGGCTGTACGACCTCATTCTCATCGCCAGCGGCTCCTTCCGGGACAATGAGGGACGGCTCGTTACCCGCTGGGACACGGACGAGATATCGCGAGGGGCTCCACTGCCGCAGGAAGTCTTCGACGAAATCGACGCCCTGCGTTCGGAGGTCGCCGAGCTGGCGGAGCGACTCGACTTCACGGAGCGGCTCCTCGTCCAGCCGAACGACGACGTAACCGTTCACCCTCCCAGCCGCCCATCCTGAATGCCGAGCGCCCGAACCATCGCCGGTCGGCTTCTGCCCCGGCGGGACGAGTTGCGCGCGATGCTCGATCTGGCGCTGCCGGTCGTGATCATTCAGGTCGGTCTCATGAGCATGGGTGTGGTCGACACCATCATGGTCGGACACCTCTCGCCCCAGGCCCTCGCGGCGGTCGCGCTCGGCAACCTCTACTTCTTCGTCCCCGCCGTATTCGGCATGGGAACGTTGATGGTGCTCGATCCCGTCGTGGCGCAAGCCGTCGGCGCTGGTGACGTCCCCGCGGTGGCGAGGGGAATGCAGCGGGGCGTCCTCCTGGCCGTCCTGCTCTCGATCCCCTCGGCGATTCTCCTGCTGGCCGCCGCACCGATCCTCGGCCTCCTCCATCAGCCACCGGATGTCGTGCCGCTCGCCGTCCAGTACAGCGTACGCATGGCGCCGGGTGTCCTCCCGTTTTTTCTCTTCATCGTCCTGCGGCAGAGTCTCCAGGCGCTCGGCCGGCCGCGGTCCGTCGTCGTGACGATCGTCGTGGCCAATCTCGTCAACGCCGGACTCAACTGGGTGCTCATCTTCGGGCACCTGGGACTTCCGGCGATGGGAGTCGCCGGATCGGCGTGGGCCACCACGTCGAGCCGCTGGCTCCTCTGTCTCCTCCTGCCGGCGCTCTCCTGGAAACTCGTCGTTCCGCATCTTCGGCCGATCCGCCCCGAGATCCGGGAGCTCGCACCCCTCGGCCGCATGATTCGGCTGGGCACTCCGATCGGCGCGCAATACGTGCTGGAATTCGGCGCCTTTGCGCTGGTCGCCCTCATGATGGGATGGCTCGGGACCCGGCAGATGGCCGGCCATCAGGTGGCGATCAATCTCGCGTCGCTCACCTTCATGGTACCGCTCGGCGTGGCGGACGCCGCCTCCGTGCTGGTGGGCCGTGCGGTGGGCCGGGCCGACCCGGCCGGCGCGCGAGGGTCCGCACGTGCGGCGCTGGTGTGCGCCGCCGCTTTCATGTCCTGCACGGCGACGCTTTTCCTCACGCTGCCGGAGACGCTTGCGGGCTGGTACACGCGGGATCCGTCCGTGCTCGTCATCGCCGCGGCACTGATTCCGATTGCCGGCGTTTTCCAGGTGTTCGATGGCTTGCAGACGGTGGCCGGAGGGATCCTTCGCGGATTGGGGCACACGCGGGCGCCCATGCTCGTCAACTTGCTGGGTTACTGGGTGCTCGGTCTTCCGGTCAGCGCCTACCTGGGCTTCGAGAGGGGTCTGGGGCCAGCGGGACTCTGGTGGGGGTTGGTGCTGGGACTCGGTGTGGTCGCGACGTTCCTGCTCGTTCGAGTGAGAGCCGGACTCGCGCGCCAGCAGACCAGGGTCCAGATCGATCTGCCGGCGGCGGTTACCTGAATTCGGCTACTTCCGTCCGTGTGCCCGCTCGAGGGAGCGGACGTGGTCGTGCGCGTCCTGGATCTGGACGTACTGCCGTTCGACGATCCGCTGAATCGTCGCCGGCATTCCTTTCTGAAGCGCCTCCCGGAAATTCTTCACGGCGACGTCTTCGCCTCGCTCTGCTTCGCTGACGATCGCGCCTTCGTCTCTCCCCGTCACGGCGGCCTTGAGATTGATCCAGCCCCGGTGCAGCGCGCCGACGAGGTGGCCGCGATCCGACGGGTCCTTCCCGAGGCGGAGCAGCTCGGCCTCGATCTCCGCGGCGAATTCTCCGCGTTGCGCGCTCAGGCTGAGGAACAACCGCTTCAGCTCCGCGTCGTCGACGGCGTCCGCGGCGGTGCGGAAACCGTTTTCGCCGTCCCGCAGGGTCTCGAGCAGCCCGTTCAGGGTATCGGCGACGTCCCCGGTTTCTGCAACCGGTGCGTTGGCGTCTCGCTTGGTCATGCGCTTTCTCCTTCGACTGCCTGTGGGTTGATAACGGCCTCGGCCAGCTCCGTCAGCTTTTGATCGGCGGTTTCCTCCTCGTCCAGGGTCAGGCCAAGGAGGTCGTGCGCCTGTTCGTATCCGAGCATCTCGGCATACGT
This sequence comes from Gemmatimonadales bacterium, assembly GCA_039930845.1. Lineage (GTDB taxonomy): Bacteria > Gemmatimonadota > Gemmatimonadetes > Gemmatimonadales > GWC2-71-9 > CAVVWJ01. The sequence continues at coordinate 6,569 of JBDTTA010000154.1, forward strand.
GCACAGACAGCCGTAGCTCGCGATCTCGTAGTGCTCGACCTTCTTCGCCGCCTTGGCCATCTTCGGCAAGGCGGCGAGGATCTGGCCCTCATTGCATTTTCGGCATGGGGCTCTCGCGTCGAGGCAACCTAGTCCCGTGACCGAC
>JBDTTA010000155.1:0-6617 GCA_039930845.1 Gemmatimonadales bacterium
TGAAGGAGCTTGATGCGATCGCAGGCAACTCCAGAATGGGTACGAGCAGCGATTTTCATCTCGAAACGCTGTACGTGCTGGTTCGGGCGGCCAAGCCGCAGACGGTGGTGGAGACGGGAGTACTTTACGGCGCCTCGAGTGGCCACATCCTGGCGGCACTGGCGGCGAACGGCCACGGCCGGCTCTGCAGCATCGATCTCGGCAACAAGCCGGGTGAGCCGCCGCATGACTTCCTCGTGCGCCCCGACTTGATGTCCCGTTGGGAGTACACCGCGGGCGATGTCAGGGAAGAGCTGCCGGTGCTGCTCGCCAGGCTCGGCCGTGTCGACATGTTTCACCACGACAGCCTCCACACCTTCGAGCACATGATGTGGGAATTCAGCACCGTGTCTCCGCATCTGGGGCCCGAGGGCATTCTGGCGTCACACGATGTGTTCGTCTCCGACAGCCTGCGCACCATCTTCAAGCAGAACGCCTTCCCCGCGTTCTGTCGGCAGAAGGAATTGCGGCACATCATGGTGCGCAATTCCGGCATCGCGCTTCGGCATCGGCGCGCGCGCGCATCGGCGCCGAGCGTGCGCAGGCCGTCGCTCGAGCAGCCGGCGTGGAGCCGGCGGTAACCTCTCGACTCACCCTGTTTCATGCAAAGGCCGGCGCATATGCGCCGGCCTTTTTGTCGGGCGTGCTCTACGGTCGCGCCCCGATGCTATAGTTCGTGCTTCCATAACCCGAGAGGACCCGTGCACCTGGATCCGCTGCTCGCCATCGCCGCGTTCGGCATCGGTATCGTCGTGGGGCTGACCGGCATGGGAGGCGGGGCGCTCATGACCCCGGTGCTCGTGCTCTTTTTCAACGTGGCACCGCTGACCGCCGTCTCCTCGGACCTCGTCGCGAGCGCACTGATGAAGCCGGTGGGCTCGATCGTCCACCTGCGCCGAGGCACCGTTCACCTCGGCCTGGTCAAGTGGCTCTGTCTCGGGTCGATTCCCGGCGCCTTCTGCGGTGTGGTCATCGCGAAGTCGCTCGGACAAGGCCAGCAGGTGCAGGACGTCATTCGCATCGCCCTCGGCGTCGCCCTCCTGCTCGCCGCGGCCGGACTCACGATTCGCGCCTATATCCGGCTCGTCGAATACGCGCGGCGCCGCGACGGACGTGCCGATCCGCTCCCCGAGGGTCCGCCCACCGTCACTCTTCGGCGCCTCCCTACCGCGCTCCTGGGACTCGCCGGCGGCATCGTGGTCGGCATGACGTCGGTGGGCTCGGGATCGCTGATCATTATCGCGCTCATGGCGCTGTATCCGACGCTCAAGGCGAACGAGCTGGTCGGCACCGACCTGGTCCAGGCGGTTCCGCTCGTCGCGTCCGCCGCGCTCGGGCATATCATGTTCGGAGATTTTCAGATGGAGCTGACGGCGTCACTGCTGGTGGGATGCATTCCCGGGGTGTGGCTGGGGGCTCATCTGTCTGCGCGCGCTCCGGGTGGCCTGGTACGCCGGGCGCTGGCCTTCGTCCTGCTTGCCTCCGCGCTCAAGCTCCTCAACGTCTCGACGAACACCACCGCGATCGTACTTGTCCTCGTACTGCTCTTCGCTCCGGTCCTCTGGATGCTGGTTCGCCGGCATCACGGCTTTCCCGCCATCGCACGGTCACCGAAGCGGCCGGCGCCGAAGTAGCGATCCGGGCCTCACGCTGAGCGCGGCGCCGGGTCCCGCGGACACATTCGACAATCGATGTCGGTGCCCAGCATCGTCGCGCGCCCTTCGGGCGAGAGCACCCAGGGACGCACCTGCCATGGTGGATCGTGGCGCATGTGCCGGGTGTGGCCACACTCGAGCTCCGCCACCCACTGACCTTCGTCATCCACGTGAAAGTCGGCGATCCGCGTCTGCATGATCAGTCCTGGTGCGCCTGCTCGGCGGCGATGACGAAGCAGCAACGCGGGCGCTCGCCGCGCTCGCAGCACTCCGTCGCGGGGCGCCCGGTGATTTCCTCGACAAGCGTTCTCGCCAGAGCGCAGACCTCGGGATGCTTGGCGGTCACCGACGAGAGCGGACAGGCGTACCCCCGGAGCCGCCATCCGCTGTCCGTCTTTTCGATGTCGACATCGCCGCCGAGGCTCCGCAGCACGGCGGCCGCCGCACCCACCCGAGCGTCCACATTGGCGGAATCGGGGACTCCCGAGGCTACTCGGCGGCCCACCGCGCTGAGCAGCTCCATTGCCCGCTCATGCCCCTCGGCGACGGCGATCTCCTCGACCAGACTGCCGAGCACCAGCGCGTACGCCTTGGGGAAGAGCTCCTCTCCGTCGCCGGTCAGTGCGTACAGCCGGGCCGGCTTGCCGCCGGTGTCCCGCTGGCTCCCCACCTGCTCGATGATCCCGTCTCGCTCGAGCGCCGCGATGTGGGTGCGCACGGCGTTGTCGGTCAGCCCGAGCGCATCGGCCAGGGCGGTGATGGTCTGGCTCGAGCGCCGGACCAGACGCAGTAGCTTTGCCCGGGTTTCGCCGGTGAGATTGTCGATCCAATTGGTCATTGTCGGCCCTGTGGCGGATAGATCAACGATATGTGCGGACATTGCTTATGTCAACTAATCACAGTAATCTATTGACAAATGATGTTTTGTTGGCCATATTACAGCTCCTCAACCACCTACCTGGAGTCCTATATGGTCCGCTCTTCCACTCGCTCCCTCCTGCTCGCCGTCCTGACGGCCGGCCTGGCTACCGGCCTGAGCGCGCAGGCTGCGCCTCAGGACCTCTCCGATCCGCAAGTCGCCCACGTCGCGGTGACCGCGAACGACATCGACATCGAGCTCGCCAAGCTGGCCCAGCACCGCGCCAGCAGCCGGGACGTCAAGCAGTTTGCCTCGACGATGGTCACCGACCACTCGGCGGTAAAGGCGCAGGCCATCGCGCTCGCCACGAAGCTCGGGGTCACGCCCGAGGACAATGCCGTGAGCCAGTCGCTGCTCAAGGGCGCGGCCGAAGCTCGCGCGACGATCGAGCCGCTCAAGGGCAAGGCGTTCGACAAGGCCTACATTGATCGTGAGGTTGGCTACCACCAGGCGGTGATCGACGCGCTCGACAATCTCCTGATTCCCACCACGGAAAACGCCGATCTCAAGAAGCTGCTGGTGGATGTGCGGCCAGCGTTCATCGCGCACCTGGAACATGCAAAGAAGATCCAGGGCTCACTGCTGGCGTCCAAGTGACCGGAGGCGGCCGCATGCCGGCACGATCGTTCCTCGTCGCCCTCGTGGCGATCGGCGTGATTGGCGCCGGCAGCGCGGCTGCCGCTGGCCGGTCGGGTCCGCGGCCCCCGCGGACTCACACCGTGGAAATGAGCGGGATGGAGTTTCATCCCGCCACGCTCGAAGTCCAACCGGGCGACACCGTCGTCTGGATCAATCGCGACATCGTTCCCCACACGGCCACCGCCACCGGGAAGCCGGCGTGGGACACCGGACCCATTCTTCAGGGAAAGAGCGGTCGCTATGTTCCGAAGCACCGGGGAGCGTTCCCGTACGCCTGTACGTTTCACCCGGTCATGCTCGGCAAGTTGATGGTGAAATGAGCGGATAGCGCGCGCGTCCAGGCGGGGTTCTCATGGATGTTTCATTGTTCATTCGTCGGCGACTCGAGGAATTCGGCCTGGAACAGCGCGAGCTGGCCCAGGCCGCTCAAGTGACCGAGTCATACATTTCGCAGTTGCTGACCAGAAAGAAGGCACCACCCGCGCCGGCGCGGACGGACATCTACGAGAAGATGGATAAATTTCTGAAGCTGCCTGAGGGGGAGCTGGCGCGCCTGGCCGACATGCAGCGGAAGGAGACGCGCAGGAAGGTCCCCCGCGACAGCCCCGCACCACTCTTTCCGGACGTGCGGGCGCTGCTCCTCCGGAAATGCGATCCCGAACATCTCACCGATATCCGCACGATCTTCGAACAGCAGCCCTTCGGCGAGCTCGAGCAGCTGGTCACCAGGTACCTGCTGGAGATCGCGAGGGAAACCGCCGGCGAGCGTCCGGGAGCCGACGACGTGAGTCTCCTCGAGCCGTCGATCGAACGCTGGCGCGTGGATCTGACGACGTTTGCCGTCGACGTGGTCCTCGCCGCCGGCATGGCGTCGCCGGAGGCGAGGCGATTCGAGTTCGTGGAGCGCGACGGCGGCGAGGCGAACAGCGAGGAGCCGGGGTTCAAGGAGTTCCTGGACAATCGCGCACTCAGCGGCAGTGCCACGGCGGAGGAAATCGCCTTCCTCCGGGCGCTCGAATTCAAGCACGCCCGGCCCACGCCCCTCTACTACTATCACGAGCTGCAGAACCTCAGGAATCCGCTCAACTTTCGAGCAGCTAGAACCCCGCGGTAACCGACGCCCGCACCGCGCGCGGCGAGCCCGGGCTGATGTTGTTGTTGCTGTTCGAGGTCACGTAGTACCCCTTGTCGAACAGATTCTCGACGTTGACCTGGATCCGCAGATCCCGGTCGAGCGTGACGAACGCCGCCGCGTCGAACCGCGTGAATGCCGGCAGCGTGACCGCGTCGTCGATCGCCGCGAACATCCTGTCCTGGTAGATCACGCCGGCCCCGAGCCCGAAGACGGGGCCGAACTGGTAGCGGTTCCAGAGGGAGAGGGTATTCCGGGGGACCAACGACACCTTGGCGCCCGCCGCCGCCGCCGCCGTCCGGCTGGTGACGAAGGCATCCTGGTTGGCATAGCCGCCGGCGATCTGCCATGCATCGGTGACGCTTCCGGTCGCGCCGAGCTCGAAACCGTTCGTGCGCTGGCTGCCGGTCTGGACGACCTTCGACGGATCGAGCGCATCGGGCGCGCTGGTGTTCGTACGGTCGAGCCGGTAGGCGGCGGCGGTGAGCGAGAGCCGATCGAGCACGTCCCACTTGGCGCCGACTTCGTAGTTGGCGAACTGCTCGGGCTCGAGGTCCCGCGTCGTGACCGTCAGCGAGGTGAACTGGTCGCCCGAGCTCGGCAAGTAGGCAATGCTGTAGCTGGTGTAGAACGACAGTGGCTCGATCGGCTTGACGACAAGCCCGGCGCGCGGCGAGACGATGTCGTCGGTGCGCGTCAGGTTCTCCCCGGTGCGAAGATTATTGAAATCGAGATCGAAGCGCTCGTAGCGCGCACCGGCGATCAGCTGCAGATACGACGTCAGCACCACCTGGTCCTGCGCGTACAGTGAGATCGTGGTGTTCCCGGTGCGATTGTTCGCGTCGGTCGCGCTCTGGCGGAACGTCACGGGCGTCGAGACGGTGGGGCTCGTGAGCGGAACGGCCAGCGAGGTTTCCGTGTCGCCGAAGAAGCCGGTGTTGCGGAAACTCCTGCTCACCTGCCGGCCCACCTCGACGCCGCCGAGAAGGGTGTGCTTCACCGATCCGGTCGCGGCACGGTAGGTCAGCTCGGTCTGATTGAAGGCGTTCCAGCGGCCGAGTGCATTGTTGTAGGCGTTGAGACTGACCTGCGCCCCTGTCGGATCGACCGCGCCGGGGAAGACATTCTGGTAGAACTTGTCGTAGTAGCCATAGACGGTGCGGTTCCGGAGCGTCAGGTCGGGGCTCAGGGTGTGCTCGACTGCCGCGGTCGCCACGCTGACGCGAGCGTCGGCGTAGCTCTGCGACGGGTCGCCGAAGAAGGTCCGCGCGTCGGCCGGGGCGGGCCGGCCGTCAAACGAGGGGATGCCGCGATCGGCGGTGCGGTGATCGTAGAAATGCTCGTAGCCCGCGGTGATCCTCGTACGCGCACCCGGCGCAAAGGTGACGGTCGGGTTGATGCCATACCGCTCCACGCTCACGTCGTGCCGGAACGCATCGGAATTCTCGTAGACGCCATTGAGCCGCAACGCGACCGTGCTGGAGATGCCCTGGCCCAGGTCGACCGCGCCGCGCCTGGTGCCGTACGCGCCGCCCTGAAGCGTAAGCTCGCGCGTCGGCGTGAACTCCGCCTCCTTGGTGACCCGGTTGATCACGCCGCCTCCGGTGCCCCGGCCGAAGATGAGCGCGTTGCCGCCCTTCAACCCCTCGATGCGCTCGACGTTGTAGAGGTCGCGAAAGTACTGCACGTCGTCGCGCACGCCGTTCACGAAGAAGCCGGCCGTCGTGCCGTTGCCGCGAATGGTGGGCTGGTCGCGATTGCCTTCACCCTGTCCCATCGTGACGCCTGGCAGGTAGCGGGTCACATCCGCCATGCTGCGCATGCCCTGGTCTTCGATAAGCTCCCGGCTCACGATCGTGACGGACTGCGGGACGTTCCGAAGCAGGGTGGGAGTCTTCGTTGCCGAGGAGGTGAGGAGCTTGTCGTATCGAGGCCGCGGTGCCGAGGTGACCTCGAGGGTCTTGAGGACCTGGACGCTGTCGGACGTCCCGGTCGTGGTATCCTGTTTTACCTGCGCCGACGCGGCGGTTCCCACCGTGAGCGACGCGATCGCGATGACGCAGGTGGACCGGATGATTGCTCGGCCGCGTGAGAGAGGCAGGGGCACGTGGTCCTCAGTTGTAAGTTGATAATCATTTTCAAATAGTCTTTTCCTCGCACAGACAGGATACGCAACAATAGGGAGCGAGTCAATCGGGATTGGGAGGTTACCCCTGCGCTACCCTGATCGACT
>JBDTTA010000156.1:0-6379 GCA_039930845.1 Gemmatimonadales bacterium
CCGCTTCCTCGGGCCCGCCGCGCTGGGTTACTATGGCCGCGCATACTCGCTGATGTCGGCGCCGGCGTATGCCTTCGGAACCGTGCTCGATGCCGTGTTGTTTCCGGCCATGGCGAGGGTACAAGATGATCCACCGCGTCTCGCCCTGGCGTACCGGCGCGGCGTCGCGCTGATCGCGCTCCTCGTCCTCCCGGTGTCCGCTACCCTGATCCTCCTTGCTCCAGAGGTTGTCCGCGTGGCGCTCGGTCCCCGCTGGACGGCGGCCGTGGCGCCGTTCCAGATCCTGGGGATCGGGATGCTCTTCCGGTCGAGCTACAAGATGAGCGATTCGATCGCCCGCTCCACCGGGGCAGTGTACCGCCGAGCCTGGCGGCAGATCATGTACGCGGGATTGGTGATCTTCGCGGCGTGGGTGGGGCAGCATTGGGGCATCGTCGGTGTGTCGTGGGGCGCTCTCGGGGCGCTTACGGTCAACTTTCTCGTGATGGCGGGACTGAGCCTCGACGTTGCTCGACTCACCTGGGCTGACTTCTGGGACATGCATCGAGCGGCGGTCCTGCTGACGATCGCCTCCTTCCCGCCCGTCTGGGCAGCCACAGTCGGAGTGCGCACTCTGGGTCTTGGCGCGCTCGTCAATCTCTCGCTCGCCGGTGCGGTGTTCGTGCTCGCCTGCGGAGTGCTCGTGTGGCGCGCCCCTGCCGTTTTTCTCGGCCAGGACGGTCAATGGATGCTGGATGCCATGAGATCATTCATGCGAAGCCGCGTTCGTCCTGCTTCTCCCGCCGCGCTGCCCGCTTCGGACGTACCGGAGGCCAGGTGACGCTGGCACCGCAGGCACCCGTGGAGCGCGTGCCGGAGGCGCCGGGGCTCGGCGTGCTCCGGGCATTGTTCGCGCGACTGCACGCCGAAGGCATTCGGTACTGCCACTGGAAGAGCAACGAGCACCTCGACGCCTCCCTGGTCGGCCGGACGGACGTGGACGTACTCGTCGACCGAGGCGCGATCGTCGCTCTGACCCGGATCTTGGGCGAGTCGAACTTCAAGCGGTTCGTGGTCAAGGCGGGGCGCGGGTATCCCGGGATCGAGGACTACGTGGGGTTCGACTCGGAGACGGGTACGCTCACGCACCTCCACGTCCACTATCAGCTCACGCTGGGCGAGAAGTTTCTCAAGGGACACCGATTGCCGTGGGAGCACCTCTACCTCTCCACACGCGTGCTGGACGAAGGCTCGCAGGTGTACGTGACCGACCCGCATCTGGAGCTCATCGTCCTGGTGCTCAGGGCGGCGATGAAGCTCCGCTTGCGCGACTTCCCTCTCGAAGCGATCGGCAAGCCGTATTTTCGCGGTGGGCTGCTGCGCGAGTTCTCCTGGCTCGCGGCCCGGGTTGAGCCCCAACGAGTCGCGGCGCTCGCCAGCCGGCTCGTGGGACCCAGCGCCGGCGCGGTTTTTCCTGCGGTGCTCGCGGCGGGCAGGCCCTCGCTCGGCCAGCTGCTGACGATCCGCCGCCGCGCCGCGCCGCACCTGCTCGAGTACCGGCTGTACGGCAGGTCGGGGGCGGCCTTGCACGCGTCGGCCCGAGAGATCGGTGTCGTCTGGTGGAAAATCAGGAACTGGTACCGCGCCGCGCCGACCAAGTCCTCTCGCACGCTGCCCCAGGGCGGGCTCACCGTCGCCGTTCTCGGAGTGGACGGAGCAGGGAAGTCGACGCTCGTTGGTGAGGTTGCCGAGTGGCTGTCCCACGAGGTCGCGGTCGTGTCCACCTACGGTGGAAGTGGGAAGGGGTCCGCCGCGCTCCCCCGGCGCGTGCTTCAATGGCTCGGATCGCTTCGTCGCCGGGTGGTGGGGAAGTCCAGGGTGAGCGTTGCACCGCAGGCACCAGTCGACGCGCTCGCGATTCCCACCCGGCGCCCCCTCTCGCTCGGTCGGGCCATTTGGGTCCTCGCCCTTAGCCGGGAGCGCCGGCGGCGGGCCCTCGATGCCCGCCGGGCCCGTGGCCGGGGGATGGTCGTCGTGTCCGACCGATTCCCCCAGAGCCGGTTCCCCGGCTGGAACGATGGGCCGAGGCTCGGCGACTGGATCGATCATCCATCGGCATGGCGCCGAGCAGCGGCCCGGCGAGAGAGCGAGGCGTTCCGGCTGGCCGAGTTGTGCCCTCCCGATCTCGTGATCAAGCTGCACCTCACGCCCGACCTCGCGGCGCGGCGGAAGCCGGAAACGCCCCGTGAGCAGATTCTCACGGGCATTGAGCTCGTGCGGAAGCTCGCCTACCCGGCGACCACGCGAGTCGTCGACATCGACTCGAGCCAACCGCTCGAACAGGTCATCCTTCAGGCAAAGCGAGCGATATGGGACGCGGTCTGACGTCCACTCGCCGGAGGCCCTTCGCATGCTGATCACCTTTTCCGGCCTCGACGGGTCGGGCAAGTCGACCCTGATCGAGTGGCTGCGTCGGATGCTCGAGGCCCGGCAGCAGCGGGTCGCGGTGTTTCACATGGGAGATCACATCGGCCTCTACGCCGGTCTGCGTGCCATCCGCGACCGCGTCGTGGGGTCGCCGCGAGGCAGGCCGGGCGGCGGGCCACCGCTCCCGGAGCCTCGCGAGCCGCGAGGCCGGCTCAAGACCGCGCTGCGTCGCGGGCGCAACCTGGTCGTCTGGAACAAGCCGATGAGACGGTGGATCTACCTGCTGGATCTGGTGGTGTTCCTTGGCTACCGGGCGTTCGTGGAGAAGCTCCGCGGCCGAGTGCTGATTCTGGATCGGTATTTCTACGACACCCTGGTAGACGTCGCGGATGGGCGGCGGTGGTTCTGGGTGCGGCTCCTCGAGAGGATCACGCCGACGCCGACCGTGGCGGTCTTCCTCGACGTCACGCCGGAAGAGTCCTGGGATCGAAAGGGGGAATACTCGGTCGAGTACTTGCGCCGGCGCTACGCCGCCTACCAACACGTGTTCGAATGGGTGCCCTCCGCCGTGCAGCTCGTCAATGACGACCTCGGAGAAACCCAGGCGGCACTATGGCGTGCCGTCGCGGATCGGGGCCGCCTGTCGAGCATGTCCGGGACGACGAACGGTCGGGTGGGATGAACGGCGAATCACCGATTCGGGTTCTGATGATTACGAGTGGGTGGCCCACCCCCGGCCGGCCACAGACGACCCACTTCATCAAGCGCCAGGCGGAATTTCTCCGGGACGCCGGTGTGCACGTGGACGTGTTTCACTTCCGCGGTGCCAAGAACCCGTGGAAGTACGCGCTCGCCTGGCTGCGCGTTCGGCCTCGGCTGTGGCCGGCTCGATACGACCTCGTTCACGCGCAGTTCGGGCAGAGCGGGTTGCTCGCCCTGCCGAAGCGTCTGCCACTCGTGGTGACACTGCGGGGCAGTGATCTCCTCGGGATCGTCGGGAGAGGGGGCCGGAACACGCGCGGCGGGCGGCTTCTGAACCGGCTGGTCCGCTACGTGGCGCAGCGGGCCGATGCGGTCGTCGTGGTCTCCGAGCACATGAAGGCGCACTTTCATACCGAGGCGCCCGTAGTCGTGCTGCCCTCGGGACTCGACCTCGATCGGTTCCGCCCGGTTCCGCGCGAGGAGGCGCGCCGGAGGCTCAACCTGGCTCCTGACAAGCGCCTGGTCTTGTTCGCGGGGAATCCCGAAAATCCTCGGAAGCGTTATGGGCTCGCCCGCCAGTCGGTGGATATGCTCAGCCGCGCACTCTCCGCCGAGCTCATCGTAGCCTGGGGTGTGCCACACCAGGACATGCCGGCTCTGATGAGTGCGTGCGATGCCCTCGTGTTTACCTCGATGCAGGAAGGCTCACCGAACGTGGTCAAGGAAGCGCTGGCCTGCGACCTGCCAGTGGTTTCCGTCGCGGTGGGTGACGTCGCCGAGCGGTTGCGTGGGGTCGGTGGATGCGAGCTGTGCTCCGACGAGAGCCCGGAGACCATCGCAGCCGCGCTGGAGCGCGTGCTGCGCCGGGGTGGACGCGCGGAGGGCCGCGAGGCGGTCAGGCATCTCGACGAGCGGCTGATGACCCAGCGGCTGATCGAATTGTATCGGTCCATGGTAGGCAGGGTGCCTCCCTCCTCCGCACGAGCGGTGGGCTGAGCGGTGTCTGCAGACTACCAGGAGAGGTTGTAGTCTCGCAGCCACAACTCGAGGGAGAGCGCCATGAAGACGCGGAAGTAGACGCCCTCGCGGCTGATGGCCCCGCCGAAAGACCGGCCATCGCGCGCCCGCCTGAGGGCGCCCAACCACTGCTCCACCGTTGCGCGGTCGAGGAATGCCCGGGTCCTGGCGTCTGGCGAGAGAAGGAGATCGTCGAGCACAGTATAGAAGCCGGCGGGGACCATGACGTCCAGCGGAATGCCGAATCCGCGCTTCGGATGGGAGACAACCCGAGGGGGAAGCCACTGCGCGGCGAGGGCTCGGAGGACGCGCTTGCCTGTGTGGCCAGTAGTCTTCAGGTGATGCGGAAGCGTGAGACCCAGTGCCACGACGTTTTCGTCCAGCAGTGGCACTCGTACTTCGATGCTGGCCCGCATGCTCATCATGTCCACCTTGCGCAGCATATCCGACGGCAGGCCGATCCTGAACACGCTCTCCGTCAGCCGAAGCGATAGCTCTTCCACGGTCGACACACCCCGGGGCTCATAGCCGTCGAAATGGCGGTACACCGGTTGAAGGCCGTCGCAGGCCTCCGGGAGAACCAGACTCCGCTTCTGTGCCTCGTTCAGGTAATTGGAGAGTCCCGCGATCAGGATTGCTGAATCATCCTGACCGGCCCGCGCGAGCTCGACAGCCTTGAACACCTGCCGTCCCCAGTTCCGGGTGCGGGACTCGAGCGCTGCTCCGACCTTTTCGGTCGTGTGACGTGCCCACGCCGGGAGGTTGAGCAACTGAATCAGGCGGTTCGCGCGCCAAAAGCGGGCATAGCCACCGAAGGCTTCATCGCCTCCATCACCGGACAACGTGCAGATGATTCCACGCTCCCGCACCGCCTTCGAAATCCAGTACATGGGGATCAGGCTGGTATCGGCGAACGGCTGGTCGAAATGTCGGATGAGACCCAGAGTGGTGTCGGGGGTCAGCGCCGAATCGGCCAGGTCGATGGTGTGATGGCGAGTGCCGCACTGTTCCGCGACCGCCAGCGCCAGCTCGGTCTCGTCGTGGGATCGGTCGGGAAAGCGGACGTTGAAGGTCTCAATCGACCCCCCCCCTGCCCGGCCGTGCGCCGCAACAACGAGAGATGAATCGATGCCACCACTTAGCAACGCGGCCACCGGGACGTCGGCAACGGACTGGGCCTTGACGGCGTCGAGCAGCGCGCGCGACACCTCGTCGGTCGCGGCGGACAGGCGGCGCGTGAGGTTCGGCTGCGCCGCGACGCGATGGAATTCGGTGATTCTCTCCGTCTCACCAGTCACGTGAAGCGTGCTGCCCTTGGGGAGCGCATGAATGTTGGCGAAGCCGGTGGCAGGCTCGGGCACGTAGCCCAAACCCAGAAAATCGTAGACGGCCTGACGATCGAGCCGCGGTCGGAACCCGGGCAGGGCGAGGATCGCCTTCATCTCGCTCGCGAAGACCCACTCTCCATCATGGGTTGCGTAGAACAGCGGCTTGACCCCGAAACGATCCCTGGCGAGCAGGAGAGAGGCGCGCGCCCGGTCATAGAGGGCGAATGCGAAGATTCCGCGGAGCCGGGACACCATCCCCGCGCCGAGATCCTCGTACAGGTGGACGAGGACCTCGGTGTCCGAGGACCCGCGGAAGCGATGGCCGCGGGACTTGAGCTCCGATCGAAGGGCCGGGTGGTTGTAGATCTCGCCGTTGAAGACGACCTGAATGCTGCCGTCCTCGTTGGCCATCGGCTGCTGCCCGCTCGGGGAGAGGTCGATCAACGCGAGTCGGCGAAAGACCAGCTCACAGTGCTCGTCACGAAAGTGGCCGCGGCCATCCGGCCCTCGATGCGCCAGAAGGGAATCGGCTCGCTCGTGCCAGCCTGCCGCGGTTGGGAGCGCTGTCGGATGAAAGCGGCCGGCTAGTCCGCACATGAATGGGTGCCCCGCAGGGATGCGTTCGTCACAGGCGTCACGATTTCAGAGATCGCGATCGGTCGGGTCAGGACAGGGATCGGGTCCGAATCGTTCAAAAAAGGCAAGAATCATGCACATGGGCAAGCGCTGGAACTCAACTGAGCAAGTCGTGAGACAAGGATCTCTTCTGTGCTCGTGGGGGCACGGAAGGTCCGATCGGATGCTCGAGACCTGTCGCGCCCTTGCCACGCCATCGTGGGACCCTATCTCGATTCTGAGTCTCGGGTTCGCGAGATGAATGATGTTGCAGGCTCGCCGCACCCCTGGTGCGGACGCCCATCCCCACG
>JBDTTA010000157.1:0-6323 GCA_039930845.1 Gemmatimonadales bacterium
TGAGGGCGAGCGAGAGCTGCTGCTGTTGCACGTTCTTGTCGGCGCGGCGGAGAATATTGTTCGCCGCCGCGGAGTCGGGATTGGCCAGATATTCGGCGAGCGTGAGCGCGCCGGGGTTTTCGGCGGTCGGGTTGTCGGCGGCGCTGAAGCGCAGCGTCCCCATCGTGGTGCCGGAGAAGGTGTAGTCCACGCCCGCGTTCAGCTGCCGGATGTCCGCGGTACTGTGCTGACGATAGCCGTCGGTCCTGAACTTCGAGATGGAGAGGGTGCCGCTGGCTTTGCCCGCGCGGGCCGATGACCAGCTCTGCCACTTGTAGAAGTCGTCATCGCTCCCCTTGCCGGTGCCTCCCTCGACCCGCACCCGCGTCGCGAACGCGGCTTGCGCCGCAGGCTCCGATTCGAGCGAGATCACGCCGCCCGAGGCGTTGCCGTAGAGTGACGAGCTGGCGCCGCGGAGCACCTCGGCGCGGCCGATCGTGCCGAATTCCACGTTGGTGAGCTGGCTCTGGCCGTCAGGGAGCGTTTGCGGCACGCCATCGAGCAGAATCTTGAGGCCGCGCACGCCGAAGTTGGAGCGGCTTCCAAAGCCGCGAATCGAGATGCGCTGATCGAGCGAAAAGTTATAGCGATTGGAGACGACCACGCCCGGCAGGTTGGACAGCGCTTCGTCGAGGCCAATGGTCTGCTGTCCGCGCTGCAGATCCTGCTTGCCCAGGACGCCCACCGCGTACGGCACCCGGCCGAGCCGCTCCTGCGTGCGGGTGACGGTGACGTTGACGTCAGGCAGAATGGTGACCTTGGTGCTGTCGATACGGGCGGAGTCCGTCTGGACGCCCACCTGCGCGACGCCACGGGCGGTCAGCAGCACACAGGCAGCAGTTATCGTGCACACGGCTCTCAGAATCATGTCCGCCCCTCTTGAGGAGCGGGTAATCTAATGCAGCCCACATGAAGGAATGATGAAGTCGCGGTGAGTCAGCGTTACGGCTGCCTTGTCTCCCCTCTCACGCTGGCGTAGAATTCCGCCCCGTATGCCGGCCGCCCCTTCGACCATCCCGGATTTTTCGCGAGCGCCCTTTGCCGGCGCTCCAGATGCGCATTTCGCCCCCCTGCCATCTGACGGGGTGCTGCCCGAGGGCTTCTTTTCGACGTCCAACCTGCCAACCTACATCAAGGTAGATGGGAAGTGGCTGGCGCCCATCAGGCCGCGCATGGATTGCGTCGTCGTGAAGCGCGGGGATACGATCGAATCGATCGAGCCGAGGCGGCTGCCGAAAGGCGCGCTGATCGCGATGGGCGAGGCGGAGGACGGGAGCGAGGGGATCGTCGTGCACGCCCAGGGATTTCTCGGCGGGACGCACGGGGCCAACGAGTTCAGGTTCATGTCCACCGAGGTGAGCCGGGAGCGGCCGGTCAATTATGAGGAGCTGGCGGCGCGGGTCGGTGAGGAGAAGCGCCGCGGGGGCTATCTCATCTGGGTCGTGGGACCGGCCCTTGTGCACTCACGGGCTCGGGCCGACTTCGAGTGGTTCGTGCGGAACGGCTACGTGCAGGCGGTGCTCGCCGGCAACGCGGTCGCCGTGCACGATATCGAGGCGGCCATCTTCGGCACGACGCTGGGCATGACGAACACCGGGCGGCCCACGGAGGGCGGTCATGGTCTGCACATGCGGGCGATCAACCGGGTCCGGGCGGCGGGATCGATTGGCCGCGCCGTGGAAACGGGATTGATCACGACCGGGATCATGCACGCACTCGAAACCCAGCGGATCCCGTACGTGCTCGCGGGCTCCATTCGTGACGATGGGCCACTGCCCGGCGTCTTCAGTGACACGCTGGAGGCGCAGGACGCGATGCGCGAGCACACCGTGAAGGCGACGGGGGCCATCTTCGTCGCCACCGCACTGCACGCGATTGCCGTGGGGAACATGTTGCCCGCCTTCTACCTCGACGCGGCCGGGGCGCCGGCGCCGCTCATGACCATCTGCGTCGACCAGACCGAGTTCGTCGTGAACAAGCTCAAGGACCGCGGCACCCATCAGGCCTACGGCGTCGTGACCAACGCGCAGGACTTCATGCACGTCTTTCGTTTCTACTGCGAGCAATGGGACCAGGCGTCGGCGTGAGCGCGCCGGGCGCTGGCCCCGGCTGGGCGCGCCTGGCCGAGGCCGTGGCTGCGACTGTGCCGCCCGCGGAGATCGAGGCGGTCTGGGTCTTCACGCCGCTCCGCCGCGACGGGCGTGAGTGGGGCACGGCGGTACTCGCGCGCGCGGACGGCGAGCGGCGCCGGATCTATACGGCGCGCTACGCGCTCAACATCAAGGGGAAAGAACGGGGCAAGTTCGAGGCGTCGGTCGAGGAAGTCGGCAGCGGGCCCGTCGAAGCACTCGACCGGCTCCTCCAGGAGGCCCACCACCGGATCGACGACGAGCAGCCTCCCCTTCCGGTCGCCCCGGACGCGTGGTTCGCATCGGCGTCCACCGCGGGCCTGCCCGATGGCCCGCCTCGGTAAAGACGAAGGCGCCGCGCTCCTCGAGCGCTTTCGGCGCTTCCTGCGCGACCATCGCCAGCCCGTCACCCGCCAGCGCGATCTCGTCGCCCAGACGGTGTTTCTCTCCGAGGACCATCCGTCGGTCGAGGCGATCGGCAAAGTGCTGCGGTCCCGGGGCGAGAACGTCGGCGTGGCCACGGTGTATCGCACACTCGACCTGCTCGTGCAGAGCGGTCTCGTGCGAGCGCACGATTTTGGCGAAGGGTTCAAGCGGTATGAGCCGATGCCGGAGCAGACGTATCACGAGCACCTCATTTGCGAGCGATGCGGCCGGGTCGTGGAGTTCCAGAACGAGCGGCTCGAGCGGATGCTGCCCGTCATCGCCGACGAACACGCCTTTCAGCACCGACGGCACCGGATCGAGGTCTACGGCATCTGCCGCGAGTGCCGCCAGCGGGAGCTCGCGCCGCTATGAATGAGCCGGCTGGACTCGGTCTCTTCGTCGCGTTTGCCGCGGGGCTGTTGAGCTTCCTCTCGCCGTGCGTGCTGCCGCTCGTGCCCTCCTACATCGGATTTCTCACGGGGATGTCGCTGCCGGAGGCGACCGGTCGCAAGCGGCCGGCCCTCTTTCACGCCATCCTCTTCGTCGCCGGCTTCTCTCTCGTCTTCATCCTGCTCGGCGCCAGTGCCACCGCTCTCGGCCGCGCGCTCAATCAGTACCAGGTATGGATTCAGCGGATCGGCGGGGTGCTGATCATCGGGTTCGGGCTGGTGTGTCTGGGGGTGTTCCGGGCGGACTTCCTGATGCGCGACCGGCGGGTGCAGATGGAGCAGAAGCCGGTCGGTTACCTCGGCTCGCTGCTGGTCGGGATGGCCTTCGCCGCGGGATGGACGCCGTGCATCGGCCCCGTGCTCGGCGCCATTCTCGGACTCGCCGCCACATCGAACGATCTGACGCGCGGGACGCTGCTGCTGGTGTCCTACTCCGCCGGGTTGGCGGTACCGTTTCTCCTCGCCGCGGTGGCGCTCGAGTCCTTTCTCGACTGGTTCCAGCGATTCCGGCGGTATCTCCCCTGGGTAATGCGGGTGAGCGGGGCACTGCTCGTGTTCGTGGGGATCCTGATGGTGACGGGGGAGTTCACCCGGCTGGCGGGGTGGCTGCAGCAGTTCACGCCGGAGGTGGTGCGGGAGAAGATCTGACTACACCACCCCCTCCTCCTCGAGCTCCTCTTCAAGCTGCTGACGCCGCAGCAGCTCCCAGTACCGCCCGCCGCGCGCGATCAGCTCTCCATGCGTCCCCTGTTCGACGATCTCTCCCTCGTCGAGCACCAGAATCCAGTCGGCCTCGCGGACCGCGGCCAGCCGGTGTGACACGATGATGCTCGTGCGCCCCTGCAGCGCGCCGCGCAGCGCCTGAAGAATCTTCGCCTCGGTCTGCGCGTCCACCGCGCTGAGCGCGTCGTCGAGCACGAAGATCGGCGGGTCCTGCGCGAGGGCCCGCGCAATCGCGGCGCGCTGTTTCTGCCCTCCGGACAGGTTGATGCCGCGCTCGCCGAGCATCGTGTCGTAGCCCGCGGGCAGCGAGGGGAGCGCTTCGGTGAGCTGGGAGACCTCCGCCACACGCTCGAGGCGCCCATCGTCGGGGGCACCGAGCAGGACGTTCTCGCGGAGCGTCTCGCCGAAGAGAAAGGTCTCCTGCGGCACGAATCCCACCGCGTGGCGCAAGTCGTCGAGCGAGATCCGGCGGATCTCGGTGCCGTCGAACCGGATCGTGCCGCGATCGGGATCGTAGGCGCGCACCAGCAGGTCCACCAGCGCGGACTTGCCCGATCCCGTCGCGCCGACCACCGCGAGGGACCGTCCAGCCTCGACGCGGAATGTGACGTCGCGAAGCACCCAGCCGCGCTCGCGCGCGCCAGGGAACGAGAACCAGACACCCTGGAATTCCACGGCACGTCCCCCGCGGGCCGGAGGGAGATGAAGGGGTTCGGCCGGGCCCGCGATCGCCGGCGTTTCCCGAAGCAGCTGGTTGATCCGGCCCATCGACGCCGCACCACGCTGCACGAGATTGACGGCCCAGCCAAGCGCGATCATGGGCCACACGAGCATCCCGAGGTATACGCCGAAGGCGATGAACTGCCCCACCGTCACGCTGCCGGCCATGACGAGGCGCCCCCCCGCGTAGAGGACGGTCAGTCCGCTCAGTCCGCCGAGAAAGGTGAGCAGCGGGAAGAAGAGGCCCTGCACCCTGGCGAGTATCAGGTTCTTGCCGAGGTAGTCCTCACTCAACGCGCGGAAGCGGGTGATTTCCGCCTCCTCCTGCCGATAGGCGCGGACGACCCGGATACCGGAAAGATTTTCGTGCGCCTGGCTGCTGAGATCGCTGAACTGGGCCTGGATCGCTTCAGTGCGCCGGTGCACGCGCCGGCCGAGGACGATCATGGCCACCGGCAGGCCGATGAGCGGCACGAGGGCGATGAGCGTGAGCCGCGTGCTGATGGCGAGCATGGCAGGTGCAATTAGCAGGGCCCTGATAGTAGTATCCACGAGGTACATCAGGGCGGGCCCGACGACCATCCGCACCGCCAGCAGGTCGTTCGTGGCCCGGGCCATGACGTCGCCCGTGGGGTACCGGTCGTAGAACTCGGCCGACATCCGCTGCAGGTGGGCAAAGAAATGATCGCGCAGGTCGGTTTCGACCCTGCGGCTGCCGCTGTTCAGCAGTTCGCGCATGCCGTAGCGGCCGACGCCGGCCAGGAGCGCCGCACCGAGCAGCAGGGCCACCGCCACCTCGACCAGGTGGAAATCGGCTCCCGTTCGCAGGGCGTCGATTCCCTGTTCAAGGAAGCGCGGTCCGATGGTTGTGAAGAAGTTTGAAACGACAACGAGCACCATTCCGGCCAGATACGTCCACCGGTATGGGACAACGAACGGAAGTAGCGAACGCAGCTCTTTCATATGCCTGGCTGGAATGTCAGCGTGCACCGGAACCCGGGCAAGTCACACTTCTGGAGGATCAATGTCGAAAACCATGCTCGCCGTAATTGCCGCACTTGCCATGGCGGGATGCGGCCGCGGAGATACGCGCGATGTGGCCTCGGCCGACAGTCTCAAGCGTGACCTGCAGCTCGCGCCGGTCGACACCACGGCGCCATTGAACGATGCCCCGGCCGCGCCAGCCTCCGAACCCGCTCCGGCGGCACCCGCTCCCAAGCCGAAACCGAAGCCGGCGACCCCGGCCGCCTCCGCTCCGGCCGCACCTGCGCCCGCAGCGCCCAAACCTGCGGCGCCTGCACCGGCGCCGGCCGCCGTGGCCAGGTCATTGCCGTCGGGCACGACATTCTCCGCCGCGACTGACGCGGAGATCCGGTCCAACAAGAACAAGGTCGGTGACGAAGTGACCGCGACCGTGGGGAGCGATGTGAAGGATGCATCTGGCCGTACGGTCATCCCGGCGGGATCGATGGTGACGCTCAAGATCACCGCCATCAAGGAGTCGGAGAACAAGGGCGACAGCACCGGCACGCTCACGGTCAAGCCGTCGGCGGTGTCGATCAACGGAGTCTCGCAGCCGATCGCCGCGTCGCTTTCCGGGGTGAAGACGGCGCTCGAAGGCCGGAAGACTGGCGCGGGGGACATCGCGAAGGTAGGCGTCGGCACGGGCGCCGGCGCGGTGGTGGGGCGGGTAATCGGCGGCAGCACCAAGGGCGCGATCATCGGCGGAATCATCGGCGGTGCGATCGGCGCCCAGCGGGCGGTGGAGACGAAAGACCGCGACGTGGTGCTGCCACAGGGGACCACGGTGACGCTGACGCTCGATCAGTCGTTCGAG